>NZ_CP096884.1:315253-630507 GCF_023273855.1 Seonamhaeicola sp. ML3 | reverse complement strand
AGAAATAGATGTTTGGTTGTGGATATAATAATTTCAAAACCTGATTTTTGGCAGGTTTTAAGGTGTTTTTTAGTTGTTTTTTTGTTTTTTCAGTTTAATTATTAGATGTTTGCACTCGACTAACTCAAAGTAAATATTCTTGTTTAATATTTAGAAAGAAAGCCAGTGGTAAACGCTGGCTTTCTTTATTTAAAATAATTGAGCACTCTTTCCGTTCAAATAACTACTTTTGTTGCCAAAATAAAAGAATTAATCAATTTTTTTCTTCATTATTATATGTTGAATACACATTTTAAAAGAAATGTTGAAGCTCTTGTTAGTAAAGTGAGAATGTCTATTGGGCTTTTCTTTTTATTTGGAGTATGTGTTCTTAGTGCCCAAGAGCCTGTTGAAAATAAAGAGGTTGTTGCCCCAAAAGATCAAGATACCATTTTACAAAAACTGTCCAAGAAGCGTAAGCTAAAAAAAGAACCCGTTGATGTTGAACCTGAAGAGGAAGTGGTCGGGATAAAGGATTATCTTATAATCACAGCAGAGCGAGATACCACTTACGTAGACACGACTCTAACCATTCAAAAAGATTATAAGTTTAACTATTTAAGACGTGACAATTTTGGATTGCTGCCTTTTGCTAATTTAGGTCAGACCTACAACAGTCTTACTTATAGTTTTGGTGATACGAGCTTGATGCCAAACTTTGGTGCACAGGCCAGACATTTCAATTACTGGGAGGTAGAAGACATAAACTATTACAGGGTCCCAACACCATTAACAGAGTTATTCTACAGAACAGCTTTCGAGCAAGGCCAGTTAGTAGATTCTTTCATTACCATAAACACTTCACCTCAGTTTAACTTTTCGATAGCATATAAAGGCTTGCGGTCTTTGGGTAGGTATCAACATGTGCTTACGAGTACGGGTAATTTTAGGTTTACTTCAAACTACCAGACAAAAAATAAGAGGTATAACGCTCGTGGGCATATTGTAACTCAGGATTTACTCAATCAGGAAAATGGTGGTTTAGATGATGTGAGTGTAGCTAATTTTATTGGTGGCGAAGACGAGTTTTTAGATAGGTCGATTTTAGAAGTGAATTTTGAGAACGCAGAGAGTATACTATTGGGAAAACGTGTGCACTTGGAACACGACTATACAATCATAAAGCAAGACTCTCTAAATAAAAATGAAATTAAAATAGGTCATGTAATGTCCTTCGAGGATAAATACTTTCAGTATGAGCAAACCTCTAGTCTTACACGTTTTTTTGGAGAATCTTTTGTGAATTCTAATATAAGAGACAGGAGTACTTTAGAAAACTTCTACAATAAAGTCTATCTTAATTATAGTAATGATGTTTTAGGAGACTTGCATTTTGGTATAACCAATAACAATTACAATTATGGATACGATAAAATAGTTGTTCTTGATAATTCAACCATAACAAACCGTTTAAAAGGGAATATATATGCCGTTGAAGGTGTATATAATAAAAAGTACAAAGGATTTCTGTTGAATGGTAAATTTGGGCTCAACATTGCAGGGGATTTTGAAGGGAATTATATTGCGGGTAAAGTATCTTTTAATCTAAAAGAAGACATAGCCGCATCGGCTTCACTGCGTCATAGTTCAAGAGCACCAAATTACAATACCCTATTGTATCAAAGTGATTATAAAAACTATAATTGGCAAAATGGATTCAATAATATAGAGTCCCAAGAGTTGTCTTTTAATGCACAATATAAAAACCTAGCGAATATTACTGTCGATTTAAATACTATAACAGACTATGTGTATTTTAAGAATATTGAAGGCACCGAATCTTCACAAGAAATAAGGCCGTTTCAAAATAGTATTACAATAACCTATTTAAAGGTTAAGTTAGAGAACGAAATAAAATTAGGTAAGTTTGCCCTAAATAATACGGTATTATATCAAAACGTACAGGACGAAAACAATTCTTTAAACGTACCTGAACTCATAACAAGAAATACATTTTATTTTTCCAGTGAAATGTTTAGGAAAGCATTGTTTCTCCAAACAGGAGTAACCTTAAATTATTTCACTGAGTATAATATGAATGCTTATAACCCATTGTTAGCAGAGTTTTATGTTCAAAATACAGAAAAGTTTGGAGGGTTTCCTAGGTTGGATTTCTTTATTAATGCGAAAATTAGGCAGACAAGGTTATTCTTAAAAGCCGAGCACTTCAATTCATCATTTACAGGTTACGATTATTTTTCGGCCCCTAATAACCCTTACCGAGACTTTACAGTTCGTTTTGGTGTTGTTTGGAATTTCTTTTTGTAGTTAGTTGTCTATTCCCTAATCTCAGATTCCATTGGTCAAGGTAAAAGGCATAAGATGTTAGTCCTTGTTCATCATTAATTGTTCATTGGGTCTTGGGTCTTGGGTCTTGGGTCTTGAGTCTTGAGTCTTGAGTCTTGAGTCTTGAGTCTTGGTTTTAAGAAATTTTCCGTACCTTGTAATTTCCGATTTGTCCCAGGTATATATTTTTGTGTATTTTTTTTGTTTTGTAACCACTTGGTTCTAAGGGGCTAAAAAAGGTGGTTCAAAAAAGATTGAAAAAAGATTGAAAAAGTTCTTGCGGAAACGGAAAAGGGTCGTATGTTTGCACCCGCAAAAACGGGGTAGCTATCCCGGGAGTGCGAACGTTCACAGGGATATTGTATAGGGAAAAAAGCAGAAAAAAACTTTTTTCAAAAAAAATATCAAAAAGTATTGTGGAGTAAAAAAAAGGGTTTTATATTTGCACCCGCTAAACGAGGAAGCGAGTTTAGTAAAGATAAAAAGAGTTCATAGACATATTGAAATTGACAGCGTAAGAAGCAACTTTTCGGAGTTGTTTCGAACAAGAGAATAGACCATTTTGAGAACCTTGAAATTCTACTGTTCGTTAATTAAGACAGGTCAACAAAAGACCTAAAAATTTAACGATGAAGAGTTTGATCCTGGCTCAGGATGAACGCTAGCGGCAGGCTTAACACATGCAAGTCGAGGGGTAACGGAGAGAGCTTGCTCTCTGCCGACGACCGGCGCACGGGTGCGTAACGCGTATGCAACCTACCTCTTACTGGGGAATAGCCTCTGGAAACGGAGATTAATGCCCCATAGTATCGAGAGTCCTCCTGGACATTCGATTAAAGGTTACGGTAAGAGATGGGCATGCGTCCTATTAGCTAGATGGTGTGGTAACGGCACACCATGGCAACGATAGGTAGGGGCCCTGAGAGGGGGATCCCCCACACTGGTACTGAGACACGGACCAGACTCCTACGGGAGGCAGCAGTGAGGAATATTGGACAATGGGCGGAAGCCTGATCCAGCCATGCCGCGTGCAGGAAGACTGCCCTATGGGTTGTAAACTGCTTTTGTACGGGAAGAAACACTCCTACGTGTAGGGGCTTGACGGTACCGTAAGAATAAGCATCGGCTAACTCCGTGCCAGCAGCCGCGGTAATACGGAGGATGCAAGCGTTATCCGGAATCATTGGGTTTAAAGGGTCCGTAGGTGGACCGGTCAGTCAGAGGTGAAATCCTGCAGCTTAACTGTAGAACTGCCTTTGATACTGCCAGTCTTGAGTCGTTGTGAAGTGGTTAGAATAAGTAGTGTAGCGGTGAAATGCATAGATATTACTTAGAATACCGATTGCGAAGGCAGATCACTAACAACGTACTGACACTGATGGACGAAAGCGTGGGGAGCGAACGGGATTAGATACCCCGGTAGTCCACGCCGTAAACGATGGATACTAGCTGTGCGGCTTCGGCTGTGTGGCTAAGCGAAAGTGATAAGTATCCCACCTGGGGAGTACGTTCGCAAGAATGAAACTCAAAGGAATTGACGGGGGCCCGCACAAGCGGTGGAGCATGTGGTTTAATTCGATGATACGCGAGGAACCTTACCAGGGCTTAAATGTAAGTTGCATGATTTAGAGATAGATCTTTCTTCGGACTACTTACAAGGTGCTGCATGGTTGTCGTCAGCTCGTGCCGTGAGGTGTCAGGTTAAGTCCTATAACGAGCGCAACCCCTGTTGTTAGTTGCCAGCGAGTAATGTCGGGAACTCTAACAAGACTGCCGGTGCAAACCGTGAGGAAGGTGGGGATGACGTCAAATCATCACGGCCCTTACGTCCTGGGCTACACACGTGCTACAATGGCCGGTACAATGAGCAGCCACTGCGCGAGCAGGAGCGAATCTATAAAACCGGTCTCAGTTCGGATCGGAGTCTGCAACTCGACTCCGTGAAGCTGGAATCGCTAGTAATCGGATATCAGCCATGATCCGGTGAATACGTTCCCGGGCCTTGTACACACCGCCCGTCAAGCCATGGAAGCTGGGAGTGCCTGAAGTCCGTCACCGTAAGGAGCGGCCTAGGGTAAAATCGGTAACTAGGGCTAAGTCGTAACAAGGTAGCCGTACCGGAAGGTGCGGCTGGAACACCTCCTTTCTAGAGAAAGACGACGGTAGGTTAAAGTTTTAAGTTTAAAGGATAGTCTGTTCTTTTGCTGTCAATTTTCAAAATATATTGGTCACAAGGCATTAGTTGTTAGTCATAAGCTAAAAGCTAACGGCTAAGTGCTAACGACTAAACAAAGTCTCATAGCTCAGCTGGTTAGAGCGCTACACTGATAATGTAGAGGTCGGCAGTTCGAGTCTGCCTGAGACTACTGAGCAAGCTGGAGCTTGCGAGTTAAAAGTTAAAAGTTTACTTGTAGCTTTTAAAAAGTTCATTAAATACTGAAAGGAAATTCTAGAAGTTGGGCAACCAGTTTTGCAGTACGCAGTAAGCAGTACACAGTAGCTGAATACTGAGGACTGAGGACTGCCGGCTCAAACAAGGGGGATTAGCTCAGCTGGCTAGAGCGCTTGCCTTGCACGCAAGAGGTCACCGGTTCGACTCCGGTATTCTCCACGGATGATTAACAATTATTAATTAATAGTTGTTAATTGAAACGTTCATTGACATATTGAAAAAAGATACATGAAATTTAATTAGATAGAAATATTTAATAAAACTAGAATAATTGTAACGAGCAATTATTAGTAACTCATTAAAAAGACAAAAAGTACAATAAGCTAAATAAGGGCGTATGGGGAATGCCTAGGCTCTCAGAGGCGAAGAAGGACGTGATAAGCTGCGAAAAGCTGCGGGGATCGGCACATACGATTTGATCCGCAGATATCCGAATGGGGCAACCCGTTATGTTGAAGACATAACATCCGAAAGGAGGCGAACCCGGAGAACTGAAACATCTAAGTACCCGGAGGAAGAGAAAACAAAAGTGATTCCGTTAGTAGTGGCGAGCGAACGCGGATTAGCCCAAACCCATGTTGTTACGGCAATGTGGGGGTTGTAGGACTGCGACATTCGATGCGAATCGAACTAGAACCGTTTGGAAAGACGGACCATAGGGGGTGATAGTCCCGTATAGGTAAGAGACGTTAAGATAGCAGTATCCTGAGTAGCGCGGGGCACGTGGAACCCTGTGTGAATCTGTCGGGACCATCCGATAAGGCTAAATACTCCTGAGAGACCGATAGTGGACTAGTACCGTGAGGGAAAGGTGAAAAGAACCCTGAATAAGGGAGTGAAATAGAACCTGAAACCATACGCTTACAAGCGGTCGGAGCACGTTTACGTGTGACGGCGTGCCTTTTGCATAATGAGCCTACGAGTTACCGTTGTTAGCAAGGTTAAGCACTTCAGGTGCGGATCCGTAGCGAAAGCGAGTCTGAACAGGGCGCTTAGTTAGCAGTGGTAGACGCGAAACCGTGTGATCTACCCATGGGCAGGTTGAAGCTGTGGTAACACACAGTGGAGGACCGAACCGGTTGACGTTGAAAAGTCTTCGGATGACCTGTGGGTAGGGGTGAAAGGCCAATCAAACTCGGAAATAGCTCGTACTCCCCGAAATGCATTTAGGTGCAGCGTTGTGGTTAGTTTATTAGAGGTAGAGCTACTGATTGGATGCGGGGGCTTCACCGCCTACCAATTCCTGACAAACTCCGAATGCTAATAAATATACACAGCAGTGAGGGCATGGGTGCTAAGGTCCATGTCCGAGAGGGAAAGAACCCAGACCATCAGCTAAGGTCCCCAAATGTATGTTAAGTTGAATAAACGAGGTGGAATTGCTTAGACAGCTAGGATGTTGGCTTGGAAGCAGCCATTCATTTAAAGAGTGCGTAACAGCTCACTAGTCGAGCGATTCTGCATGGATAATAATCGGGCATAAACATACTACCGAAGCTATGGACTTTATAAGTGGTAGGGGAGCATTGTAGTGGCGCTGAAGGTTGGTCGCGAGGCCTGCTGGAGCAGCTACAAAAGAAAATGTAGGCATAAGTAACGATAATGCGGGCGAGAAACCCGCACTCCGAAAGACTAAGGTTTCCTCAGCTATGCTAATCAGCTGAGGGTTAGTCGGGACCTAAGGCGAACCCGAAAGGGGCAGTCGATGGGCAACAGGTTAATATTCCTGTACCCGCTCCCGTTAAAAGTGACGGAGGCGTATATTTGGTGCGTGCTGACGGAATAGCACGTTGAAGCCAGTGGCAACACGGCGATAGTACACTAAGACTTCGGTTGCGGTGATAATCCAGAGAAGCGACTTCCAAGAAAAGCGAGGGAAGCGGCCCGTACCCTAAACCGACACAGGTAGTTGGGATGAGAATTCTAAGGAGCTCGAGAGATTCATGGCTAAGGAACTAGGCAAAATAGACTCGTAACTTCGGGAGAAGAGTCGCCCCCCTTTGGGGGGGCCGCAGTGAAAAGATCCAGGCGACTGTTTATCAAAAACACAGGGCTATGCTAAATCGAAAGATGACGTATATGGCCTGACACCTGCCCGGTGCTGGAAGGTTAAGTGGAGGGTTTAGCTTCGGCGAAGATCTGAAATGAAGCCCCAGTAAACGGCGGCCGTAACTATAACGGTCCTAAGGTAGCGAAATTCCTTGTCGGGTAAGTTCCGACCTGCACGAATGGTGCAACGATCTGGATACTGTCTCAGCCATGAGCTCGGTGAAATTGTAGTAACGGTGAAGATGCCGTTTACCCGCTGTGGGACGAAAAGACCCCGTGCACCTTTACTATAGCTTAGTATTGGTTTTGGATAAGTAATGTGTAGGATAGGTGGGAGACTTTGAAGCGGCATCGCCAGGTGTTGTGGAGTCATTGTTGAAATACCACCCTTTGCTTATCTAGAGTCTAACTCACGATGTGAGGACAGTGCTTGGTGGGTAGTTTGACTGGGGTGGTCGCCTCCAAAAGAGTAACGGAGGCTTCTAAAGGTACCCTCAGCACGCTTGGTAACCGTGCGCAGAGTGCAATGGCATAAGGGTGCTTGACTGAGAGACCTACAAGTCGATCAGGTTGGAAACAAGAGCATAGTGATCCGGTGGTTCCGCATGGAAGGGCCATCGCTCAAAGGATAAAAGGTACGCCGGGGATAACAGGCTGATCTCCCCCAAGAGCTCACATCGACGGGGGGGTTTGGCACCTCGATGTCGGCTCGTCACATCCTGGGGCTGGAGAAGGTCCCAAGGGTTGGGCTGTTCGCCCATTAAAGTGGCACGCGAGCTGGGTTCAGAACGTCGTGAGACAGTTCGGTCTCTATCTACAGTGGGCGTTAGAAATTTGAGTGGATCTGACTCTAGTACGAGAGGACCGAGTTGGACCAACCTCTGGTGTACCTGTTGTCGCGCCAGCGGCACTGCAGGGTAGCTACGTTGGGAAGGGATAAGCGCTGAAAGCATATAAGCGCGAAACCCACCACAAGATGAGATTTCTTTAAAGGGTCGTGGGAGATGACCACGTTGATAGGCTACAGGTGTAAAGGCGGTAACGCACGCAGCCGAGTAGTACTAATAACCCGTAGGCTTATTGTACGCCTGTTCTTTTTAGAGTACAAAACACAAGTTCATGTAATTTTTTCAATATGTTAAGATATTTGCAAGCGTAGCTTGCAGTTAAAAGTCAAAAGTGAAAAGGCAAAAGTCACTTGTTACTAATGCCCAATCCCTTTAGACTTCTAACTTAAAACTTAAGGTGGTTATAGCGACGGGGCTCACCTCTTACCATTCCGAACAGAGAAGTTAAGCCCGTTAGCGCCGATGGTACTGCATTTGTGGGAGAGTAGGTCGTTGCCTTTCTTGAAGACCCTTCATTTTTACATGAAGGGTCTTTTTTTTTGCCAAAATTGAGAGGGTCTAGATACGTATTACTTAAAAGGCCTTTCTAATTAGAATAATACTCCTGATTTTTCATCAATATAGTTTTAGGGTTTTTAAAAAGTCTGTGTATTAATAGAATAGTATTTCATTAATAATCTTTATCATATAAAATTCAGTATTTATAAATTGATTTATCTGCTTTAAGTCCTTAACAAAATATTAGTAATAGAAAGGAAAGAGGTTGCATAACGCTTTTAATAAGCGTTAAATTAATAAATGTAAAGCGTACAGAAACAAAAAATCCCGTAAACAATAAAGTTTCGGGATTTTTTTGTGGTACCTCCAGGAATCGAACCAGGGACACAAGGATTTTCAGTCCTTTGCTCTACCAACTGAGCTAAGGTACCTCGCTAAATGCGGATGCAAATATATGTTCTAATTTACATTTCACAAAATAAAAACTAAAAAATATGCCTTTTAATTATTTAAATTTCTTCTGTTTATTTAAACTCAATATTATAATTTCATTAAGAGTATAGTTTTCAGTGTTTTGTATTTTTACCGCTTTCATAACAAAACATATGAAACTAATTATTGATGTTGGAAACACCAGGGTGAAGTTAGCTGTTTACAATGGTAGCCACCTAGAAGAACGTTTAACCACAAGTCAGGATAACTTATTTGAACAGATTTGTATGTTAGTTGAGCGTTATAAATCAATAACAGGTGCTATAATGTCTTCTGTAGGTGGATTTGATGATAAAGTGATATCTAAGATAACCGAATTGGTAAATCTGATGATTTTAAATTCCAAAACGAAGCTACCGTTTGAAAACAAATACAAAACACCCAGTACGCTAGGGGTAGATCGTATAGCTCTCGTTTCAGCTTCAGTAAATCAATTTCCTAATGATGATGTGCTCATCATCGATGCAGGAACCTGTGTTACCTATGATTTTATCAATTCAAGTAATGAGTACATTGGTGGTGCTATTTCACCGGGATTAAGCACAAGATATAGGTCATTAAATAATTTAACTGCAAATTTACCGTTGTTGGATTTGAAACTACCTGAGAATATAACTGGAAATTCAACGAATGAATCAATCCACTCTGGTGTAGTGAACGGACTCGTGAAAGAAATTGATGGGGTAATAACGGAGTATAAAATCAAATATCCTCATTTAACAGTTATTTTAACAGGCGGCGATGCTAATTTCTTGTCTAAACAATTAAAAAGTAGCATATTTGCCAATTCAAATTTTCTTTTAGAGGGTCTGAATTTTTTATTACAATTTAATTCAAACGAATGATAAAAAAACTTGTAGTAGTTTTTATTGCGTTGATAGCTGTAACAAGTTATGCACAAGAAGGGACAGCTTCACCTTATTCTTTTTATGGTATAGGTAGCCTTAAGTTCAAAGGAACAGTAGAAAATAGGAGTATGGGAGGAATAGGTGTTTACATTGATAGTATTCATGTAAACCTTCGTAACCCTGCCTCTTATGCCACTGAAAACATAAGTGATTGGAATAACGAGAGTAGACCTGTAAAGTTTACCGTTGGCGGTAGTTATGTTAATACAAACTTAGACACTCAGACTGGGAGTGCTACATCAAGTGCAACAACATTCGATTATCTGGCTTTATCTATACCAATGGGTAAGTTTGGTTTTGCTTTAGGATTACTTCCTTATACCTCAGTAGGATATAAATTAGAATCGTTAAACACAGCAGGTGATATAGAGAATAGATTTCGTGGAGAAGGAGGCGTTAACAAGGCTTTTTTAGGTTTGGGTTATCGTATAGCTAAAGGGCTTAGTTTTGGTGTAGATGCACATTATAATTTTGGTAATATTCAGAACAGTATTGTAGAATATGTCTATGATGACGGTGTTCGTTTGCAATTACAGTCTAGAGAAAGTAATCGTTCTGATTTAAGTGGATTGAATTTTAATCTAGGCTTATATTATAGCACTATGCTTACCGATAATTTGGAGCTTAAAGCAACTACCACTTATACTCCAGAAAGCGACTTAACATCAAAAAACCAACGGTCTATTGCAACAATAACCACTGTTGGTAGTACAGGACAAGAATTTGTTAGTGAAAATATCGATGTGGATTTAGAATCTGCTGGGCTTTTAGAGACAGATTTGGTTATGCCTTCTAAGATGTCGTTTGGTTTAGGTATAGGAAGACCTAGAGTTTGGTTTCTAGGTGCAGATTATACCTTTCAAAAAACCAGTGATTTTACAAATGACCTATACAGCAGTGTCAATACGATATACGAAGATGCCACTACACTATCTATTGGCGGATTTTATATTCCGAACTATCGATCTTTAAATGGTTATTATAAGAGAATGGTTTACCGTGCAGGTGTAAGGATGGAAAAAACAGGTTTAAACATAAATTCTGAATCTATTAAAGAGTTTGGCATATCTTTTGGAGTAGGATTACCATTAAGAGGTGGAATATCTAATGCCAACTTAGGAGTAGAGCTAGGTAAACGAGGAACAACTAATAATAATTTAATACAAGAGAATTTTATAAACGTTCAATTAAGTTTATCTTTGGGCGACAGATGGTTCCAGAAACGAAAGTATAACTAACACAGTATAAATTTTATCATGAAAACGAAAATTACTTTTTTAATTGCATTATTTGTAGGGATAAGTTTTGGTTTTGCGCAGCAGGATGAAGAGTGCATGACTAAATTGTCAATATTCCATGAGTATGTAAAGGCAAAAAATTACGATGCAGCATTTGAACCTTGGTCTGCCGTAAGGAATAAATGTCCGAAGTTTAACAACGCTATTTACGTTGATGGAGAAAAAATCTTAAACCATAAAATAGACAACTCAACGGGAGCAGAAAAAATAGGGTTCATTAACGACCTTTTAAAACTTTACGAACAGAGAGCAGAATATTTCCCAAGTAAAACACCAAAAGGGAAGTATGGTGCCATTGCTTGTCAGTTAATGTACGACTATAAAAAAGAGCTTAATAAGACAACAGAAGAGTTATACGAAGGTTTTGATACAGCATACAATGCCGATAAAAAAACGTTCACAAATCCAAAGAGTTTGTACACTTATTTCTCTTTAATGGTACAATTGTATGACGCAGGAAAGAAACCAGCAAAAGATTTATTCAATAAGTACGATGATGTTGTTGAGAAAGTTGAAGACGAAATAAAAAACTATTCTGAAAAGCTTAATAAATTGGTTGCCAAAGAAGAAGCTGGTACTCCGTTATCAAGTAAAGATGGTAAATACAAAAGGTTTTATGAAAGTTATTTGAAAGCCTACGACCAGATATCTTCAGGAGTTGATGAAAAGTTAGGGACTAGAGCTAATTGTGATAATTTGATTCCTCTCTATACTAAGGATTTTGAAGCTCACAAATCTGATGCAGTTTGGCTTAAACGTGCGGTTAGTAGAATGTATCACAAAGAGTGTACTGATAGCGATTTATACGAACAATTGGTAAAGGCTTATGATGAAACTGCACCTTCAGCCGATACAAAATATTTCGTTGCAACTGTATTGTTCAAGAACCACAAGGAAAATGAGGCTATTGGATATTTTCAGGAGTCTTATGACTTAGAGACCGATACTTTTAAAAAGGCTAAACTGGCGAATAATATCGGATTGATTCTTAAGAAAAAAGGTAGATATGGTCAGGCCAGAACGTATTTTAGAAACGCTTTAAGGTTAAACCCTTCTAACGGTCGCCCACATTTATCTATCGCAGCTATGTATGCTGCAAGTGCAAATAATTGTGGAGATACAACGTTTAACAAAAGAGCAGTATATTGGTTAGCTGCTGATGAAGCCAATAAAGCAGCAAGAGTTGATCCAACACAAAAGAAAAATGCTGCTAAGTCTGTTGCAAATTATAAGGCTAAAGCCCCATCAAAAGCAGATATTTTTAGTGCTGCTAATTCTGGTCAAGTAATTAAGATTGGTTGTTGGATTGGAGGCCAGGTTACAGTGCCAAAAATTTAAGACTAGATTAGACTAGCTCTTGGTCTGAACTAAAATAAATGATACAATTTTATAAACATTATATGTTAAGCATAGTCACAGTTTTTACTGTGGCTATGTTTTTTTCATGTAAAGACAATTATAACGAGGTTCAAAATTTAGGTATCTCAGAAAATGAACCTATTGGAGAAGCTGAAAACTTTAATTTAAAGTATACAGATTCGGGTAGGGTTACGAGGCACTTAATTGGAAAAAAAATGTTTAATTATACTAATAGACATTTTCCTTACTATGAGTTTATAGACGGTGTTGTTATGAATCTTTTTGATAAAGAAAAAAAGAAGAGCACTATAGTATCAGACTATGCAATTGTGTATGATAAAACAGGTATTATAGATTTACAAGGTAACGTTGAAATAATCACTCACAATGGAGATGTTTTAAAATCGCAACAATTGTATTTCGACCAAAAGCGGAAATGGTTATTTACCAACGAACCTGTAACTTATATTTCTGGTGAGGATATCATACATGGTAATGGTTTCGATTCCAATAAGAGTTTTTCTAATGCAGAGGTACTCGAAGTTACCGGGATTTTCTCTGTAGAAGATTAATCAATACCGTATTCACCTCTAATTAACTATCTTTACATTAAATTAAACAAATGAAATATTTAAGTATTTTTCAATACGCATATTTAATCTTTGCTGGACTTTTTTTGTACAATGTTTGGGAAACTTACAATAAAACTGGAGCGGTTAATTATCCATATCTTTTGCTAGCAGGTTTAGCTGTTTTTATGTTTTTCTTTAGGCGGAGGTTTCGGCAAAAATTTCAGGATAGAAATAATAAAAGCTAAATGACAATATATATTGTAATTATTGTCCTTTCTTTAGTGCTTTCGGCTTTTTTTTCTGGTATGGAGATTGCTTATGTGTCTTCAAATAAAATTCATATAGAAATTGAAAAAAAGCAAGAAGGTATTCTTGCTACTACCCTCTCTAAACTCACTGCCAGACCTTCTAAATTCATAACAACTATGCTAATTGGTAACAATATAGCGTTAGTAATTTATGGATTTTTTATGGGCGACTTGTTGGTAAAATGGTTTCAATCCTTTTTGCCCACAGATAGTGGTTTTTTAAATTATTTGCTACAAGATTTAAGTTTGCTTTCTCAAACTGTCATATCCACGTTTGTGATTTTAATTACTGCTGAGTTTTTACCCAAAGTGTTTTTTCAGATTTATGCCAACACACTCATAAAAGTTTTGGCAATACCCGCTTACTTTTTTTATGTACTATTCGGATTGATATCAGAATTTGTTATTTGGGTTTCAGATATTGTTCTAAAAACCTTTTTCAAAACCGATGGAGACCAAATTCAACTGGCGTTTACTAAGGTTGAATTAGGGAATTATATTAGTGAGCAAATGGAATCTGTGGAAGAGCATGATGAAGTGGATTCTGAAATTCAGATATTTCAAAATGCCCTAGAGTTTTCAGATGTTAAGGCACGTGAAGTTATGGTGCCTAGAACAGAGATTATTGCCGTAGAAATAAATGAATCCATAAAGACACTAAGCGAACTTTTCACTGATACTGGAAGAACAAAAGTTTTAGTTTACAAAGAAAGTATTGATGATATTTTAGGTTATGTACACTCTTTCGAACTATTTAAAAAGCACAAGGATATTCGGTCTATGATGATGCCGGTTGAGTTCGTGCCCGAAACCGTTTTAATTAAGGATGTGTTGAATGTGCTAACAAAAAAACGAAGAAGTATAGCTGTAGTTCTTGATGAATATGGTGGTACATCTGGCATAATGACTGTTGAAGATATAGTTGAAGAATTATTTGGTGAAATAGAGGATGAACATGATACTGTAGATTTGGTAGAACAGGTTCTTGATGGTGATTCTTTCTTGTTTTCAGCAAGGTTGGAAGTAGACTATATTAACGAGACCTATAAAATTAATTTACCGGAAAGCGAAAACTATGAGACTTTAGGTGGACTAATTGTAAATTTTACCGAAGAAATTCCAAGTCAGGATGACGTCATCAAAATAGAGAATTTTCAGTTTAAAATAACCGAAGTCTCCAATACAAAGATAGATTTAGTAGAACTTAAACTGCTGAATGATAATTAATTAATTTGTGACCAGCGTACATCTTTCTTGTGTTTATCATTTTAGTGTTTGCAATACGCTTCTTTATTCCAATTAATGCCCTATTGCACTTTTATTATTAAACATAAAATGGTATTTTCGCGCACGATATTTTCATCAATCGCACTATTTTGATTGATATTTCAAGAAAAAGTTAAAAATCACATATATAAAATGGCAATTTTAAACAAGATAAGACAGAAGACCTTAGTATTAATTTTAGTAATCGCAATGGCGTTGTTTGCTTTTGTGTTATCAGGTCTTTTTGATGGAAGTGCAAGTTTCTCAGATAAATCTCAAAGTGTAGTTGGCACAATAAACGGAAAAGAGATATCGCGAGAAGATTTTACTCAAAAAGTAGAAAATGCACAAAGACAACTTGGTCCTAATGCTACTAATACACAAGTAATGAATAGGGTTTGGGAACAGGAAGTTAGAAATGCCATTTTGGAAACAGAATACGAGGCTTTGGGTATTACTGTGGAGCAAGATCAAATGAGAGACTTGTTAAAAACAGCTTTGGCTAACAATCCTCAGTTTTCTAACGAAGCAGGTTTATTCGATGAATACATGCTTAATGAGTACATCTCTAATCTAAAAGCAACTTCGGCTGCTGCCTACAAAAGTTGGGTGGATTACGAGCAACAATTAGCAGCTAATGGTTTACAACAAAACTATTTTAATTTAGTTAAGGCTGGTTTAACAGGTACGTTGGCCGAAGGTAAACTAGACCATAATTTAGAAGGAAACAAGATTGACATTAAATATGTTCAAGTGCCTTACACTTCTATTGCAGATAGTACTGTACAAGTTACCAAGTCAGATATATCAAAATACATTAACGATAACAGAAAAGATTTTGAGGTTGAAGAATCGCGCGATATCAGATTTGTTCAATTCAAGGAAGTTGCTT
Source organism: Seonamhaeicola sp. ML3 (assembly GCF_023273855.1). Taxonomy (NCBI): domain Bacteria; kingdom Pseudomonadati; phylum Bacteroidota; class Flavobacteriia; order Flavobacteriales; family Flavobacteriaceae; genus Seonamhaeicola; species Seonamhaeicola sp. ML3. Next base: position 615,240 of record NZ_CP096884.1, on the reverse strand, counting down.
CTGTTGAAGACGAGGCAGCAATAGAAAATGAATTGAAGACTTTTCTAAATGGCCAATTAGTTGATGAGACAGGAAGAAAAGATACTATTGTAGCTTTTTCTAAAGTTAAAAACGATGCAGAATACATCAACTTAAAATCTGATGTTAAGTTCAATGAGCGTTTTGTATTCAAATCTGGATTACCATCTCAGGTTGCAGACAGTATATTTGGTTTAAGCGTTGGAGAAGTTTATGGTCCTTACAAAGAATCTGGTTTCTTTAAGTTATCTAAACTTATCGCTGAAAAAAACATTCCAGATTCAGCTAAAGTTAGGCACATATTAATTCCGTTTTTAGGGTCGCAAAGTGCATCTCCTGAAGTAACTTTAACTGAAGATCAAGCCAAAGAAAGAGCAGATAGTTTATTGGCTGTATTAAAGAGAAATAAATCTAAATTCCCAGATTTTGTAAAAGAATTTTCCTCGGATCAAGGAAGTGTAGCTAACGAAGGACGATATGATTGGCATCCATACAACACCATGGTTCCTGAATTTAATGACTTTGAATTTGAGGGTAAAGTTGGTGATATGGGAGTTGTTAAAACTGTATTTGGATTTCACATTATAGAAATTGAAGGACAGAAAAATAAGAAGAGAGCAGTTCAGGTAGGAACTATTGCTAGACAAATAGAACCATCTGAAGAAACATCAGCTAAAATCTTTAGAGATGCATCTAAGTTTGAAATTGATGCTGCCAAACAAGATTTTGAAGCTCTTGCAAAAGAAAGCAGTTATACAGTTAGACCGGTTAACGGTATAAAAGCGTTAGACGAAAGTATTCCTGGTGTTGGTAACCAAAGACCAATTGTACGTTGGGCTTTTGAAGAAGAAGCTGAAGTTGGTGATATAAAACGTTTCAACGTTACTGGAGGATATGTTGTTGCACAATTAGTGGCTAAGAATGAAGCAGGTTTAATGTCTGTTGAAGATGCAACGGCAACTGTATTACCAAAGATCAGAAAAGAAAAGAAAGCTGAGATTATAAAAGAAAGAATATCGGCTACTACCTTAGAGGATTTAGCAACTGCCGAAGGTGGTTCTGTAAGAACTGCATCTGCAATAAACATGAAAAACCCAACCATTTCTGGAGCAGGTAGAGAGCCGCTTGTAGTTGGGACTGCATTTGGTTTATCTGAAGGAGAGACTTCAGGACTTGTTGTTGGAGAGAAAGGGATTTATATGGTTCAGGTTACAAAGGTTACTCCGGCCGTAGAACTTGATAACTATCAAGCCGCAGCAAACCGTATTGAACAACAAAAATCCAGAACGGTGTCAACCAAGTTATACAATGCTCTAAAGGCTGCTGCAGAGATTGAAGATAACAGAGCATCGTCTCAGGTTCAATAAAATTATTTGGTGTTAACCAAAAAAATAAAGCCTCGTAACTTTTACGAGGCTTTATTTTTTTGCATCTTCTAAAATGTTCAAGAGTAGATGCTTATAATACCATAGCACTGTAAGGGATAATGGTTTCAAACCCTTTATTTGTAAAATAATTAGTTGGATTTGTATCGCATGCAGCCATAATAAAATCTCCTCCCCACGCACCAAGACTTTTAATGCTTCCGTTGAAATCTTTAAACAACTGTTCTTTTACTGGAGTTTGATTGGTTATGTTGGCTATTATAGTTTCGTGTTTATCCATTAAATCTTGAAATTCGTTCAAATCACGACAAGAAACCATTTTTGATGTAATAGCATTAATCTCTAAAATAACATCTTTAAGCGCTTCTTTTTGTTGAGCCCGGTAGTAAGCAATGCCATCTCGGCTATTTTGTTTTTTATTAAGGTGAATAAAATATAAATCCTCTTTAAAAATTGGATTAAATGGTGTTGTTTCAACTTCAGGTTGCCCTTTCGGTATCGTTTTATAAATGATAGGGCCATCATTTTGGGCGCATGCAATGTCATAACCGCTGCCCCCAAAAGTTAGGTCTAGTAACTTAAAGGCATTAATGTCTGCCCAATTAGACAAGTTGTTTATTAAGGTAGAGGACGTTCCTAAACCCCAGTTTTTAGGAAAATCTAGAACTGTTTTTATGCTATAACCACCTTCAATACCAAAAAAGTCAGGCTTTTGAGTTTTAATTGCATTAAATATTTCAATCAGTCTTTCGGTAACAACATCATTTTGGGCAGATTTAAGATCTCCGTTAGGAGCTATTTTTATTTCTGTTTTAAACCAAATAGAACCATTTAAATCTATGCTTTCCCAGTAGATAGACGATTCAGGTATTGTCTCTATTTCCAGAGATTGTCCGTATTTAGTGGGAATAGCTAGGGCTTGTGCCCCGTCTAGAACCAAATATTCTCCAGTGATTAATAACTTACCGTGACTAAAATAATGCTTCATATTACGAGTAAGTTATCTTAGATTGTTTAAAGCTTCTACCACGGCACTATGTGTTACGGTATTGGTTTTAAAATGTTCTACCAGTCTCTTTTTTTCGGTATCTGTAGCCTCGAATTGATTTAAGATGTTCATGAGGTGCATTTTCATGTGTCCTTGTTGAATACCTGTCGTGGTAAGTGAACGCAATGCAGCGAAATTTTGTGCAAGTCCGGCAACAGCAACAATTTGCATAAGTTCTTTAGCAGAAGGTTTGTCTAGTAGTTCCAGTCCTAATTTTACGAGCGGATGTAAACTTGTAAGGCCACCTACTGTTCCTAAGGCTAGGGGTATTTCAATCCAAAATCGAAAAATATCGTTTTCTATTTTAGCGTGAGTAAGGCTGCTATACTGTCCGTTTCTAGAAGCATACGCGTGTACACAGGCTTCAATAGCTCTAAAATCGTTCCCAGTAGCAAGAACTACGGCATCAATACCGTTCATGATACCCTTATTGTGGGTAACAGCTCTGTAAGGTTCTTTTTCAGCTATCGATACGGCTTGAACAAATTTTTCGGCAAAGGCTTTTCCAGATATCTTGTTGTTTTCGGAAAGTTCATCAACGTGACAGCTAACTTCAGCTTTCACTATGCAATTTGGAACATAGTTAGATAAGATACTCATAATGATATCTATATCCTTTTCTTCGGCAGTAAATAATTCAAACTCCAGAGCATTAGCCTTAAAGGTTTTAGCAAACTGTTCAAGACAAGAATTGATGAAATTAGCTCCCATGGCATCGAGAGTTTCAAAAGAAGCATGAAGCTGGTAGTAATTCTCGATATCTTCGGTTTTATTTCTAAGTTCAATATCTAGAATGCCACCGCCACGTTTTTCCATATTGGCTGTTATGGATTTGGTGTCCTCAAATAAAGCGGACTTTATATGTTGAAAATACTGTTCTAACTTATTAAAATCGCCTTTATAGATGAAATGAACCTGGCCTATTTTGGTAGTCGAGATAACCTCCGTTTTAAAGCCGCCTCTGTCCAGCCAAAATTTAGCTGCTTTACTTGCTGCTGCTACAACAGAACTTTCCTCAATGGCCATGGGTATGGTGTAAAGCTTGTTGTTTATTAGAAAGTTTGGTGCTACACCAAGCGGCAAATAATAATTGGTTATGGTGTTTTCAATAAACTCATCGTGTAATTTTTGGAGCTTATCATTAGTATTCCAATATTGTTTAAGTATGGCCTTGGCCTCTTTTTGGTTGACAAAATGCGTATTTGCAAGCCAATCGATTTTTTGTTCTTTAGAAAGTTTGGAAAAACCGGCAATAGTTTTACTCATAAAGGGGTGTTTTAAGAACAAAGATACTACACTCGGCATGAATTTTGAACAACAAAGCAATGACTAGCTAAATATGTGTTAATAAAGATTGGTTTTAGGGCAGTTTTTATTAAAATTGACACTGTTTTAATCAAAAAGCATTTTTATTAAAGAACCATTCGTTATTTTCTATTATAAATTGTAAGAGATGTGTAATGGATGTCGTATCTTGAGACACTCATATTTAAAAACTACTGGATGAGATACCTTAAATATTTTTTTGGCGTTTTATTTTTACTCACTTCAATTATTAACGCTCAAAATAAAGACATTACATTAGAGGAAATATGGAAAGGAGCGTTTAGAACAGAGCGTATGGACGTTCTCCATTCTATGGCCAATGGGCAACAGTATTCGGTGCTTAACTTTAACAGAGCTAACGGTAATACGTCTATAGATATCTACGACTATCAAACCTTAGAAAAGGTAAAGACTCTAGTGAGTTCAGCAGATTTAAGTGCTGTAAATTATTTTTCAGACTATAAGTTTAGCCTGGATGAAAAAAAAGTGGTTTTAGCAACTAACGAGGAGTCCATTTACAGGCATTCATCCGCGGGTAATTATTTTGTGTTTGATATTGAAAGCGGTACACTTGATTTAATTTCAGAGCAACTTATTCAGGAGCCTACTTTTTCACCCGATGGAAAAAAGGTAGCTTATGCCTACAACAATAATCTATATGTGAAGGATTTGATAACAGGTGATACGCTTCAAATAACTACCGATGGAAAAAAGAACAGTATTATCAATGGTATTACAGATTGGGTATACGAAGAAGAGTTTGCTTTTGTAAGAGCTTTTGAATGGAATTCAGACAGTAATAAAATAGCATTTATTAGATTTGACGAAACTGAAGTTCCGGAGTTTTCTATGGATATTTATGGAACGGGACTTTATCAAACACAACAAGTCTTTAAGTATCCTAAGGCAGGTGAAAAAAACTCAGTGGTCTCACTTCATGTCTATGATTTGAATTCTAAAACTGTAAGTTTGGTGAACTTTGGGAAGGCTTATGAAGATTTCTACATTCCAAGAATAAAATGGACCAATGAAAGTAATATTTTAAGCGCCCATTTTTTAAATAGGCATCAAAATGAATTGGATTTATGGTTCATTAATACAGAAGATAATACAGCAACGCTGGTTCTTGAGGAACGTGATGATGCTTATGTTGAAATTACAGATAATCTCACCTTTTTAAAGAACAACAGTTTTATTTGGACAAGTGAGAAAGATGGTTTTAACCACATTTATCACTATAACAAAAAAGGAGACCTTATAAATCAAGTTACTAAAGGAAACTGGGAGGTAACCAATTATTATGGTTACGATGAGAAGACAAAGCGTATATTCTATCAATCGGTAGAAAATAGCTCTATAAACAGAGATGTCTATTCTATAAAATTAAACGGTCGCGATAAAAAGAGGTTGACTAAGAGTGACGGAACGAACAACGCATCATTTAGTGCAGATTTCTCGTATTTTATAAATGCTTTTTCCAGTGCTACGTCTCCACCAGAATATGCTTTGAACAGCTCTGCTTCGGGAAATCTCATAAAGAGTATCAAGGATAATGATAAACTAGCTCGAAAACTTTCAGACTATAAAACTTCAAAAAAAGAGTTCAGTACTATAGATGTTAACGGGTACGATTTGAATATGTGGATGATTAAACCGGCTAATTTTGATGAGACAAAGCAGTATCCGTTGTTTATGACTCAATATTCTGGTCCAGGATCTCAGTCTGTAGCCAATAGTTGGAACGGTACAAATGATTATTGGTTTCAATACCTAGCACAACAAGGCTATATTGTTGTTTGTATAGATGGAAGAGGTACTGGGTTTAAAGGAGCCGCCTTTAAGAAGGTTACTCAAAAACAACTTGGGAAATATGAAGTTGAAGACCAAATAGCAGCAGCTAAACAACTTGGCGAACGTCCTTATATAGATGCCAGTAGAATTGGAATTTGGGGATGGAGTTATGGAGGCTTTATGAGTAGTAATTGTTTGTTTAAAGGTAATGATGTTTTTAAAATGGCTATTGCTGTGGCGCCTCCTACCAGTTGGAGATTCTATGATACGATTTATACAGAACGTTACATGACGACACCTCAGGAAAACCCCAGTGGCTATGACGATAACTCACCTATTAACCATGTAGATAAATTAAAAGGAGATTTTCTTTTGGTCCATGGTTCTGCTGATGATAACGTACACGTACAAAATACTATGCGATTGGCCGAAGCCTTGATTCAGGCAGATAAACCATTTGAATGGGCTGTTTACCCAGATGATAATCATGGTATTTATGGAGGTAATACCAGGCTACATTTATATAAAAAAATGACCAATTTCATTCATGAGAATCTTGGAGACAAAAGAGAGAAGGTTGTTGAAAAGAAACATGAAGAGATTAAGGTTAAAGGATAAAAAACTAACTTGAAATAGATTATGGCAAATTCTGAAACAATAAAGCAAAAAGAACTTTTTGGGCATCCGGTTGGGTTGTATGTTCTTTTTTTTACCGAAATGTGGGAGCGATTTTCGTACTACGGAATGCGTGCATTATTAACACTTTATTTAGTAGAGGTTACCACTTCTGATAACCCTGGATTAGGTTGGTCAAGTGGAGAGGCCTTAGCGCTTTATGGTTGGTATACAATGCTTGTTTATGTCATGTCGATTCCAGGAGGTTGGATTGCAGATAAGTTTTTAGGTCAAAAAAAATCTGTGCTTTATGGAGGTATTCTTTTGGTTGCCGGGCACAGTGTATTGGCTATTGAGCAGATGTGGGCTTTTTATTCTGGACTTGCATTGATTATTGCCGGTGTGGGTATGTTAAAACCAAACATTTCAACAATGGTTGGAGGTCTTTATAAGCAAGGCGATATTAGAAGAGATAAAGGTTTTACAATATTTTATATCGGTATAAATGTTGGTGCATTTCTTTCAAGTTTAATAGTTGGGTATGTAGGAGAGGTGCATGGATGGCATTATGGCTTTGGTCTTGCGGGTATTGGAATGACCTTAGGTCTTATACAATATGTTTTGGGACAAAAGCATCTTAAGTATGTGGGTAACTTTTTGGGGTCTTCCGAAAACCAAGAAGAAAAGGAAGCAATGAAAAGACCTTTAACTAAAATAGAAAAAGAAAGGGTAGTGGTTTTATTCATTTCATTCTTATTAGTTGTTGTTTTTTGGGGTGCCTTTGAACAAGCTGGAGGTTTAATGAATATTTATGCAAAAGAAAACACAAATAGAATGTTGTTAGGGTGGGAGGTTCCTGCGACCTGGTTTCAATCGTTAAACGCTATGTTTATAATTTTCCTAGGAACTTCTGTAGCACTTTATTGGGCCAATAGAAAATTAAAAGGAAAAGTTGCTTCCTCTTTATTTAAAATGATTATTGGTTTGATTATAATGGGAACAGGTTTCTTTTTTATGACCGCAGCTGCAGCTCAATATGAAAGCACTGGGGCGTCAGCTATGTATTGGTTAGTGTTAGCTTATCTATTCCATACTGTTGGGGAACTTTGTATTTCTCCGGTCGCTCTTTCTTATATAACTAAATTAGCGCCTGTAAAATATGCCTCATTAATGATGGGAGTTTACTTTGCAATGACAGGATTTGGTAATAAAGTAGCAGGGCTTTTGGGAGAAGCATCAGAGAGTTTAGGGGAGTATGCAATATTTACAGGAATTGCTGTTTTTTGTTTAGTATTTGGTGCATTGGTTATGGTTTTTAGGAAGAAATTAGAAACTCTAACACATGGAGCAGAAGATAATGAACGTGAGATGAAATATGATGAAACAGAAGGTTTTGAGTTAGCAGAGAATTAATAAGGCCTATACCATGAATACAGATATACAAAATTTATTTAAAGATAAAGTCTTAGGTCATCCAGCTGGGCTTTTCGTTCTATTCTTTACTGAAATGTGGGAGCGTTTTTCATTTTACGGGATGAGAGTTCTTTTGGTAAATTTTCTAACAATGGCCATTACAGCTTCAAATCCTGGATGGGGATGGAGTGCTGAAAATGCTGGAGCGTTATTTGGAACTTATGCAATGTTACTTTACGTAACACCAATTTTAGGAGGTATTATCGCTGATAAGATTACAGGGTATAGGTGGGCTGTTATAATAGGTTCGGTTATAATGGCATTGGGTCATGCTTTTATGGCACTAGAAACAGAGCTTTCATTATATCTAGGCTTAGCTTTATTGGTTATTGGTACAGGTTTTTTTAAGCCAAATATAACGTCGATAATTTCAGAGATGTATAAGAATAATCCAGAAAAAAAAGATGGTGCCTATACCATTTTTTATATGGGTGTTAATGCGGGTGCATTTTTCGGAATGATGTTATGTGGTTACTTGGCGGAAAAAATAGGTTGGGCTTATGGATTTGGTTTAGCTGGAATTTTTATGTTATTGGGAACTTTACAGTTTTGGTTTTCGGGAAATCTGTTTGGGAATATTGGTGCTAAGCCGAGCAAAATACATGAAGTTGAATTGCCTCAAAACATAAATGAGGAATCACCAGAGGTGAAGTCACAAAGTAATAATGAAGAAAAGTTAAATCCTTTCACTTTTTTTGATAAGGTATTGATTGGAATAACTTCACTAATTGCGTTAGCATATGCAATAAATGACCCGATGTCTAAAATTGTTAAGATTGATATCTTTTCTTGGGCGCAAACTTCAAGTTTAGAGGGACAGTATGTTATAGTCATAGCAGGTTTAATATTGTTTTTGATTCTTAGTGTAAGTCGGATTTCTAGGTATACTAAAATTGTGAGGGATAGAATGATTGCTTTTATCATTTTTGCTTTTTTTACGGTTTTCTTTTGGATGAGTTTTGAACAGGGGGCTTCATCATTGATTCTTTTTGCTAGAGATAATGTTAATAGAGTTTTAATTGGAAATGCTGCAGTGACTTTCAATATCATTAATGCCATATTGACTATAGTACCTTTGGTAATTATCACATATGTTTTGTATTTACTTTGGAAAAAAACGTTTAAAAAGATTCCGGGGTCAAACGTTGTTTTGGTATTGTGCTTTTTAAGTATGTGGGGCTTGGTGGTATGGATGTTGAACAGGGAATTTACTGCTGAAATTTCGGAAATAACAGTATCGTGGTTTAGTATTTTGAATTCGTTCTTCATAATCGTTTTCGCTTCATTCTTTTCTAAATGGTGGGAAAGTAAATATAATCCGTCAGCTGCTACAAAATATGCTTTAGGGCTTGTAATTATGGCAGTTGGTTTTGGTTTGTTAGCTTTTGGTTCCTATGGCGTTCAAGCAGGTGTGAAAGTTAGTATGATATGGTTGGTAATGGCCTATTTGTTTCATACTCTTGGCGAATTATGTTTATCACCTGTTGGTTTGTCTTATGTGAGCAAGCTGGTCCCAGCAAGAATGATTGCTTTGATGTTTGGTATGTGGTATTTAGCTATAGCTATTGGTAACAAGTTGGCAGCAGTTATTGGTGGTCAAATCGAAAACATTACAAAGGAGTATAGTTTGTCGACTTTCTTCTTAATCTTTACCATTGTACCATTAGTGGCAGGTTTGTTGGTCTATGCTCTTAATCCAGTACTTAAAAAACTCATGCACGGTGTTCGTTAATCGAGTAAAAAGCTAAAGTTTGTTTAAAATGGCCCTATTTACTGTGTTTTTTGTAAGTTGGGCACACCATTTGCTACAAATCGACTATGAAAAGATTACATTTTGTACTCCTACTTACTATTTTTACTTCTCTTGGAGTTGTAGCCCAAGAAATACATTGGGTGAGCTTAAATGAGGCTTTAAGCCTTCAAAAGAAGACTCCCAAAAAGATTATGATGGATGTTTACACCAACTGGTGTGGCCCTTGTAAAATGCTGGACAGGAATACATTTCATAATAATGATGTTGTTGAATATGTAAACAAGCATTATTACGCCGTAAAGTTTAATGCTGAAGGAAATGATACTGTAAGTTATGAGGGTAGAACCTTTAAAAACCCGAATTATAATCCTAGTTTGGCAAATAGACGCAATTCGGCTCATGAGCTATCGAGATATCTTCAAATACAGGCCTATCCTACCATTGTATTTCTAGATGAAGGTGGGAAATTAATTTTTCCACTTAGAGGATATAAAACACCTGTTCAGCTAGAGTTGTATTTAAAAATGTTCAAGAACGATAAACACAAGGAAATAGAAACGCAAGAGGAATTCAATACATATTACAAAGCGTTTAAACCCGAATTTAAAAATAAAGAAGAATGAGGAAATTAGTGTTTGTTTTGGCTGTATTCTCGATTTTTACTGTAGAAGTTAATGCCCAAGAACGTGTTAAGTGGTATACCGATATTAATGAGGCTGTAGAAGTGGCAAGCGCTCAGGATAAAAAATTAATGCTTTTCTTTACAGGTTCCGATTGGTGTGGTTGGTGTAAAAGACTTCAAAAAGAGGTTTTTGCAACCAACGATTTTATGGAGTGGTCTAACAAGGTTGTACTTGTAGAATTGGATTTTCCCAGAAGAACACCTCAAGATGAAACGATTAGAAATCAAAATCTGTATTTGCAAAGTATCTTTAAGGTAAGAGGGTACCCCTCGGTGTATTTTGTAAAGCCTGAGAAAAAACCAGACGGAAAAACTAATCTTCAAAATTTAGGAAAAACCGGATATGTTCGTGGCGGAGCCAGTGCTTGGTTAAATGTTGCCAACAATATAGTTAATAGATCGCTTTAAGAGTTAATAGTCTATAATAAAAGCTCCATTTTTACTGGTATTGTGAAAAGGGAGTTTTCTTTTTTCACAAATACTTTCCCAACTATTCACAAACGATTTATAGTTGCTACCATCTGCAATAATTTGTTTTGGCTTTATGGAATCTATTAATCTATTCAGGTTTATTTTGGGTGATTGTCGTAAAAAAACATAATCGGGTTTCATAGATTTTAAATTATAAATTCCTAAGCTATCAACAACTAAAAATATTTTATTGTTGAACTGGTATATTGGTTTAATGCTATGAGTTTCAATGGTATTTATATGATTTTTAACACTGAAGTTTTTTACAATATTGTTTTTAGATTTAGTAATACTATCAAAGTCATGGGCAACTATTATTTTGTTGTCTTTAATATTTGCAACCAAGGTGTTTCTGCTCTTATGAAAGATAACGAACTGGTTGTCTGGTGATTTAAATTTTATTATTAAAATGGATAGCTGAAATATTAAAATCGTAATTAAAAATAATTTTAGTCTCTTATAATTTCGTTTTATAAAAAGTTGAACCAATGCGATAATTACAAGATAAGATGCTATCGTGTAAAAGATACTAAAGGAAACATCCTCAAAAAGAAACATTTTCTGATTAGAAACCCAATTCACAAACCGATTCATGATTTCTATTATGTTTCCGAAAACATTGGCTAAAATCTGGGGAAGAAGATTTAAAATAGCCAAAATGATAACTAGAATACCAAAACCTAAAATAATTCCCAATAATGGGATGATTACTAAATTTGAAATAAAGAACAATCCGGGGAATTGGTGGAAGTAAAAAAGGCTCAAGGGAATAATGCCTAATTGGGCCGAAATTGTAACAGTAAGAGTGTGCCAGTATTTGTCTAATAACCAGTTTTTGGGTCGCCAAACCTTATAGAGTAACGGGTCTATTGAAACAATGGCCAAAACGGCAAAATAACTCAATTGGAACCCTACATCAAAAATAAACAACGGCTTAAAAAGTAATATAACCAATATAGAAATGGCAAGTGTATTGTATATGTTTGTTGGTCTTTTTAAATTCATGGCAATAGCCACGATACTAAACATGGTTACAGCTCTGGTTACCGATGCTGAAAGTCCGGCTATTATGGCAAAACTCCACAAAAGAATGAGTAGCAATATGGTTTTAAGTACGTGACCATTTTTAAAGCGTTCAATAGGTTTTAAAACAAATGATAAAAAAATCAAAATGATACCTACATGTAAGCCCGAAACAGCTAAAATATGTATAGCGCCAGCGTTGGCGTAACTCCTATAAACATCTTCGCTTATATCTTGTCGTTGCCCCAAGAACAAAGCATTGATAATAGCTAATTCATCTGGTTTAAAACTGAATGATTTTAGTTTTGTATTGATGAAGTTTCTCAATGTATTGGCGACTCCTAATAACGTGTGCACTTCAGAATTTATAAGGAATAGAGATTCGTTTTTTAGGTATAATTGGTGGTATATGTACTTCTTTTTTAAATAGCTCTTATAATCAAATTGCCCTGGGTTTAAAGGTGCTGCTATATTAGAGAATTCTGTTTTTGTTACATAGATGTCATCTATTTGTAAATAAGGGTGTAAGGGGGCTTTTTCAATATTTAATAACGATTTGCCCGTTACTTCAATAGTGTCAATTTTTAAAATATCTACCACATACTTGTTGTGATAAGCTCCCGGTTTTAATGTTTCTCTGATTCTAAAGGTTATTGTCCTTGAAGAATCTGGTGAACTAGATATTTCAGTCGAATAGTGGTTAGAAAAGTTCTGTTCATTGTGAAGGTTTACCGTAAGCACTCCTATACTTATCATAGTCAATAAACTCAAAAGACCAAACCATGGGGTTTGGATAAACTGTTTTTTGGCAACGGTGTAGGAGATTAATAAAAGAAGAATGAGTAATAATGTAATTAATAGCGATAGGTTTACCGATAGATTGATAAAATAACCAACGGCAATGCCTACAATAAGGCAAATGGTTAGTTTTATTATGGAAAAGTTGAGTAATCGCATTTAGATGTAAGATAAAAAAATCTTACAGAATACGTCTGGCTTCAGCAAAGGCTTTATTCCAGTATTTTTCAGAGAGATTAGATATAATTACGCCCTTGCTGGTGGTAGCATGTATAAACTCGATTTCTTTAGCATTTGACTTTGTTACTAAGCCCACATGATTTATGGCATTCCTTCTATTTTTTGTTTTAAAGAACAATAAATCGCCTTCTTTTATTTCTTTGAGTTTTATTTTTTTTCCTTTGCGAGCCATGTCCCTAGAAATTCTAGGTAAGTATATTTGATGAGCTCTAAACGACTCATAAACTAGACCAGAACAATCCATGCCAGATTTTGATGTTCCGCCCCATTTATATCGTACTCCTTTAAACTGTTTCGCAAAATTAATGATGGATTCAGGTAAAGATAATGTCTTGCTTTTTTTAGCAGTAACTTCTGTGGGTGTTTCAGTTTTGTTTTTAGCTTTTTTAGAAGATTTACAACAAGTGAAGCTCAAAATTATAATAAGTAGTAAAAGGTTTTTTTTCAAGATTATAGATTGGGTTTTTAGCTTCATTTTTTTGATTGTAAATTACTGTTAATCATCAATCCTATTTTCATCAAAGGCAGATGGTAAAAGTTTCGGGATAAATTTAATGACCAAGGGTAGTAATAGCGCTCCGCCGGGTAACATGAAAATTGCTAAACTAGGTATGGATTTAAAAATATCTAGTAGCTGTTCTTGTACTTTTTTCTGTTCATCTTGGCTTAAGTCCCTAACTGTAGATTGTGTTAGCAGCACCATAAGCTCTTTACTGTCTAAAAGTTCTCGGTATAAGCGTTTTCTATTTCTAGAAATAAGCTTGGATACCATATTGCTGGAGTTTGTGTAAAAACTCTGTACAATATTCTTGGAACTCAATAATGCTATATTGTCTTTATTGACCGAATAAAATAGGTTTACTGAAGAAATAGACTCCCTTATTCTATCTTTAGAAATGTTCAAGTCTGTACCAAGGGTTACTAAAAAGCGTTGTTCATTTTTGTCAATTTTTTTATCCGTCCAAGTAGCCATACAGGCCAAATCCAAAATGTAATTTTTTTCTAAGTGAGATGTTATATTAGTTATAGCACTTTTGTAGCCAAGAGCTTTTGAGTCGTGATACCTCAACGAAGACTCGAATAATTTTATAAGACTTTCATCGTATTTGTTTTTGAATGATTTAGAGTTTAAAACATTCATTATAATAGCTTCTATAGAGGCTTCCAAATTTCTAAGATAGTCTATTGAAATAGATGCTTTCTTCAAAAATTCAGAGTAGGCTAGAACGTCTAAGTATAAAAGCGCATTGATAATAAAATATTTGAAGTTCTTTGTGAGTGCATTGGCGTCAATTTGTGTGCGCTTGTGAATTATTTTTTCTAATTTTTCACTAGATTTTTTCCCGCCTAGTAAACCTTGCAAAAAAGAGATTTTCAATTCGTTTATTGAGGAGTAAAAATCGATAGCACTGTCTACAAAATTGGTGTTAGTGTTAGCGTTATGATGTGTGTAGAGCAATGCCAAAAGTAAGTTGGTCTTGGATATTTCTTCTTCAGTGAAATCTTTTTTGTCAACAACAGCAAGTATAACATCTAAATTATTGCCATAAATAAATCCACAACCTCGCAATGCATCGTAAAAATAGGTGTCCTCAACATTTAGAAAAGCATCATTTTCAGAAACTTCTAGTAATAATTTTTTAATCCAACCTTGAGCAGATGGGTTCATTGAAAAGGTGTTTTTAATGCTATTGTAAATGTAATGCATTGGTAGCATAATCTAAAAACTAATTGCATTAACAAAATTTTAACAAAACCGCTCTTTTTGTTTTTACGTAGGTATTCACATTAAACAGAGTTTTAATTTAACTAAAATCAAGAATTATGAAAAAAATTAGAAATGTTCTAGGAATAACTATTATAACCGTAATAGGTTTAATAGTGGTAGCGGCAGATCATATTGATGCTCCAAGCGTACAGGGTGGCACAAGTGATATTACCGATTTTTATGCCTTTCAGGCGGAGAATACAGATAACTTAGTGTTTGTAGCTAATCTACAAGGTTTATTGAGTCCTTCAGGAACATCAACAGCCAGCTTTGACGAAAATGTATTAGTAGAATTTAATATTGATACTACAGGAGATAGTGTTGAAGATTTGGTGATTCAAGCCATTCCAAGGGATGGTAAAATGTATTTCTTTGGTCCGATACAGCCTTCTTCAACAGGTTTAAATAGTGTAATACAAGTGAATGCTACTGTAGGAGGTGTTGTAGATATTACACCTTACGGTTCTTCTGCCATAATAGCAACTAATAATGGTATGTCATTTTTTGCAGGTCCTAGGGACGATCCCTTTTTTATGGATTTTGCCCAATATTCCGAAATTATTGCAGGTAACGCCACGAGTTTTAACAACCCCGGGGCAGATACCTTTGCAGGCACAAACGTAATGTCTGTAATAGTTGAAGTGCCAAAACCTATGATTGGTGGCAGTGGCACTATTAATACTTGGGTTGAAGCTAAAAGAAAATAACAAACACAACTAAAAATTTAAATTATGAAAAATATTAAAATATTAACAGTCTTTATGGTTATGGTATTAACAGTTTTTAATTGTTCTAACAGTGATGATGTCATTCTACCAGAGCCAATAGATTTTTCTGGAACCTATACGCAAAAAGATCAAATGGGTAGGCCAGCAGTAAACACAGTTTTTGTATCATCGGATAGTAAAGACACATTCAATGTAACAGTGCCATCTCAACAAAATGCTGCTTTTCAAAGTATGTTTCAAACTAATCTAACGGCGCTTAGTCCTGCGTTTTCAAACAATGGAGATACTAATGCGCTAGGTTTAGATGCAGCAGCATTTACAGGGCTTTTAGCTACAGATGTTTTAAATGTTTCTCTGGATGGAACAACAACATTTTTCGATGGAACAAATGTTTTAACGGGAAGAGCTTTGGTAGACGATGTTATTACAGTAGAACTTTTGCTAATCTTTGGAGGTGAAGATTTTACAGAAAACCCAGGGTTATCTAATGATAATGTTGATGCAAACGATAAACCTTTTTTAGCCTCTTTCCCTTATTTAGCCTCACCTTGGTAAAATAAAATAATTAGCCTCAAGGTATGTTTTAATGTCCTTGAGGTTATTTTACAACGACTTTAAAAAGAGTATCAATAAAAAAAAATAAAAAATATGCAGACCACAAAAAAAATATTACTACTTGCTATTATTATAATTACAAGTAGTTGTAATGATACTTCGCAAAGAATAACTCAAAAAGCACATTACAATGCGTTTTTAAATACAACAGAAAATGAGGTGCTACATTTAGCAAATAAGGATGCCATCTTTTGGGAAGAAAAGCTAGAAAAAGAACCAAATCAATTCCCTTATTTAGTAAAACTTGCAGCATCTCAATCTGTTTTGTTTAATGAAACAGGTAATATAGAGTATTTAGTTAAAGCTGGACAATATCTAGCCGAAGCTAATAAAAAAACGCAATACAAAAATGCTAGTTACTTAAGAGGTTTGGCAAGAAACTACATTTCACAACATAGATTTAAAGAAGCTTTAGAACTTTTAAAAAAGGCCGAAATCGTGGGTGAAAATCTAAGAGCTACACAATGCATGATGTTTGATGTATATTTAGAATTGGGTAATTATGAATTAGCGAAAACCTACCTAACTGAGATTAGAGATTTGTCAGATTTTGATTTTTTAATCCGATTATCAAAGTGGTCAGATTACGAGGGTAATCTTGAAGCGACCATCAGATATATGGAACGCGCTAAAGACATTGCTGAATCTTCAAACCTCAAAACCATGAAACAATGGGTCTATACTAATTTAGCAGATTATTATGGGCATGCTGGTAAAATCAGGGCCTCGTATAATCATTATTTAAAAGCCTTACAATTAAATCCAAATAATGCTTATGCAAAAAAAGGTATAGCTTGGATAGTATATTCACATGAGAAAAATCCTGATGAAGCCTTAAATATTTTAGAAGCGATAAAATCAACTCACAACTCACCAGATTATTACCTGTTAAAAGCTGAAATAGCTGATTATAAAGGTGATAATAAGTTTAAAGAAAGGCAGTTAAATTCGTTTAGAGAGGTCGTTAAAAACCCTTTTTACGGTGATATGTATAATATTAATAATGTACTTTTGCTCGCTGATGAGCCTTCACATTTTATGAAAGCTCTTAATACAGCTCATACAGAAGTGGAAAACAGAGCAACACCGCAAACTTACAGTTTGTTAGCATGGGTGTATTTTAACAATAACCAAGAAGATAAGGCTTTAACTATAATGGAAGACCATGTTGTTGGAAAAACCTTTGAACCCGAAGCGCTTTATCATTTAGCAGAAGTTTATAAAGCTAACGGAAAGTTTGATGAAGCAAAAAAAATAAAACACGAGTTGTTAGAAAGTAGTTTTGAACTAGGTCCGCTTACCACAAAAAAAATTGAAAATATTTAATGCCTGATTATGATAATTAAATTAACCAAAATATGGCTTTGCTTACTGGTGCTTTTCGCTTTTGTTAAAACTAACGCGCAGCAGCTTAAAGGGAAAGTGTTAAACACTAAAAACCAACCTTTAGAAGCCGCGTATATTTATAATTTAAACTCTAAAAGTCACGCTCATTCACTAGAAACAGGAACGTTTATTTTAAATGACACAAAAGTTGGTGATTCTATTAAAATTGGACTTTTAGGTTACAAAACAAAAATTATATATCTAGAGAATGTGCAAGAGTATATAACCATTCAGTTATCTGAAAAAGTATATTCGTTAGATGAATTGGTGATTTCAGAGCAGTTAAATGCCTTAAGCACTGTTACCGATTTAGATTTAAATACAAATCCTGTAAAGTCATCACAAGAAATATTACGTAAAGTACCCGGATTAATTATCGGGCAGCATGCAGGAGGTGGTAAAGCCGAACAAATATTTTTACGAGGTTTTGATATAGATCACGGTACAGATATAGCTCTTTCGGTTGATGGTATGCCAGTAAATATGGTCTCACATTCTCATGGGCAAGGGTATAGTGATTTGCATTTTATAATACCAGAAACGGTGAATAAAATAGATTTTGGTAAAGGACCATATTATGCCAATAAAGGCGATTTTAATACTGCGGGATATGTAGATTTTTCCACCAAAGATTATTTAAACAACAGTACTATTTCATTTGGTTTGGGGCAGTTTAATACGTCACGTGTATTGGGTATGTTTAATTTACTTGATAAGGTGAATAACCAACATGCATACGTAGCCATTGAAAATTTACAAAGTGATGGTCCTTTTGAGTCGCCACAAAATTTCAACAGACTTAATATGTTTGGAAAATACGTGTTATTCACACCTTCAAACGATAAAATAACGCTAACAGCTTCGCATTTTACAAGTACTTGGGATGCTTCGGGACAAATTCCTGTGCGAGCCGTAAATAGCGGATTAATCTCAAGATTTGGCGCAATTGATGATACTGAAGGTGGTACTACTGACAGAACTAATTTCAATGTGAGTTTAACAAAACAGGTTAGTGATAACACTATATTTAAAACCAACGCTTTTTACAGTAATTATAATTTCGAATTATTTTCAAATTTCACCTTCTTTTTAGATGATGAGGAGAACGGAGACCAAATTAAACAAAAGGAAAGTCGCAATATTTTTGGTTTGAACACCGCCTTTACAACCGAAACATTTTTAAATGATATTGAGGTGAATTTAAATTATGGGTTGTCTTTTAGGTATGATATTTCGAATAATAATGAGTTGTCAAAAACTATAAATAAAACTACATTAAACGAAGCGGTACAGTTAGGAGATATTAATCAAACTAATACATCAGCTTTTTTTAATACAGCATTTACAAAAGGCAAATTTACGTTTACACCAGGTGTTAGGTTAGATAATTATAAGTTTATCTACAAAGATAAACTTAGCAATACTGGTGAAACGTTATCTGAAGGCAAAACGATTTTCAGCCCTAAGCTTAACTTATTTTACACAGCTAATAACAACATAAAGTGGTTTTTAAAATCGGGCATTGGTTTTCACTCAAACGATACACGTGTGGTTGTAACCAATACACAAGAAAATATTTTGCCCAAAGCATATGGTGTTGATTTTGGTAATATTTGGAAACCAACACAAAAATTGCTCTTAAATACTGCATTTTGGTATTTGTTTTTAGAACAGGAATTTGTTTATGTGGGCGATGCCGGGGTTGTTGAACCCAGCGGAAAAACAGAACGTTATGGAGTAGATTTCGGTATTCGCTATCAGTTTTCAGACTATATTCATTTTAATACCGATGCTACCTATACTAAAGCACGAAGTACTGCTGAAGATGAAGGAAATGATTACATTCCGTTGGCCCCAGATTTCACAGTAACTGGAGGTTTGTCTTTGCAAGATTATAAAGGGTTTTCTGGAAGCATAAACTATAGGTACTTAGATGATAGACCTGCCAATGAAGATAACAGTATTGTTGCCGATGGTTATTTTGTGACTGATATTAATGCGAATTACACTATTAAAAATATAACTTTTGGTGTTGTGATAGAAAACCTTTTTGACACCGAGTGGAACGAAACACAATTTGCTACAGAATCAAGACTTCAAAACGAAATAACACCTGTTGAAGAAATTCATTTTACGCCCGGTACACCATTTTTCATAAAGGGTGTAATAAGTTATAAATTTTAAACAGTAGAAATCTTTAAACGTCTTTTGTAGATTAAAAGTATTAGTTTTTTTTGGTTGGTTTGTTGCTTAGGAAAGTTACTTAATTTGAAATAATTAGTAGCTTTCCTTTTTTTAAGAATTGTTTTCAACAAGACCTAAGGTGTAAAGTTGGTCTAAAGTAGGTGATGAGCTACCACCAGCAGGTTCTAAAGTAATGCCAAATGCCTGAGATTGGTTAGTGTTTCTTATGGTAAATATTTTATTTTCATCTGTATTAAAGTTATTGAGTATTCCTAGGCTTGTAGGGCTCAAAGGATTTAATGTTAAAGACCAAACTTGGTAAACTTTGCCTTCTGGTGGTAAGGGTAAACCTTCTGCATCTAAATAAATGTTATTGGCATTTTTATCCCAATAAACCTTGGCGTAAGCATCTGGGTAAGCGGTTTGTCCAGGAAGCGGTACAGCTATTATGTTTCTATCCCTTAAAACCGAAATAAGGTGTTTGGCATCTTTTAAATTACTGTTTGCTTTTTCTATTTCAGATTCTAATAATTGTTCATTTATAGTAGCAACATTAATATCGGATTTTAACTGATTATTTTGGTTTATAGTCCATAATAATCCAGCTCCTAAAATTATGGAAGCTGCCCAACCGGTGTAAGTCAGCCAATTGTACTTAGGTTTTATTGAAACTACTTTGGTGTTTTTAAAACCTAACTTATGTTTTAAATACTGAATATTTTTATTCGTGTTATGTGAAGAAGTCGCAGCAGTAAGTTTAACCACAGCACTTTCAATTTCTAAAACCTCTTGTAAAATTTCAGGATGTTTTTGCATAAGCGCATATATCTCTTCATTTTCTTTTTTGGAGAGGACGCCGGCTACGTATAGCTCTAAAATTCCAGATTCTATGTATGCTTTTGTATCCATTGTTTAATTAAGAACCATGTTTCGAAGTTCTTTAATGCAATTTCGGTTTCTAGTTTTTATTGTGCCTATAGGCATGTTTAGTGTTTCTGAAGCTTCACTTTGAGTATATCCTTTAAAATATAGTAGGGTTATGATTTTTTTACAGTTATCGGCTAGTTTGCTTACAAATTGTTTAATGCCAATAGCATCGGTTTTGTTGTCCAAATTATCAGAGGCTTCAATAATATTTACGAAAAAATCGGCATTAAGGTTTTGCTTATTTTTCTTAAAGTCTTTAGAACGTGTTTTGTCAATTGCTGCATTTCTAGCAATATTTAAAATCCAAGTAAAAAATCGGCCTTTACCACTATTATAAGAGTTAGATTTATGCCAGGCTTTTATAAACACGTCTTGGGTTATTTCATCGGCTAAAGCATCATCTTTTACAATATTAAAAATAACACCATGAATACTTTGGCTATACATGTTATATAGTGATTCAAAAGCGTTTTCGTCTTTATCCTGAAATTTTTTAACAAGTGTTTCTAATTGCATTTAATTAATGCTAGGTTCTTTTTTTAAAGATTTTTTGTGAAGTTAGCTTTAAATTTTTTCGAAAACAAAAAACATAAGAATTAAAGTGTGTTTGCTTCTAGGCTAACTAAGTTTTTTATCATTTCCAATCCTTTGTTTAATTGATCTTTAGAAATAAATTCGTTAGCTCGGTGTGCTTGGGCTATAGATCCAGGTCCGCATATAATACTTTCGAAACCGGCATTGGAAAAATGACCTGCTTCCGAGGCATAGGATACGGTTGTCCAATTGTAGTTGCCTGTTATTTTTCCTATTAAGTCTACAACAGTAGAATTTTCACTTGTATTTAATGACGGTACTATAGGGTGGTTTTCAACCACTTCAATATTAAATTTAGGAAAAACCGATTGTTGTAAAGTTTCTCTTTGCTCACAAAAAGCCTTGAGTTCTTTATAGAGACTTTCGGCATTATCTTGAGGTAGACACCGTATATCCAATGATAAAGTGGCTTTGTTTGCAATAATATTTGGTGCAATGCCACCATTAACTAGACCTGTATGCAGGGAGGAATGTGGCGGATTGAATCTATCATCCAGTCGGCCCGTATTAATGAGTTCATTCATTTTAGCTTCGGCCCAAAGAATAATATGTGCCGCTTCGTGCACAGCACTAACTTCCTGTTTAATTCGGCTGCTATGCCCTTGGGATCCGGTAATACTAATATCAATTATATGAATGCTTTTTTGCCCTATGATAGGTTGTAGCATGGATGGCTCACCAATTATGGCATATTTAGGGATTTCAGAATACGTTTTTTTAATATCTTCTATAAGTGCAGGGGCAGCCAAACAGCCTATTTCTTCATCGTAAGAGAACGCGAAATATAATGGTTTGTTTAATTTACTATTTACTATTTCAGGTAGTGCTGCTAAGCAGCAAGCTAAAAAGCCTTTCATGTCGCAGCTGCCACGTCCATAAAGGTTATTGTCGTCTTTTTCTGTTAATGTAAAAGGATCGGAGTCCCAGGGCTGACCTTTTACAGGAACCACATCGGTATGGCCAGATAAGATAACACCTCCGTCAACCGCTGGTCCCATTCTACAATGCAAAGAAGCCTTGGTATTACGCTCATTGGGAACCAATTTTGTTGTAATACCAAAGCTTTCTATATAATCTTTTATCCAATGGATAATTTCTAAATTACTTTCGCCGCCCAGTACTGGGAATGAAACTAGCTTTTCAAGGATTTGTTGGGTGGTCATTAAGTTTTTAACCTATTTGTCTCTTAAGTATGTGCTTACTTCAATAGCAACGTCTTCCCAAGTTTTACTAACACCGTCGGGGCCTTTATGTAAATCGTAACATACTTTATTTAGTGCGCTAAGCGCATCAAGTGCATCCCATTCTGCCAAGTTCATTACACCGGTCATAGATACGCGTCTTCCGTCTGTAATACTTACCTCTAAAGGGAGGTCGTTGGTAACGCCATTCATAGTAAGTGCAGCAGAACATTTGTCACCATCATAACTTATTGTGCCTTTCAGCATATCGGTATCGAGCATTTTTCCAAAGAAGAATGTTTTGATTTTGGCATCTCTAGTATTTGTGGCATCATTAGTGAACAAACTACTAATTGGAATAGAGAATTTTAAATTGTTAAGAGCCTCTTGAGCAGAGCTGCCCTCTTTTACATCAAATTTTACCGATGTAAATTCCCCGCCAACACCTTTTTTTTCTGTTGTTTTGTAAGCCGTCCATTTTACAGAAGTTGCTTCTGGTTTTACAACAAATTTTTCGGTTTTAACGACTTCTTTTTCTGTTGTATCGGTTGCCTTTTTTTCATCTTTACAAGCTGTTGTTACTAGCATTAATGCTAATAAAAGCAAACTAATTTTTTTCATTTTCAATGTGTTTTTTTGTTTATGTGAAGGTACGCAATATTCAAATAAATACAAATACCTATATGATATATATCATTTTTTAAAAGCAGTATAGATAATACTTTTGAACTATTAAAAGTCAGGTATGTCAAGAGCGTTAATTAATAAGTATAATATTGCGGGTCCCCGGTATACGAGCTATCCAACCGTTCCTTATTGGGATGAAAGGACGTTCTCGTTAAATTCATGGAAAGAATCACTTGTAAAATCACTAAAGGAAAGCAATTCCAAAGAAGGAATAAGTCTTTATATACACCTTCCTTTTTGCGAAAGTTTATGTACGTTTTGTGGTTGTAATAAGCGAATAACGAAACAGCATAGTGTAGAATCACCTTATATAAATGCGGTATTGAAAGAATGGGGCTTATACCTCCAGTTATTTGATGAAAAGCCTATTATTAAGGAATTGCATCTTGGTGGTGGCACACCTACTTTTTTCAACCCTGAAAATTTAGAGTTTTTAATAAAAGGAATTTTAAAAGATGCTGTTCTTGCAGAACAATATGAGTTTAGCTTTGAGGGTCACCCCAATAATACAACAAGTGAACATTTACAGGCATTGTACAATGTTGGCTTTAGAAGGGTGAGTTATGGTGTTCAAGATTATAATGAAACCGTGCAGAAAGCCATTCATAGAGTGCAACCTTTTGAAAACGTAAAACGAGCAACCGAACTTGCAAGAGAGATAGGATATACCTCGGTTGGGCACGATATTATCTTTGGTTTACCGTTTCAAAATCTAGAACATGTAAAAGAAACCATACTAAAAACAAAGGCTTTACTTCCCGATAGACTAGCTTTTTATAGTTATGCGCACGTGCCTTGGATTAAAGGAAACGGACAACGGGGTTTTAGTGATACCGATTTGCCTTCAGCCGAACTAAAACGAGCGCAGTACGAGTTAGGAAAAGATTTATTGGCAGAGGTAGGTTATCATGAAATAGGTATGGACCATTTTGCTCTAGAAACAGATACGCTCTATAAGTCCATGCATAAAGGCACTTTACATAGAAATTTTATGGGCTATACTGCTTCTAAAACTCAGGCGATGATTGGTTTGGGGGTGTCGTCGATAAGCGATAGTTGGTATGGCTTTTCACAAAACGTAAAAGGAATTGAAGCGTATTATAAATTATTGGACAAGGACATAATCCCGGTTTATAGAGGTCATATTTTAAATAATGAAGACCTTGTTATAAGGCGGCACATTTTAAATTTAATGTGTGCCTTTAAAACAGAATGGACTAGGGGTAAATTATATTTTAATGAGCTTCCTGAAACTCTGATTAGGTTGAAAGAAATGGAGGCCGATGGATTACTCAATATCAACTCGAATAGTATTGAGGTGACTAAAAAAGGACAGCCGTTCGTAAGGAACATTTGTATGGCTTTTGACTTGTTGTTGAAGCGGAAACAGCCGGACACTCAACTGTTTTCCATGACTGTTTAAACTAAACTGTAGAAATAATGAAAAAAATAATAGTACCTATAGATTTCTCCGAATACTCTGAATACGCACTTAAAGCTGCGGCTAGTTTAGCCAAGAAGAATAATGCCGAGCTATTGGTGTTGCACATGCTGGAAATGTCTGATATCATGTTAACAGGAGCGGGAGAAGAACCACAAAAGGTAATTTACTTTTTGAAATTGGCAGAGCAACGATTTGAAAAGTTTTTGAAGAAGGACTATTTAAATGGGCTAAAGGTTACCCCAATCGTTAAGCATTTTAAAGTGTTTAGTGAGGTTAACGATGTTGCTAGGACTAACAAGGCTGATCTTATTGTTATGGGATCTCATGGTGTAAGTGGGGCTAAAGAATTTTTTATTGGCTCTAATACCGAACGTGTTATACGAAATGCCGATGTTCCGGTTTTAGTTGTTAAAAATGATATAGGAGAAGTGAATTTTGATATTGTTCTTTTCGCCTGCGATTTTTCCGAAGAGTCCATAGAGTCTTATTTAAAAGCTTCTAAAATGTTCAATGCCATGGATTCCAGGTTGTATTTGGTTCATGTTAATTTGCCAAATGATAGATTTAAGAGCTCTGTTGAAATAGAAAAGAATGTTGTGAACTTTTTCACAAAGGCAGAGCGAAACTTAGAAAAAATGGAAGATGTACATTATGTCTGTGACTATAGTGTAGAAGATGGTATACTAAATAGTGCCAATAAAGTTGGTGCAGATTTAATTGTGATTGCTACCCACGGTAGAAAGGGCTTAGCTCATTTCTTTCAAGGTAGTGTTGGCGAAGATGTCGCTAACCATGCTAATCTGCCAGTTATGACTTTTAAGATATAGATTGTTTATAATTTTGGTTATTAATTTCGCGAGAGGGGCGCTGAGGTTTTAGGACTTCGGCGCCCTTCTATTTTTAGTCCAAAGGAACATCAGACAATGCTAAAACATTAAAGAGACTTGCTTTAGTGTTTAAAAAGCTATTCTCTATTTCAATAGCCTTAAGCTTAGAGTCTATAAGTTTAGATTCTCTGGAATTTACCAAAAACAGTGAGCTTTCTCCCAAAAAGAATTTCCGTTCTTCTGCAGTTAACAGTTTCGAATAATCTTCTACAATAGCTAAAGTGAAGTCGTTCTGGGTAACAAAAGAGTCTAGTTCTTGATTAATGGCATCAACCTTGTTTTTTAAACTCAGTCTGGTATTCTGAAGATCGAATCGTGTATCCTGTAGTTTAATGGTCGCCAACTTCAAATCGCCGCGTTCTTTTCTCAAGAATAGAGGGAAGTTGATGTTAAGTCCGCTCTTGTAAGCCGCCGTGCTGAAAGATCGCGCAATTTCGGGTGTTTCAGACAAGAAATTGTATTGCAGGTCTATCTGTGGTAATAGGTTGTTTCTTTTTAGTCTTCGCTCTATACTTAAACTTTGAATCTTATAATCTAGCGACCTTAATTTAGGGTGCGACTCAATATCAAAACTTTCTATTTCAATAGCCGACGTATTAAGGATATTGTCAACAATGTTGAATGTGCCCTCATCTGGAATGATATTTTCTTTAATTTCTACCGGAGTATTATCGTTTAGCCATAAGTAATTCGATAGTTCCAAAGAGGATTTAATAAATTTTATGCGTGCTTTCTCTAAATTTAATTTACGGTTGTTCAATGTGATTCTAGCCTCTAGAGTGTCAATGGCTGGTTTGTCTCCAACTTCGTAGCTCTTTTTTATACCATTAAAACGAATAGAGGCATTTTCTAAAAAGTTTTCGTAAACCATTTTTTCGTTATAATGCCTTAACCATTTAAAATAGGTTTTGGTAGCCTCAAATAGAATATCATTAATTAGTAATTGTCTATCTGCCTCCGCTTGCTTTACGTATAGTCTAGATTGTCTTAATGTAGCCATGCGCTTATTTGTTAGCAGGCCTCTAGCCAATGGAACAGACACGCCAGCACTATATAAACCATCGATTGGAACATCAGATTCGCGATCCAGAAAATCTCCAGTATTTTCCTCAAAATTTCCCTTAAACTCAATACCAAACCAAACAGGTATTTTAAATGCAGCATTCAGTTTGTCAAAATATTCTGTGCCTTTAAACTTTTTACGGTCATAATCTACTTCAAGTTTTGGGTCGAATGCACCACGAGCTTTCATGAGCTTGGCTTGGCTTTCGTTAATAACCAAATTGGCTTGCTTAACAATAGGGTGAAAAGATTTAACATAGCCCAAATATTCTTCTAACGTTAACATGCTATCGTTAGTTTGGGCAGATGCCGTTCCAATAAAAAGTAATATGGCTAATAAGCTTATTCTCATTTTTTATCTTTTTTTGAGGCAGTTTTGTTAATTTCAGGCTCATAGTAATTTGGAGGAAAACTGTTAATCTGTCTCCATAATTCGAACCAAATAGGTACATCTTCTAATAAGGCTATGGTCCTAGCGCCAGATCCTACACGAATAGCTTCAGGCCATTCATGGTCGTTAGTATCTGGGGCTAAAAGCACCCTGTATTTTCCGTTAGCACTAATGTAACGTTCTATGGCTACAACTTCTGCACCATAGGTGCCATAAGAAACATTGGGCCAACCGCTAAAAACTATTGCGGGCCAACCATCGAACTGGATTCTAACTTTCTCACCTTTGTGGATAAGTGGTAAATCTATAGGTCTTACAAAAGTTTCTACCGCCAAATCTATTTGAGCAGGCATAATACTTACTAATTCTTGACCTTCTTTAAATGTAATACCAAGACCGCCTGTTATTGCCCTGTTAATGTATCCGCTTTGTGGGGCAGTTACATACAATAAGCTATTTCGTCTCTTATAGTTTGTATATGTGTTCTCTAATTTGGTAACCTGAGCTTCGGTATCAAATTGGCTCGATTGGGCCGTAAACATATCACTTTGTGCTTTTGATATTTTATCACCAAAAGTTGCTTCAATTCGTGATAGCTCTATTTTAGCATTAATAACTTCATTTTGACTCATTAAATACTTGTTCTCTTGAGAGATAAATTTAGCCTGTGTCTCCTGAAGTTTAAGGCGCTTCTCTTCAACATCTTTTACGGCCTTTAAGCCCTCGTTTTGAAGCGTTTGAATTCGGTTAAATTGTGTTTCTGCAATTTTCAAATTGGTTTTAGCAGCCTCTAAATCAATGCTATCGCTTTTAACCTTTAAATTAGCTTGTAATAGCTTATTTTGAGTTTGCTCTAGTTTTAAACGCTGTTCGTTTTTTAGTGCAGAAATCTGTCTGTTTAAAGCGCCAACTTTTCCACTGTAAGCCTCTACAGATTGTGATTTTGCTACAATTTGCTGATTGGTTCTTTCAACCAGCTTATCATCAAAATAATCACTTTTCACCTCAGAGATTCTTAAAATAGTATCTCCTTTTTTTACGAAAGCACCTTCTTGCACGAACCATTCTTCAATTCGTCCTGGAATTTGAGACTGTATAGTTTGAGGTCTTTGATTTGGCTTTAGGGTAGTTACCAAACCTTGGCCGGTAATATTTTGTGTCCAAGGAAGGAATAAGACAATAAGTAAAATAACGGCTGCTGTAAGCAAGAACCTGTTAAAGTACTTGTAATAGCCTTTGTTCATTATGTTTTTGCTAGATTTATACTGATTTAAATCTACCTTTTTGTTCAATTTGTTATGGGATATATTAAGCATAACTAATTAGTTTTTAACTTGACCTTTTTCAAGTGTTATTACTTCTGTACATGGATCGATCCAAGCGCGACTACTACTAACCACAATTAGTCCCCAGGGCCTGTCTTTGTGGGTTAAGAAATCGATAATAGACTTTGTTTCTGTTTTGTTGAATCTGTCCAAAGCATCTTCAAGAATTATAATTTTTGGAGCTTTTAAAATAGCCCTAGCTAAAACAATTTTTTTAGAAAGGGTATAAGAAAGCTGCTTTCCGTCTGGGTACAAAATGGTATTTAACCCATTGATTTGTTCTTTAATGAAATTTTTTAGTCCCACTATTTCCAGGACCTCATAGATTTTATCATCTGAAATCTCTTTGTTGCCAAAGGTTAAGTTTTCACGAATAGAACCTTCAAAAGGCGATTCATCTGAAAGTGATAATCCAAGTTGTGATCGGTAATAGTTCAACTTTAGATTATTTATGGACATGTCGTTCACATAAACATGACCGGAAGTTGCTTCGATCACTCCTGCAACCAATCTTAGTAAGGTAGATTTTCCAGCGCCACTTTCACCAGTTACTAAAATTCTACTCTTGTTGTTTAATTTTAAAGAAATATTTTTTAATATGTGTTTGTCCCTATTGGAGACGCCATAAGAAACATCCTCTAATTCAACAGTTATACCGCGGTCATAAGCCGGAGTTTCTCCTGTTTGATCTTCCATTTCTTTGTCTACAATCTGTCCGATTTTTTCAAGAGACGTTAAGGTGTCATAAAACGATTCTAGACCTAGAATAAGTTTTTCTACAGAGGCTATTACTAAGATGATAATAATCTCGGCGGCAACAAATTGACCAATATTCATTTCTTGATTAAGAACTAAAGCCCCTCCAATTAATAATAAACTTGCAGTTACAACGACTTTAAAACTTATCATTTGGATAAATTGAAGGATTAAAACCTTGAAATGGCTCTCACGTGCCTCCAGATAGTTGTTTACCAATTCGTCATTTTTTGAAAGACTCAGACTTGTGTTTCCTGAAAGTTTAAAACTTATAACAGAACGTGCAACTTCTTGGATCCAGTGCGCAACCTTATATTTGTTCTTCGACTCTTTTAAACTGGTTTCTAAGCCTTTTCTGGCTGTGAATCTAAAAACAGCTGCTATTAGAATAAGTAGCAGTAATCCAAAAATGATAAAAAATGGATGATAGAAAGACAGCAGAATAAGTGCAAACAAAATTTGTAGCACTGCTGTAGGTACATCGATTAATATTTTTGACAGACTTTTTTGTATGGTTAAGGTGTCAAAAAATCTATTTGCTAATTCTGGTGGGTAATAGTTTCGCAATTCGGCCATTTTTATCTTTGGAAATCGATATGCCAATTCAAAAGACGAACGCATAAAAATACGTTGTTGAATGGTTTCAATAATACGTAATTGCATAAGTTGCAACCCTCCTGAAAACGCAACGCCTAAGGTTACTACAATTACGAGTATTATCCATGAGGTTGATATTTGCGCACCTTGAATAAGATTTATAATAGCCTGTATGCCCAGTGGTAAAGAGAGTGCAACTATACCGGCAAAAATCGCGTAATAAAAAATTTGAAAAATATCTTTCTTTTCCAACTCCAATAGTCCCACTAATCGAAGCCATGGTGTCATTTGTTTTTTTGTCATAATTAAGAGTTCAAAGTGTTAAGGACTAAGTTTTTTATGAAATTTGAAGGAGAAACATTTAAATTACAATCTGTTATAGATTCGAAATGTTCCTTTAAAAAATGTTGGTGTAAGCTTCCCTCTAATATGGTGCTTGCCAAGCTTGAAGGGTATTTGTAGTCTGGATAAATGGCTTTAATCATGTCTCTTAAACGATAAACAATACGTTTATAAATGATATAATATCCTTCCTTGTTTTTTTGGTCTACTTCTTTTGTTAAAAAAGATTTTGAGTTCTCGTTAACTATAATTCTGTTTAATACAACCTCATTAATATGGCTGAAGTTTGTGTCTTCTTTAGTACTTCTAGAAACAATCTCAATTGCTTTTTCAAGTTTATCTTCTGGTTGCAAACTATAAGTTTCAAATACTAGCTGGTATTCAATCCATGCCCAATACCAGGACGTTAAATAAAGTAATAATTTGTGTTTACTTTCAAAGTATCTGTATATAGAACTTTCGTTAGAACCAATAACAGCGCCAAGTTTTTTAAAGGTAAAAGCATCAAAGCCAATTTCATCTATTAAATTTATACTGTGCTCGACGATACGCTTTCCTAGATCTGAAGATTCTGGGTCTTTTACATAGATTTTTTCTGGTACAGTAATTTTTAAATTTGATAGTAATCTGTCCATGATTAATAATATTTTGCGCTAAATTAATAGTATTACTATTATTATTGAGAATAAAACTATTGATTTTGTTAATGGTGTTCATAACAAATTCTTATGAAAAGAATATGTTGTCTGGTTAACTAATTTAAAATCAATTAGATACGTGGGTCTAATTACTCAAAAAGAGAAGAGTGTTCTAGTGGCAATCTATAGAACTATTCACAACATCGTACACTGGAGTGGGAGAGATGTAAGGAATGCCAAGTCCTAGGCCACGAATAATAAATAAGGCACCTATAATGATTACGAAAACCGGGATGGCTTTCTGAATTTTTTGTCTAGCTACACCTTTTAATAAGTTACTGGCGTAAATGGCGGTGGTCATTAAAGGAACAGTTCCCAGGCCAAATAAAATCATATATAGGCTGCCTTGAAGTGCATGGCCTGCAGAGATAGCTCCAAAAAGAGCCATGTAAACAAGGCCACATGGCAAAAAGCCATTTAAAAAACCGATAGTTAAAAAAGTATCTGCTGTTTTTCTTTTTAAAGCAGAACCAAGTGCAGATTTCACCTTTGAGATTAATCTGTAAATAGGTTTTGAAACCCTAAATTGATTCAATTTATGCTGTGGTATTAAAACCAATACAATCATAAGAACACCTATGATTATGGAAAGTTGTTGTTGAAAACCAAAAATGTAAAGACTCTTGCCTATTAGTCCAAAAACTAGTCCTATAAAGCTGTATGCGAGTAATCTCCCAGCATGGTAAATTACTATTTGAGATATCTTTTTAAACGCATTTGTTCTATCTACTGGAAGCATAAAGGCAATTGGCCCACACATGCCTATACAGTGAAAGCTTCCTAAAATACCCAAAACAAATGCCGAAACAAGCATAGTAAAAATTATAGATTTTTAATTAAACTAGAAATTCTATTATATTGCTGTCAATTCTATTAATAAAAAAACCACCTAGCAAACAGGAGTCAGGTATGAGCAAAAGTGGATTAGATTGTGAAATGGTACTTTCAAAATCTAGGAGTTTGCTAGATGGTCTATTTTTTAGAACAATTATATTGTCATGTTAAAAATGGCTTTATTAATATTCTATGGATTCTTTATACAAATAAGACATCCCATCGTATTGCCAATCAATTTTAATGTTCCAACGGCCATCTACCAAACGGGAGTCAGGTATGAGCAAATATGGATTAGATAATGAAATGGTACTTTCAAAATCTAATTGTTTGTTAGATGGCCTATATAAGAACACTTTTCCGGTTATGTTTTTAAAATCTTTATTACTGGGAAACACAATGGTTAGCCCTTTTTCTGTCTTCTTATAAGTGATGTTTTCACTTAATGCTTTCGAATTTTTAAGCTTATCAATATCCTTTTGGTATGCCAGCTCTTCGGCATAGTAATTTTCGCTAACCAAATCATGGTCATACGAATCGTCGATGTTCATTGTAATGATAAAGTACATTATAAAGGAAATAAACCCTATAAATGCTAGTACGATACCTGTTCCCCAGTTTAGTTTCATGACTTCTATTTTTATGGCATTCCCCTATCGGGTCGGGCTTTCGGTAGTCGCTCTTTTCAAGGAGCTCCAACAATACCTCAATCCCTAATGCACTTTAGTTTCTAAATTTGGCCGTAAAAGCTATTGATTGTATTAAATGCCAAAAACCAATCAATAACTTTACGACCACCAACCAAAAAATTATTTATAACTTCTAGGGCCTAAAAAATTGGCCGTACAAGTTTCTATCAATTCATCACCAACGAAAACCCCAATCTTAATTTTATTACGATCACCAGTTAACGCCGAATTGTTTATTTCAATAAACAAGGTGCCTTCTGCAATACCTTGTTTAGGAACAACAAAATCATCGCTCGTGGCGACTAATTTTAAAGTTCCTTTGTGAGACATCAGTTTTAGCGTTACATCTTCTATGTCTCGTGTTGTTTTATTTACCAATTTATAAGTAAACACATTACTTATAATATTATCTGCTTTGTGCTCGTACAGTTGTCCTGGCAATCTTAGAACATTAGCCTCCACCTCATTTCTTAAAAAGAGCATACCGGTTAATATACCAATCAAAATAGTCAAGACCGCGATATAGCCTTTCATTCTAGCCGAAAGTTTAAACGGTACTTTGTTTTTAATGTTTTCCTCACTGGCATAGCGTATCAATCCTTTTGGGAGATTGATGCTTTCCATAATATGATCACATTCGTCAATACATGCTGTACAGTTTACACATTCCAATTGGGTGCCGTTTCTTATGTCAATGCCCGTGGGACAAACATGTACACATTGCAAGCAGTCTATACAGTCGCCATGTCCAAGCGCTTGTCTGTCTTCGTTTTTTCTAAATTTTTTTCTGCCACTAGGGCCTTCACCACGTTTATAGTCGTATGCAACCACAACCGATTTGGTATCTAAAAGAACGCCTTGTAGCCTTCCGTAAGGACAAGCGATTACGCAAACCTGTTCCCTAAACCATGCAAATACAAAATAGAAAACAGCTGTAAAGATTATTAAAGGTATAAGTGTGCCCATATGACTAAATGGGCCTTCTACAATGTATTCTAGTAACCTGTCTCCACCAATCAAATAGGCAAGAAATACATTGGCTATTAAAAATGAAATGACTACGAAAATAAAAAGCTTTAATCCTTTTTTTCTAATCTTTTCAGCATCCCATTTTTGTCGTGCTAATTTGCGTTGTTTGTTTCGGTCGCCTTCAATCCAATACTCAATACGCCTAAAAACCATTTCCATGAAAATGGTTTGCGGACAAATCCAGCCACAAAAAATACGCCCAAAAGCCACTGTAAACAGTGTTATAAATACCACCCCAATTATCATTGAGATAACGAACAAGTGAAAATCTTGAGGCCAAAAAGGGAAACCAAAAATGTTAAATCGTCTCTCCAGAACGTTGAACATTAAAAATTGATTCCCGCCAATTTTTACAAATGGCGATGCCAATAAAAATGCCAGCAGGCCATAGCTAACAAGTTTTCTTTTGTCGTAATATTTTCCACTTGGTTTTTTAGGATACACCCAGGCACGCTTCCCTTCTTCGGTAACTGTGCTTATGGAATCTCTGAATATTTCGTTTTCTGGGGTTTCCAAGTAATTTTGGTTTTTATGATTCCCTTTGTTTAAAAACAAAGGGAATCATTGGATATGAATGAGTTAGTCGAACTACATGTCTTTATTCCTGTGCTTTTGCTTCTGTATCTTCAGCGACCCAAATATCACCTTCTGGTGGTTTGGGGTTCGCTGGCGTTGTACCTTGTAAACTTAATACGTAACTACTTACTTGTGCTATCTGCGATGGTTTTAGTTGTGTTTTCCAAGCTATCATCCCTTTACCGGAACGACCACCTTCAGAAACTGTTTTAAATACATTTTTGATACCACCACCTAAAATCCAATGGTCATCAGTAAGGTTTGGTCCAATACCTCCGCCGCCATCGGCCATGTGACAGGCCACACAATTGGTGTTAAAAACCGCTTTTCCAGCACTTAAATCGCCAGCATCAGTTAGCAGTGTTACGGTATTAATATCAACCAAATCTTTGGCAGTTTTCTTGTATTCTTCAATGGCTATTTTGGCTTCTGCCAATTCGGTTTCTAATTCATCAATTTGTCCGGGGCCATCAAATACATGATATCTAATTAGATAAACAACAGCAAAAATTATTGAGATATAAAATCCGTATAACCACCATGGTGGTAAGTTATTGTCAAGCTCCTTAATGCCATCATAGTTGTGGTCTAGGATAATTTCGCCTTCTTCTTCAATTGGTTTTTGTCCAAGAAGTTTCGTGTAAGTTTTCTTTAACCAAGTGAATTGATACGCTTTTTCTTTATCGGCTAAAAATTTGGCTTTAGCTTCTTCATCTAACTTATGAAGCATCACATTTTCAAGTGCTCCAATAATCGCTTCAATAGCGATTAAAATTAGAAGTACTAGAAAGAGAAATAGTAATACTACGGGATATTCTATAAAGGCAGGTTTTTCGCCTGAGTCTATAAAGAATTCAACAACTCCGAAGATGATGAAGAATACTACGGGTACTCTTACCCAAGATGGAACTAATTTTCTCATAATGTGTCGTCGTTTTGGTTGTCTAATGGAATATTGCTAACGGTGTTTATATAGTCTTTTTTTGCAGATACTACCCACCAAAACAGTGCTACAAAAAAGATAAAAAAGATTAGTAGGGAGATGATAGGGTATATCTCTATCCCAGTGATACTCTCCATATGATTTTTTACAAATTTTAACATGATTTCTGGTTTTGAGGGTTAGTTCTGAGCGGTTTCAACATTAATATCTGTTCCTAATCGCTGTAAATAAGCAATAAGTGCAACAATCTCTCTATTCTTCATCTCCACAAATTCTTCACCGTTATCGGCAGCATATTTTTTATCTGCTTCGTAGTTACTGGCAAAGTCTGGATCAGATTTCAAGTTCTCTTCAATCTGAGTTCCTTGTGCTGTCATACTTTGTTGCGCGTTGGCAATCTCTTCATCAGAATATGGAACACCTAAGGATACCATGGTGCGCATCTTAGCTTCAGTCTGTGATTTATCAAGTGTACTTGAAGAACCGGTAATCAACCAAGGATAACGTGGCATGATGGAACCAGATGAGGTACTTTGTGGGTCGTACATATGGTTAAAGTGCCAGTTGTCATTGTACTTTCCACCAATTCTATGTAAGTCTGGTCCTGTACGTTTACTACCCCAAAGGAACGGATGGTCATAAACAAACTCACCGGCTTTAGAATACTCACCGTAACGTTCAACTTCACTTCTAAAAGGTCTAATCATTTGCGAGTGACAGCTAACACAACCTTCACGTATGTAGATATCTCTACCTTCCAATTCTAAAGGTGTGTAAGGTTGCACGCTGGCAATGGTTGGGATATTAGACTTCACCATAATAGTGGGAACAATCTGAATAATACCACCAATTAGAATGGCAACCGTTGCTAAAATAGTTAACTGTATAGGTCTTCTTTCTAACCAAGTATGCCATCCTTCATTGGCCGTTCGCCTTTTAGTTACACGCTCTAATGCAGGTGCTTCTGCCAGTTCGTCTTCAACTTTGCTTCCGTGCTTAATAGTAACCCATACGTTATAAACTAAGATTAACAATCCAACCACATACATGGTTCCACCAATAGCACGCATCCAGTACATTGGAATAATCTCGGTAACTGTTTCTAAGAAGTTACCATAAACTAAAGTACCGTCTGGGTTAAACTGTTTCCACATACTGGCTTGTGTGAAACCAGCAACATACATTGGTAATGCATATATAATGATACCTAAAGTACCCAACCAGAAATGTAGGTTGGCCAATGGAAGCGAGTGTATTTTTGTTTTAAATAACCTTGGGACTAAGTAGTAAATCATACCAAAGGCCATGAATCCGTTCCAGGCCAATGCACCAACGTGTACGTGGGCAATAATCCAGTCGGTAAAGTGGGCAATGGCATTTACGTTTTTAAGCGATAAGGTAGGCCCTTCAAAAGTCGCCATACCGTAACCGGTAATTGCCACTACCATGAATTTTAAAACAGGGTCTGTTCTAACTTTGTCCCAAGCACCACGTAAGGTTAATAAACCGTTTATCATACCACCCCAAGAAGGCATCAATAACATCACAGAGAATGTAACACCCAAGTTTTGAGCCCATTCTGGTAGAGCGGTGTACAATAAGTGGTGAGGTCCTGCCCAAATGTATATAAAGATTAATGACCAGAAGTGCACTATAGATAATCTATAAGAGTAAACCGGTCTGTTTGCTGCTTTAGGAATAAAGTAGTACATCAAACCTAAGAATGGTGTGGTTAAGAAGAATGCTACCGCATTATGCCCGTACCACCATTGTACCAAGGCATCTTGAACACCGGCGTATACCGAGTAACTTTTTAAAGCACTTACTGGTAATTCCAAGCTGTTAAAAATATGAAGTACTGCAACTGTTACAAATGTGGCAATGTAGAACCAAACAGCAACATATAAATGACGTTGTCTACGTTTTAAAATGGTCCAAATCATGTTCACGCCAAAAACCACCCACACAAGTGCAATGGCGATATCTATGGGCCATTCTAATTCGGCGTATTCTTTAGAAGTTGTAATACCTAAAGGTAAGGTGATTGCTGCCGCCACAATGATAAGCTGCCAACCCCAAAAGTTGATATTACTCAAGAGGTCACTAGCCATACGTGTTTTCAATAATCGTTGCAGTGAGTAGTAGACCCCAGCAAACATGGCGTTACCAACAAAGGCAAAAATAACAGCGTTGGTGTGCAATGGTCTTAATCTACCAAAACTAAGCCACGAAATACCATCCGTAAGGTTGGGGAATAAAAACATAAATGCTAGTAGAAGACCTACTAACATCCCAACTACTCCAAAAATTATTGTGGCGTAAATGAACTTTGTAACGATTTTATTATCGTAATGAAATTGTTGCATCTCCATAATTAGTTGTTAATCTTTTTTTTTGGTTAGTATTGAATTATCTGATTTTTCTTTGATGAGTTCATCCTCAAAAAGCATGCGTACCGATGGTGTATAGCTATCATCATATTGTCCGCTCTTAACGGCCATAATAAAGGCTATAAAAAAACCAACGGCTACAATTATACTTATAGCAAGTAATACATATATAACACTCATACCTATTTGAAGTTATGGATCAAAAGTACTTTCATATACATTTTTAAAACATGACAATGGTCATGTTTATGTTTTTTGTCTGTCATTGCGAGTCACGTTTTTATACGTGCTGTGGCAATCTCTTAAATCAATGAGATTATTTCGCATACTTACTCTATCTAGAATAAAAAGGATATCTTTTTTTATTTCAATCTTCTACCAACAATGTTGGTGCAAATTGTAGTAAATACCACAATGCTAATAGAACTTAAAGGCATTAATATAGCCGCCACAACAGGGGCCAATTGCCCAGTAACGGCGAAGTATAAGCCTATGATGTTGTAGATGAATGAGAGCACAAAACTCCATTTTATAATCTTTATGGCCGACCTCGATATTTTCAAATAATTAGACAGTTCATTAAATTTTGAAGCATCTAAAATGGCATCACAAGCAGGAGAGAATACATTCACTTTCTCTGAGATGGCGATGCCAACATTGCTTTGGGCTAATGCACCAGCGTCATTTAATCCGTCACCTATCATTAAAACACTCGCGCCTTCACTTTGGTGGTATTCTATGTATTCCAGTTTATCCTCTGGTTTCTGATTGAACAGAAGCTTCGTCTTGGGAGGTAACAGCTTGGTCAAGTTCTCTTTTTCCCCTGCATTATCGCCAGAAAGAATGGCTAAATCATAATCTTTTTTAAGAATATTGAACAGTTGCGCTAAGCCCTTTCTATAAGCATTGTAAAAGGTGAACTTGCCTTTGTATGTATTGTTGGTACTTACATGAACAGTTGTATTTAGAGTGGTGGTTTCAGCTTGATGACCTACAAAAGGCGCCGAACCTACTTTAATATAATCGTTGTTATATTGCGCCTCAATACCTTTGCCGGTGTGTTCTTGGTAATCATCGAGTGTTACAATGTCCTGCTCATTCAACAGTTCATATAATGAACGGCTTAGCGGATGATTAGAGCCTCGTAATGTACTTTTTAGTAAAGCTTCTTCAGATGCAGATAATGTTTCACCATCATAATTTATAGAGGCCTCTTTGTTGGAAGTTATTGTTCCGGTTTTGTCAAAAATTATCGTATTTATTTTAGCTAATTGTTCTATAACACTGGCATTCTTTAGATAGAATTTTTTCTTTCCCAGAATCCGTAATATGTTTCCAAAAGTAAAAGGTGCCGATAGGGCGATGGCACACGGACAGGCAATAATCAATACCGCTGTAAATACATTAATGGCTTTGCTAGAATCATTTACAAGCCAATAACTCGTAGCTATTACGGCAATTAGTAATAGAACCAATGTGAAGTTTTTGCTAATCTTGTTAGTGATTGTGGTAAAAGAAGATGCTTTGTCTTTTTTAAAGACATCATTACTCCAAAGTTGGGTGAGGTAACTTTGCTCTACCGATTTTAAAACATCTAATTCAATATTACCATCTACTTGCTTACCGCCGGCAAACAATTTGTCGCCAGATTGCTTACTAACCGTTTTGGATTCTCCGGTAACAAAGCTATAATCAATTCTTGCTTTTCCTTTTATAAGTATACTATCAACTGGAATAAGCTCTTCATTTCTAATAAGAAGTCTGTCGCCTTTTTTAATGTCATAAACCTGAATGGATTCCTCTTTACCTTCATCAGTTATTTTGGTAATTCCGATGGGGAAATAGGATTTATAATCCCGTTCGAATGATAAGAATGTATACGTTTTCTGTTGGAAGAACTTACCAACCAATAAGAAGAAGATGAGCCCTGTTAAACTATCAAAAAAGCCAGAACCGGAATCCAGAATAATTTCAACACTACTTCTAATAAATAACACGGCTGCACCTAAAGCAATGGGTACATCAATGTTCAATATTTTAGAGCGTAGGCCTTTAAAAGCCGAAATAAAATAACCTTGGGCCGAATAAAAAACTACAGGTAAACTATAGGTAAACATCAACCACCTAAACAGGTGTTTGTATTTTTCAAGCCAAAATTCACCAACTTCAAAATATTCTGGGAAGGATAGAAACATCACATTTCCAAAGGCAAAACCAGCAACACCTAGTTTGTAGATTAAAGAACGGTCGGTTTTCTTTTTTCCAACGCTGTAATCTTCTAAACTAATATAAGGTTCATAACCAATACTACTTAAAAGAATAACTAACTCTTTAAGCGTGGTCTTTTCTGAGTTATACGTAACCCTAACGGTTTTCTTTCCAAAGTTTACTACGGAAGCACTAACGGCTGGGTGGAGCTTGTTTAAATTTTCTAAAATCCAGATACAAGAACTACAATGAATATGCGGAATGTAAAGATTTACAATTTCGGTATCGTCACTATTAAATTCCAAGAGCTGCTCAACAATTTTCTCGTTTTCCAAGAAATTGTATTTGCCG
Source organism: Seonamhaeicola sp. ML3 (assembly GCF_023273855.1). NCBI lineage: Bacteria > Pseudomonadati > Bacteroidota > Flavobacteriia > Flavobacteriales > Flavobacteriaceae > Seonamhaeicola > Seonamhaeicola sp. ML3. The sequence goes on along the minus strand of NZ_CP096884.1, from coordinate 576,025 downwards.
GCAACTTCTTTTGGAGTTGCTCCTGGAGCGTTTTGTAAATCGTAATAGCAAGTTAAATCGTTAGCCGAAAAAATCTCGTAAACGGTTTTGCAACCGTTACAACAAAACGACTTGTCATCAAAAGTGATGTTGGACGATGTGGCATCCAAGCCACAGTGGAAACATGTTTTATGCTCCATAAATTTGCTCATTTTTACCCAATGCAAAGGTGGAGGGAAAGTGAAAATTAAAATATGATATTAGTCATGATTTATATATTTTTACACAACATGAGCAGGAAATTCGAAGTGAACATACCGTCTTTTTTGTTTCGAGTTCTAAACCATTTAATCCTAGTAGTTTAATAATGTTTCAAAACGGTAATGATGTATTTGATGCTCTTTTCGAGGCTGTTTCAGAGGGGGTCATTGTAGTTGATAAAGACCAGAAAATCGTGTCTATCAATAAGTCGGCTGAACACATGTTCGGTTATTCTAATGACGAATTGTTAAATCAACACTTAGAGATTTTAATTCCTAAACAATATCATGCCGGCCATGGAAAGCATGTAGATGGCTTTATGAAAGCAAGAGAAAGCAGACGAATGGGGCATGGAAGGGATTTGTATGGAGCTCATAAAAGTGGATACTCCTTTCCGGTTGAGGCTGGTCTTAATCCTTTGGATTTTAATGGGAATACTTATGTAATGGCCTTAGTTATTGATATCTCTGTTCGTAAAAAACAAGAAGAGGAGTTACAAGAGCTAAACAGTAAGTTGGAGAAAAAAGTGGCGGAGCGAACAAAGGCTTTAAGTACCACAGTTGAAGAATTAAAAGAGGCCAACAAAAAACGAGATATTGAGATACAAAAACGAATAGAAGCTCAAAATAAAATTAGTGATGCGCTTAAGAAAGAAAAAGAGCTTAATGAGTTGAAAACAAAATTTTTATCTCTTGTATCGCATGAGTTTAAAACCCCTTTAAGTGGTATCTTAACCTCTGCCATGTTGTTAAGTAAGTATAAGTTAACCGAACAGCAGCAAAGACGGGATAAGCACATTAAAACCATTTCTGATAAAGTGCATTATCTTAACAATATTCTTAATGATTTTCTTTCTGTAGAAAAGTTGGAAACCGGTAAGGTAACCTACAAATATGGCACTTTTAGATTGACCAAAGTTATTGATGAGGTTATATACAATGCCAATATGCTTTTAAAGGAAGGACAGAAAATAAACTATCCGAAGCAAATTGATGATTTGTCATTACATCAAGATGAAAAAATATTGGAATTATCTTTAAGTAATTTGGTGCATAATGCCATTAAATATTCGCCAGAGAATACAGTTATTGATATAAAAATAGACCAAAATGAAACGGATACCACTTTTGTGGTTTCAGATAATGGCATGGGAATTCCAGAAGCCGACCAAAAACAAATATTTAATCGTTATTTTAGGGCTGAAAATGCGCTTTTAGTGCAAGGGACAGGAATTGGACTGAATATTGTAAAAAGTCATTTGAATAACTTAGGAGGCAATATAACCTTCATCAGCGAAGAAAATAAAGGAAGTTCGTTCACTATAACACTGCCAAATAAAGCAAGTTAAAGAATTGAGGTATTTAAAATAATCTTTACAGAAGAGGTTAAGACATCTAAATTCGACAGGATTATTTAAAAATGAAAAGTAACACATGAAAAAAATATTGTTAATAGAAGACGATACAATTTTAAGAGAGAATACATCCGAATTATTAGAGTTGTCTGACTATCACGTAACCACTGCTCCCAATGGTAAAGCTGGTTTGGAGACCGCTTTGAAAATAGTTCCAGATATTATAGTGTGTGATATCATGATGCCAGAATTAGATGGTTATGGCGTTTTAGAAGGATTGGCCAAGCATGAGGAAACCATGCATATTCCGTTTATATTTTTATCGGCCAAAACCGAACGCAAAGATGTACGCAAGGGTATGGATTTAGGTGCAGATGATTATATAACCAAGCCTTTTGAAGAAGATGAGCTTATTAGCGCCATAGAAAGTAGGTTGGCAAAAGCAGCTATTTTACAAGAACGAAGAGAACATGAAATCGATAAGCAAGCAGAGGAAAGTGATATTAGGGATTTAAACGATCTTAAAAATTTTTTCGATGATAATGGTGAAACCTATAAGTTTAAAAAGGGTGAAACGATTTATGAAGAAGGCCAGCATTCTAACCATATCTATTTAATAGAAAAAGGGCTTGTTAAATGTCATAAACTCGATGAACAAGGCAAAGATTTAACTACGGCCTTACACAAAGAAGACGACTTGTTCGGGTATACATCTTTTACCCAAAATATTACTTACAAAGAAACTGCTGCGGCCATTCAAGATACTGTCCTGTTGGGGCTTTCAAAGCATGAACTTCAAGATATTCTGCATGCCAATCATAATGTAACTTTAGAGTTTATTCAGTTATTAAATGAAGACTTGGTAGATGCCAAAGACCAGTTGCTTCAAATGGCATATAGTTCTGTGAGAAAAAGAACAGCTACGACCATTATAAGGTTTGCTGAAAAGTTGGGTAGTAGACCGGGAGAATTTATCAGGATTTCGCGAAACGATTTGGCAAGTGTAGCAGGTGTTGCCACAGAAAGTCTTATACGTACACTCTCGCGTTTTAAAGATAAAGGTTTAATTGAAATTGAAGGTAGGAATATCAAGGTGCTCAACTTAGCAGATCTTCAAAAAATAGAATAAGCTCCTTATTTGTCCCAAATTCTGATTTTGGTCATATTTCCACCGAAACCATACTTGTAATTTTGCAAGATAGCTACTTGTATAAGTATGGAAAATATTTTAATACCAACAGATTTTTCTACGAACGCATGGAATGCAGTAGAATATGCGGTTAATTTCTTTAAGAAATCTTCCTGCAATTTCTATATTCTTCATGTGTGTTCTGCGTCTGGTATTGAAAATGGAATTCAAGATGATTTAAAGGAGACCTGCGAAAAGCGCATGCAGGAATTGTTAAGCAAAATTAATCAGGAACTACCAAAATTTCCGAAGCATAGGTTTTTTAGCATAGTTGATAATGGATACATAGTCAATTCCGTAAGAACTCAAGTCGATAAGAACCATATAGATTTTATAGTAATGGGTACTAAGGGAACTTCAGATTTAAAGAAAATCCCAATAGGTAGTAATGCTTCTAGTATCATAACCAAAGTACAGTGCACTACTGTAATAGTTCCAGAGAATGCTAAGTATTCAGATTTAAAGGAAATCGCTTTTCCTACAGATTTTCTTTCCAGATATTCTTCAAAAACTTTAGAGTCTATTACAAGCATTGTTGAGAAACACAAAGCCTCTGCACGTGTTTTGCATATTAAAAACGAAAATACAACTCTAAACGAAGATCAACAGAGAAATAAAGAGCTTCTGGATGATTACTTAGGAGCCAACACACATAGTTTTCATTTTTTAGCTAATAATCAGGTAGAGAACCAGGTTCAGGATTTTGTTGAAAATAAGAGGATAAACCTTATTACCATGTTTGCGAAGAACCTAAGCTATTTTGAGAAGATTTTATTCCATCCTAAAATGCCAGAACTAAAATATTACACAGATATACCTTTTTTAGTATTGCATTAAAAAATGAAAATGAAGTTTGTTTTAAAAAGATAGATATGGGTAAATGTGAGCAGTGTATCATAAAACAGTTTAATTCATTAAAGGCACTTTCCAAAGAAGAGTTGATTAGGATTTCGGCTTGTAAAACATCCAGAGTTATAAAAAAAGGTGAAGTCATTTTTGAGGAAGGCGATATGCTTAATGGTGTTTATTGCGTAAGAAATGGTATTTGTAAATTAACCAAGTTGAGTGCAAACGGTAAAGATCAAATTGTAAAAATGGTGGTTAAGGGCGATTTGCTTGGGCAACGTTCTGTGGTTGGTGACGAACGGTCTAATTTACAAGCCACAGCACTAAACGATATGGAGGTGTGTTTTATTCCCAAAAGTGAAATTTTAAAGGATCTTCAAAAAAACCCAGATTTTACTTTCGATGTGTTAAAGCAGATGGCGAAAGACTTAAAAGAGGCAGATGACGTCATCGTAAATATGGCACAAAAATCTGTCAGGCAACGTATGGCAGAAACCTTGCTTTATATCCACGATAGTTTTGGTGTAAACCCAGATGGAACTTTAAGTGTGTTGCTTTCAAGAGAAGATTTTGCAAATATTGTAGGCACCGCCACAGAATCTGCTATAAGAGTACTTTCTCAATTTAAAAAAGAAGGACTCATTTCCTCAAAGGGCAAGCATATTAAAATAGAGGATCTAAGCGGGTTAAGCAGGGTAGATTAGGCTTCGTCTCAATAAACAAGTATTTTTTTTACCTCTCATTTTTTAAACTGGTTTGGTTTTTGATTTTACCAAATGGATTAATCGTATTTTTTTAATAATTTTAGTTTAGAAATATGGATATCTTGGTTTAATGAAGAAACTCGCACTTATATTTTTTTTCAGTTTAAATTTTCTTTTTTCTCAAGAAGCTAAAATCGAGGTACAGCAGGCTTACGGTTTTGGTTTACCGAATATAGACTCCAAAAACGGTAGATTATTGACCTACGGCGGGTATACCGATCAATCGGTAAAAATATGGGATTTATATTCTGGGTTCCTTCTAAAAACGATGGACTATCCAGCCTTAGTCAAGAATATTGTTATTGATAAAGAAAATGACAGAACCTTTATTGGTGATAAAAACGGTATTGATGTTTTAGATAATAAAACATTAAAGGTTATACAGCAATATCCCATAAAGTTCCTAAAGAACTTCGTCTACGACCCGAATAGCAAGTTCATTTATTTTGTATCGGGAACTGCCGAATTCGATGGCAATCATACGTTTCAAAGTTTAAATCCTAATACCGGAAAAATTGAAAGCACCTATCCTAAATGGCCTAGTGAAGGGTATCCCATGTATGCCAAATTAATTTCGGCTGGAGATTATACCATGATTGAATTCAAAACAAACTTTAGGGAAAATATTTATTTTGAAACGCAATCGAATACATTTCAGTTGTTCAATGGAGAACACAAAGATTTTTTTGGAAATCTGGATTTGTTGTACTTCGATATTGTTGACGAAAAACATATCAAGGTAGTTCGATACAGTTCGGTTGAAAATAAAACGGTTTGGGAAACGGTTTTAGAAGCAGGAAGAACAAAAACAGGTTTTACCATTCATCATCCTACGTTTTCTTTCACTCCTGATAAATCCCGGTTATGGGTCGCTCCTTCCAAAGCTGCAATGTATGAGCTAAATTCTGAAACTGGAGACATTATTGGTTTGATAAATTCTAGTGTCGATAAAAGAATAATTACGGCCGACAACAATTTTGTTTACGCCCTAGAACCAACATCTGACACCTATGGAGCGCCTTCCTACTTTAATAAATACAGGCGCTATTCCGAAATGCCTTTAACTACTTTTGGGAGCCCGATTTTTGATGTCAATGATTTAGAAACTTATAAATACAAACAAGAAAAAGGACTCTTGTTCAAGAATTTAAATGGAGATATTGGATCGGTTTCAATCAATATTACGGGAACATCAGTTACCAGTTATTTTACGGAATACCTTCAAAAGTTTTCATTAAGAGGAGACTTTTACACCAGTAAGGAAACCAAAGCTGTTTATTATGGTATGGGAAAAGATGAAGGGGTAAAGCAGTTTACTATAGGTAAACCTTTAAGCTTTAAGACTCAAAAAATATCTGGTGACTACAAGGATAAAGCGGTGGTCAATACGAATTCTAAAGTTGCTGTAACCCATAATAAAAACGGATTTTCTGTTACAGATTTAAAAACTCAGGAACTTCTGTTTTCAGAAACCTTTAAAGGTGTTAATACCATTGCTGATTTTACAGCGGTTGTGAAAGATAGTGATAATGAAGTTGGCTTTCTGATTTTGAACGAAGTGGTGCCAGAAGCCGTTTACAAAAGACGAATAGATTATTACGATTACAAAAATAAAAAGTTGTTGTGGCAAAGAGAAGGAGAGTATACAAATCTGTTATTTATAGAAGAACAAACCAAAATCCTAACGCTCAATTTTGAAAAGCAACAGGTAGAAATTATCAACGTTTCTAATGGAGAGATTGACAGGGTTTTCAAGGTTCCTGATATCGATTTTCCTAACTTAGTTTTAAATCCATCGGAGAATTTAATCATATTTTCAGATTATAAATCGGCCTTGAAAGTATATGATTTGGAGAGTGGACGTTTAATTAGTGAAACCGATAAATTTATTGATGGATTTACCTTTGTTAAATTTATAACTGATCAGATTTACGTTACCCTTACCAACGGACACTTTAGGTTTTATGATGTTGTAACTCACGAAGAAATACTCAGGCTTTACGTGTTTATAGATGGGGAGTGGCTGGCACACACACCAGAGGGACTATTCGAGGGTTCACAAAAAGCATGGAACAGAGTGTTGTTTACCAAGGGAGCCGATATTATACCATTGAACCAGATATTTAATGACTTTTATACGCCTAACCTTACGAGTACAATTTTAAATAATCAAAAAGTTGATACTGAAAAATCGGTTTATAGCCTTAATAAAGCACCAGAGGTTAGCATTGAATTCAATGATGGTACAAGGAATATTTCTGTAAAAGGGGAGGTTCAAGTTTTTGAAACCAATTCTAAAGCACAGCGTTTTAAGTTACAGGCAGACGCTTTTGGAGATGCCATTAAAGAAATGAGGTTATACCACAATGGAAAGCGTGTACTTGCTAGTGAAAATAGTTCTGATTTTGCTATTAGTTTAATTGAAGGAGAAAATGTAATTACGGCTGTTGCTGTTAATTCTCAAAATACGGAAAGTGCGACAAGAAAAGTTATCGCCAAATATCGGCCTAAGAAAACCGAGCCTAAATCGGATACCATTGAAATACATTTATTAACCATAGGAATTGATAAATATAAAAACCCTAGATATAATTTAAATTATGCGGTTGCCGATGCCCTTGGATTTAAAAAAGCGGTTATGGATGGTGTAAAAGGGTTTATACCTAAAATACACACCTATAGCGTTCAGGATAAAGATGCCAATAAAGCCAATATTATCAATGCCTTAAAAACAATTGCTGAACAGTCAAATCCACAAGATGTTTTTGTTTTTTATTATGCAGGACATGGTATGATGAGCGAAGGCGATTCAAAAGATTTTTTCCTAATACCGCATGATATTACCCAGCTTTTCGGAAACGATGATATATTAAATACAAAAGGAGTTTCTGCCACAGAAATTAAAGATTTATCTGCCATAATTCCTGCGCAAAAGCAACTATTTATATTAGATGCCTGCCAAAGTGGGGGCGCTATCAATACTTTGGCTTCAAGAGGTGTTGCAGAAGAAAAAGCTATAGCCCAACTAGCAAGAAGTACAGGTACACATTGGTTAACCGCAAGCGGCAGTGACCAATTCGCCACCGAGTTTGAAAAGCTTGGTCATGGGGTGTTTACTTATGCATTACTCGAGGCTTTATCTGGAAAAGCAGATAATGGCGACTCCAAAGTTACCGTTAATGAGCTTAAGGCATACTTAGAAGTTCGTGTTCCAGAAATTTCAGAGCAGTACAAAGGAAGCGCTCAGTATCCGGCTAGCTTTGGTTTTGGTCAGGATTTTCCATTATCAGTTAAACGATAAATTTACTGTTTTTCGTAGTTGAGCAAATAACTAAAACTTATCCGTCAATAACCTAAATAGATGTTAATCTTAACGGTAAGAATTCATAATTATCGTAATTTTATGTTGCTATGAAAAACTATGAAGTTTCAAGAAAAGGGTTTGTGTTTAAAAAGTACGAAGCGCCCTCCAAGTCACCGTTCGATACACTCTTCGAAATTTTTAAAGAACTTATTACCCATACTTCCGGAGATTTTGATGAAGCTATTAACTGGTTACTCGAACTCGATAAAGAGTATAAACTTACTACACCAGAATATACTATCGATGATTTTATTGAAGACCTCAAAAAGAAAGGCTACTTAAGGGAGGAAATTGACCCTAATGGAGAGCCCTCTCTTGCCATAACGGCGAAAACAGAACGAGCCATACGGCAACAGGCTTTGGATCAAATATTTGGTAAGATTAAGAAAAGTGGTAAGGGAAATCATAAGAGCAAAGCTCAAGGTATAGGAGACGAGCATACAGGAGACTACAGGTCTTATCAATTTGGAGACGCTTTAGATAAGGTGTCTATGACCGAAAGTTTAAGAAATGCTCAAATTAATCACGGTATCAATGATTTTACCCTGTCTGAAAATGATTTAGTAGTAGAAGAGTCTCTACATAAATCGCAAATGAGTACAGTGCTCATGATAGATATCAGTCATAGTATGATATTGTATGGAGAAGATCGTATAACACCAGCGAAGAAAGTAGCTATGGCTCTAGCCGAACTCATTACCACGCGTTATCCAAAAGACACTCTGGATATTTTGGTCTTTGGAAATGATGCCTGGCGAATCGAAATAAAAGATTTACCCTACTTAAAGGTTGGACCATACCACACCAATACGGTTGCAGGTTTGCAATTGGCTATGGATATGTTAAGAAGAAAGCGAAATACCAATAAGCAAATATTCATGATAACCGATGGTAAGCCTAGCTGTTTGCGTTTACCAGATGGGCAATACTATAAAAATAGTTTTGGTTTAGATCCAGATATAGTAAATAAGTGTTACATGATGGCACAACAAGCTCGAAAATTACATATTCCGATAACTACATTTATGATTGCTAAAGATGACTATTTAATGCAGTTTGTTCGCGAATTTACTCATGCCAATCAAGGCAAAGCCTTTTATACAGGTTTAAAGGGCTTGGGCGAAATGATTTTTGAAGATTACGAAACAAATAGAAAAAAAAGAATAAAAGGTTAATTAGCCTTTAGCTTTTAGGAGTTAGCTGTTAGCTTCATAGAATGTGAAGCAGCTAGAAGCTAAAAGCTAATGGACAAAAGCTATAGAATGAAAAATATTAGAACATTAGGAGAACTAAAGGAAACAGGATATCAATCTAAGTCTATAAAAGACGAATTACGAGATAACCTAGTCAAAAAAATAAAAAATAAGGAAACTACTTTTACAGGTGTTCATGGTTATGAGAATTCGGTAATTCCAGATTTAGAAAGAGCCATTCTATCAAGACATAATATTAACTTGTTGGGTCTACGAGGACAAGCAAAAACGCGCTTAGCCAGACTAATGCTTAACCTGCTCGATGAATATATTCCTATTTTAGAAGGTTCTGAAATCAATGATGACCCTTTAAATCCAATATCCAGATTTGCAGTAGAATTGATTAAAGAAAAAGGAGATGACACTCCAATTTCTTGGTTGCATAAAAGCGAGCGCTTTGCAGAAAAATTAGCAACACCAGATGTAACGGTAGCCGATATTATTGGTGATGTTGATCCCATAAAAGCAGCCAACTTAAAACTGAGTTATGCCGATGATCGGGTAATTCACTACGGAATGATTCCAAGAGCCAACCGTTGCATTTTTGTAATTAATGAGTTGCCAGATTTACAAGCTAGAATTCAGGTGGCCTTATTCAATATATTACAAGAAGGCGATATCCAAATTAGAGGTTTTAAGTTACGATTGCCTTTAGATATTCAATTTGTGTTTACGGCAAATCCAGAAGATTATACAAACAGAGGTAGTATTGTTACACCTTTAAAGGATAGAATAGGCTCACAGATATTAACACATTACCCCGAGGATATAAAAACGGCCAGAAAGATTACCGAACAGGAATCTAATTTAGTTGAAGGGCAGAAAGACAGTGTTTATGTTCCTGAGCTAGCCAAAGACCTTTTGGAACAAGTGGTGTTCGAAGCTAGAAAAAGTGAATACATAGATATTAAATCTGGTGTAAGTGCCCGATTAAGTATTACAGCATTCGAAAATCTATTAAGTACGGCAGAACGTAGAGCTTTAATTACCGGAGAAAGTAAAACAACTTTAAGGTTAAGCGACTTTGTAGGTGTTATCCCTGCTATAACAGGAAAGGTGGAACTTGTTTACGAAGGAGAGCAAGAAGGCGCAGCTTTTGTAGCCATGACCTTAATTGGTGACGCCATAAAACATTTATTTGTTGAGCATTTTCCGAAGATTGAAAAATTACAACGACAAGATGAAGATACACCCTACGATGATATTGTGTCTTGGTTTTTTAATCAAAAGGACGGCTTTGAACTTTTAGACGATTTAAGAGATAAAGAATATCACAGTTTGTTAAAAAACATAACACCTCTCGATGATTTATTAGGGAAATATCAACCAAATTTAAGCTCTGAAGATACTTTCTTTATGAAAGAATTCGTGCTTTGGGCTTTAGCCGAATATAAATTGTTAAGCAAACAACGCTTTGCAGAAAGCATTCAGTTTAAAGACCCTTATGGGAGTTTTATAAGGGGAGTCTAAGACCAAATTATTCAAAAAAAGAGCCAATTTGAATTATCAAATTGGCTCTTTTTGTTTTGTTTGTAATATTTTACTGTATTATAAAATCTTTAAAAATACAATTGGATAGTTCAAAATTTCGTAGTGGTTCACACTTTATTTAGCACTTTTTAAAAATGGTCAAAATTCGACTGTTTTGACTTGTTTTTGGCTCTTTAAAGCCCTATTTTTTACAAAAAGGTTGTAAAAACGTAAAATTTTAAAAATTCTTTATGAGCAAAACTTATGTTGATATTTCAGGAAATATTCGTCTTTTATCATTTGATATTGACAACACATTAATAGATTTTCATACTTTCAAGAGTAACTTCAAAAACGTTTGGGAAACTTTTAAAACCAAAGACGTTTTACTGGCTTACAATACAGGGCGTTTAATAGATGATGTTTTAAACTTGATAGATGTGGGTGTATTGCCTGCACCAAATTATATTATTTCTGGTGTAGGTACACATATTTATAATTATGATGAGCTAAAGGTTGTAAAAGAATTTAATAACGTACTTGATGATGGATGGGACCTTAATATCGTAGAACAAATTATAAATAAATTAAGTCATCCAATTAGCGAGCAGCCTACAAAGTTTCAGCACGCTTATAAGAGAAGTTATTATTTTCACAATGCTAGCCTAGACCATATTGCAGAAATTGAAGAAGATTTTAATAACGCTAACATGGATGTTAATGTTGTATATTCCGGAGAAAAATTTTTAGACATACTCCCTAAATATGCTAATAAAGGTAATGCTTTACATTGGTTGCTCAAGCAGTTGGATATAAAGACCCAAGAGGTATTGGTGGCAGGAGATAGTGGTAATGATTCAGCCATGTTCGATTTAAAGGGGGTAAAGGGCATAGTGGTCTCTAATGCACATGAAGAGTTGTACAGCTATACTAAACATAGAAAAGTATATCATGCCGAGCAAGAAAAAGGAGACGGCGTTATAGAGGGCCTCATTTATTTTGGAGTTTTTCCTAAAGAGGCAAAAGTTGTTAGTGGAATAGACCATAGTCATGATTTTTATATTAAGAAGGAGTTAGAGGTTATAGCATTAGAAGACGAAGATGAAAAGGTAGCGTTAATAAAGGAAGGTTATTTTAAGGCAGTTGAGGCCTTAAAAAAGAATATTACACCTTTAGGGTTTTCTGCATGTTCTATTGAAGATAATGTTGCTCATGGTACTGATGAAAACTATTATAGTGTATGGGCACGAGATGGTGCTATTACTGTTATTGGTTCACTTCCACTTAGTCATGATAAAGAAATTCATGATTGCCAAAGGCAGACACTTATCACACTTTTGGAACATATAACCAAGAACGGCCAAATTCCATCAAATGTAAGAATTAAAGATAATGTTCCAGACTATTCTGGTGTTGGAGGCATCTGTTCTATAGATAGCGGTATTTGGGTAGTTATTGCCTTCTATGAATATGTAAGTTATACTAAGGATATCGATTTTTTAAGAGAATATATATCCGATATAAAAGAGACCATGCGGTGGTTAGGAGCTCATGATAGTAATAACGATGCCCTCTTAGAAATTCCAGAGGCAGGTGATTGGACAGATTTATTTGGAAGAAGTTACAACATACTTTACGATGAAATTTTGTGGTATCGATCCAATGTGTGTTTTGGTAGAATGTTGGAAATGTTGGGCGATTATGATCAAGCTGGTGAGTACATAAGGTGGTCTCAGGTAATAAAAAAAGAAATTTTACAAAATTTTTGGCCTTCAACACAGCAAAAATTATTTCAATCAGTTTCGTTTGCAGAAAAACAATTTACTCTAGGGGATACGTCATACTTAATAGCCCAAACAACACCTTTCGATTTTAGTTGGCGTTGCGATGTTTTAGGAAATGTTTTAGCATTTTTACACGGTACTATTGATGCTGAAAAAGCCCATCAAACGTTTAAGTTTATGCTTGGCGTTGGTGTTAATGACCCCTATCCAGTAGCCAATGTTTATCCAGTAGTAAGTCCTGGGGATCCAGATTGGAGACCATATTATACAGTAAATTTATTGAATTTACCTAACCACTATCATAATGGAGGTATATGGCCTTTTGTAGGTGGGTTTTGGGTTAAATTTATTAATAAATTAGGACTAAAAGACGTTGCTATTTCAGAACTGTATAAACTTGCTTTAATAAATAAGGAAGGTATAAATCACGAATGGGAATTTACAGAATGGGCTCATGGTACAACTGGTAAACCTATGGGTAAAGCATATCAAGCTTGGTCGGCCGCACAGTATATTTCTGCTTGTCACGATTTAAAAATTATTAAGAAATAACCTAAAATAAATATTATGAAATCTATTTTAATGATCTCTTTGCATGGATATGTAGCAGCAAACCCGGAATTAGGAAAACCAGATACAGGGGGTCAGGTTGTATATGTTTTGGAACTTGCAGAACGATTTAGTCGACTTGGTAAAAAAGTCGATTTAGTTACACGACAATTTGAAGACCAACCAGAATACGATCATGTAGATGAAAATTACAGCGTATGGCGTATTCCGTTTGGTGGTAAAAAGTTTATTAGGAAAGAAGATATGCATGATCATCTTAAAAAGTTTGTAACCAATACACTGGCAGCAATAAAAAAAGAAGGTAAAAAGTATGATGTGGTATATTCACATTATTGGGATGCAGGTTGGGCAGGACAAAAAATAGCAGAAGAGTTAGGTGTTTCTCATGTTCATACACCTCATTCTGTAGGATGGTGGAAACAGCATACCATGGGAAGTGATATGGATGAAAAGGAAATGGAAGAAAAGTACCGTTTTAAAGAACGGATTAGAAAAGAATATTTCGTTTATCAAATGTGTAATCACATCATTGCAACTACTATTCCTCAAGTAGATTTGTTGACTAAACAGTACGATGTGTTGCCAAAAAATTGTACGATGATTCCACCAGGAATAGATGAAAACCGCTTCTTTCCTGTGCCTTCTAAAGAAAACGACAAGGTTCGTTTAAAATACGATATCCACCCTACAGATATACTTACATTAGGAAGAATGGCACATAATAAAGGTTACGACCTTTTGATAAAATCATTGCCAACTGTTTTTAAGCTTTGTCCGGAGGCAAGATTGGTTGCGGCCATTGGTAGCGATAATTCTAATAGGGATGATGAAGGGGTTGCTAAACTGAAAAAAATGGCAAGCGAGCTCGGAGTTATGGAGAGAATACAGTGGAAAAGTTACATTGCTGATGAAGATTTAGCAAATGTTTACCGTTCAGCAAATATTTTTGCTATGCCATCGAGATATGAACCTTTTGGAATGGTTGCTATTGAAGCAATGGCTTGTGGAACACCAAGTGTAGTTACAGTTCATGGCGGATTATACGATTTAATTGATTTTGGAAACCAGGCTCTTTTTGCTGACCCTCATAGACCACTTGAGTTTGGAGCTATGATGGCAATGCCTTTGCTTTACCCTAAAATGCGAAATGAATTATCGGTTGAAGGTGCCCGTTTTGCTAGACGTAATTTTGGATGGACTGGTATTGCTAAACGTATGCTGCAAGTCTTCAGGAACTCAATCAATCAGCAAACAATGGAATCGAATATTTATTGAAAAATGATAGCCTGATGTCTAGAATTGTATGTTTTGGAGAAGTACTATGGGATATATTTCCTAATGGGAATAAAAAAATAGGAGGTGCACCTTTAAATGTTGCGCTTAGGTTGGCTTCATTAGGAGATAAAGTTACTATGGTAAGTGCAATAGGTAAAGACGATAACGGACAGAAATTAATAGATTACGTTAGAGAAAACGGAATTGATGACGCCTATATTCAAACTAAAGACCATTTTAGTACAGGTGAAGTCACTGTTTTACTAAACGATAAAGGCTCTGCTACATATGAAATAGAGCAACCAAGAGCATGGGATAAAATAGAGATGTCGGATGAATTAGAGAACTATGTCGAAAACTCCGATGCCTTTGTTTTTGGTAGTTTAATAGCTAGGGATGAGGTGTCCAAACAAACATTATGTCGTTTAATCGATTTATCTAAGTATAATATATTCGATTTAAATCTCAGGCCGCCGCATTATAACATAACAGTTTTGAAAGAGCTGATGGAAAAAGCTGATTTCATTAAGTTTAATGATGAAGAACTTTATAAAGTTGCAGACTATTTAGGTTCTAAATATAAGGGTTTGGAACAGAACATTAAGTTTATATCAGAACACACAAATACTAATTGTATTTGTGTGACCAAAGGTGCTTTTGGTGCTGTGTTATTTTACAATGACAGTCTATTCTATAACAGTGGTTACAAAATTAAGGTGGCAGATACTGTTGGTGCAGGTGATTCATTTTTAGGGGCGCTCATTAACAAATTACTTCAGAATGAGAATCCACAAAAGGCTATTGATTTTGCTTGTGCTGTTGGAGCTATGGTTGCACAAAACAAGGGGGCAAATCCCAAATTCACTCAACATGAAATAATAGAATTTGCAAATATCTAGATGTTATTTCTAGATTTTATATTATTATGACATAATTTTATAATCTCAGAAATACGTTTCTGTTTGGTTTCGGGTCTTTTAGCACTATAAACCCATGATAAATAAGCTTTTTTATAGCCTTTAGAAAAGCTTTGGTAATTTTCAAAAGCCCTTGGGTTTTCATCAAAGGCGTTTTGGAGCTCATCAGGTATTATGCCCTGTTCAAGAGCATCGGCAGCTGTCCAACTACCGTTTTGTTTGGCAATTTCAATAGATTTATAACCAGATTCATGAATTAGTCCGGAAGCTTCTAGTTCTTTAATATAGCGTTTGTTAAGAGCACTCCAAGAACTCTTGGGGTTTCTTTTGGTAAAGTACTGGCGTCGTTTGCCGTTACCTAAACTTTTCACAGTAGAATCTATCCAGCCAAAACAAATGGCTACTTTCACGGCATCTTCCCAGCGCATGGTAGGGATATTCAATTCAAGCTTATAAAAGATAAGGTATACGCCATCACTTTTTGAGTGGTTGTTCAAAAGCCAGTAATACCAATCTGTATCCCGTTCAAAATATAGTTCTGGGAGTTCTTTCAAGTCTTTAAATCTTTTTCGATTCTACATAAAAATCGCGGTCAATCTCCATAGTCTCAATCTTCTGTTCAATTGAAACCTTATTCCAAATCGCTGTTGGTTGCAACCACAGTTCTTTATCGTTTATTGTCACTTGTAAAGGCATAGCAAAGCCATCTACTACATTTGTCCAGCGGTATTTTAGGAGTTTTCCATCAATTTGGTATTCCAAAATGGGAATCTTAGTAGTTCTTAAATATTGATTGAAAAATGCTGTTAAATCTATATTTGTTTCTCTGCTCAAAAACGATTCTATCTGTTCTGTTGTCACAGTTTGATGGTAAAACTCCACATTGATTTTACGCAAAATTTTACGCCATTTTTCGTCGTCTTTAATAAGTTGGCGAAGTGTGTGGAGCATATTGGCACCTTTATAATACATATCTGTACCTTCACTGGATTTATTAACGTTATAAGTCCCAATAACTGGGTTTTTGTTTGCGATAAGTTTACGAGTTCCAATAACATAGTCTGCTGAAGCCTCTTTCCCAAAATGATAGTCTAAGTACAGATTTTCGGAATAGGCCGTAAAACCTTCATGAATCCACATATCGGCGACATCCTTGTTGGTAATATTGTTAGCAAACCACTCATGCCCAGATTCATGTACTAGAATAAAATCGAATTTTAAGCCCCATCCAGTTCCCGACAAATCTCTACCTAAATATCCGTTTTTGAACTCATTGCCATAAGTAACCGAGCTTTGATGTTCCATACCTAGGTAAGGTGCTTCAACTAACTTGAAGCTATCGGCATAAAACGGATATTGTCCAAACCAATGCTCAAAAGCTTCCATCATTTTTGGAACCTGCTTAAATTGTTCTTTGGCCTTTTCTAGGTTATAACTCAATACATAATAATCCATATTAAGGTTCCCGGCCATTCCATCATAAACCTCAGAGAAGTTTACATAATCGCCGATATTGATATTTACACCATAATTGTTGATGGGGTTTTTTACAACCCAATGGTATGTTTTTGTATTGCCAATACGCTCTACAAGTCGTAATCTTCCATTAGAAACATTAATTAAATCATCTGGTACATTTACGCTAATTTTCATACCATCTACTTCGTCGTACATATGGTCTTTACAGGGCCACCAAACACTTGCGCCCAAACCTTGACAAGATGATGCAATAAAATGATTCCCATTGTTATCTTTTTTCCAAGAAATCCCGCCATCCCAAGGCGCTCTAACGGCTTCTTTAGGGAGCCCTTCATAGTAGACTTCAATATGTTCAATTTCATCAACAATTTGTTTCTTTTTTAAGTGGATAAAATGAGCGTTTCCATCGTGATTCACCGCGAGTTCTTCACCGTTTTGAAGCACTTTTAATATAACCATAGGCGGTTGTAAATCTATTTGCATAATCGAGTCTGTCTTCAATACTTTATACTGAATTGTATTTTTTCCAGAAATAAACTTTTTATCTGGTTCAACTTTAATATCTAAATGGTAATAGGTTAAATCCCACCATTCGCGTTCTGGTGTTATGCTGCCTCTCAGAGTATCTTGCCTTGTAAATTTGGTCTTTTCTTTCAAAATATTTTGAGAATTAGATTGTATTGTGATAAGAGCTATTAAAACAATGAATATAAATTTGTGATTAATCATTTACTGCGATTTTATTTTTTGTGTATTTTCTTCCTGAGATTGAATCCAAGATAATAGGTATGGATTTAAAACCGTTGGTTGTAGGTTTAAAAACACCGAAATGTAAATGTGGTGTGGTGGTTAAACCTGTAAACCCTGAAATTCCAATGGGTTGGTTTATCGATATAGAATCTCCTTTCTTTACCAAGGCTCCATGTTGCTTTAAATGCACATACTGGGCAAATGTATTATCGTTGTGATATATCATGATAAAATTACCATAAGGCTTATATTTTTTAGTAGTGCCCTGTTTGTTATGTGTATCGATAACTTTTATTACAATACCAGAACGTGACGCCGTAATAGTATCTCCTATTTTTAAATTGAAGTCTATAGTGTATCTTGAAAAATCTGTATTATGTGTAAAGCTACCATTATAACCTTGAATAATTTTATAACGTTTTCCTTTTGGAAAAGGTAAAGCATAGTTGTGAAGTGTATCGTAACCTTGTTTACCCTTTTCATGGTAACCATAATAGTGGCTAAACTTATAGGTTTCCAATATTAACGAGGAGTCCTTTTTACTTGTGTTAAACTGCATTATTAGTGAAGTTTCGTTAGGTTTTGATTGAATAAAATTAGATTTACCATTTTTTAAGTTAGTTATTTTAGTGAAAACAGGACATGGTAACTTGTTCTCGTATATAACTTTTGTGGTATCGTTAAGTTCAAAAAATGATACGTTGCCCTTATTATTAGGAGGTTTAGAGCAACTTAACATAACTGTTAGTAAAATGAATAAGAAGCTCCTTGACATATTATCGAATCATTATTTTATTAGGAAAAACTACTGGGCTCTCGAAGCCATTATCTCCAACTGCTGCAACACCAAAGAAATAATTATCAATAACAATACCATCTAGTGTAGTACCTAAAAGACCTTCTACATAACGGCTATTGTCCCATGTTGGGGAAGTAGTATCTCTCCAATATATTTTATATCCTTTTGCATGGTCTACTTTCTGCCATATAAAACGAGCAGATGCTTCAACAACCCCTCCAATAGAGACTTCTTTTGGAGCTGGAGGTGCCCAGGCGAGGCTTGCAAGGTTGATGGCATTTACAGCAGTTAGTTTTTTCACATAATCGAAGTTAACGTGTTCAATAACGTCTCCATACGCAATACCATTTTCTTCCCTTATATCCTGATGCTGTTGGTTATAATTTTCATGAGCCTCCATGATACGAACACCAGCAAATCCTAAATCGTTGAACGGACGGTGATGTCCGCCACGGCCAAAACGGTCTAATCGATACACCATCATTGGGTTCATTTCTGGCATATAGGTTCTAGTAGTTTTGTAGATATATCGCGCTAATTGGCGAGAAATCCCATCTACTTCACCGCCATAATACCTTCTTAATTTTCTTTGGCGTTCAGTCTCGGTATGGGGGACAGGTTCTGAAAAAATTCGAAAAGTACGATTATCGATTACACCATCTACTCCTTTAATATTGCCAATCATGTCATTATTTAATACACCAATAATCTCCCAGTCATTCTTTTTAGCATAATTGGCCAGTCCAGCACCACCAAAAAGGCCCTGTTCTTCGCCCGATAAACCCACATACACAATACTACTATCAAATTTGTATTGCGATAGAACTCGAGCAGCTTCTAAAGTACCTGCCATTCCTGAAGCATTATCGTTTGCACCAGGAGCATCGGTGGTGAAGTCCATGGTATCACTAGCTCTGGAATCTATATCACCGCTCATAATAACATACCTGTTTGGGTATTTGGTTCCTCTTTGTATAGCAACAACATTGACCACCCAAGTATCGTGAGGAACTCTGGTGTTACCCTTTTTTGTAACAAAATCTTTTTGAAAAAAAACCTCCAAGCAATTATCACAATCAGCAGAGATGGTTTCAAATTCTTTTTTTATCCATCTGCGTGCTGCTCCAATACCACGACTTGTAGAGAGGGTATCGCTAAAGGTGTTTCTAGTTCCAAAATCAACTAGTGTTTGTATGTCATTTTGAATTCTATTGGCCGATATGGCATCAATAATATCATACAATACAGTCTTGTTCTGGCTTTTGATTGTAGGCGATATTGTTAAAAGAAGAAAAACTATAAAATACTTCATTTATTTCTTATAATTAAATTTGGTTGTACTAACAGAACCATCTTTTTGGTGAATGTCTACATAAACATTCATTTCATTTTCACTTACTTTTTCAAAACTCATACCCTCAAAAACAACTTTGTCTTTGGTGATGTATTTTAAGGGGAAGTCAACAGTTTCGTCTTTTGTTTCCCATCCTTTTAAATCATTGTTAAAGTGTTTTAGCTGTAACACAAGGGTGTTTTCCAGTTCTCTTATTATTTCGATTTCATAAAAAGCCACTTTACCATCACTAATTAGCTTAAAAGTAGCCATCATGGAACCGCCGGAAGGTTTGCTCCAGTTTTCTTCTGTAACGCCTCCAAAGGCTTCACCTCTCCAATTACCAGAAATCCAAGCAATGTTTTCCAGCTTTGGTTCAAGTTTTTTGGTGTCTTGACTATGAAGCAAAGAGGCATGTATTAGGAGTAAAAGGAATATGGTTTTTTTCATAAAAGATGTTTGTATAAAATTAAGCAAAATAAAAAACGCTTCAAAAAAGTAAATTGAAGCGTTTTTATTTGAGTTAGTCACCCTATTGCTTAGAAGCAATATTTATTTTCCTGAGTTACTTTATTTGCAATAATATTTCTCAGTTCAATGATGTTAGGCATATTCACATATTTAATGTAGCGTTTTAATCCCATAAGCATCATGCGTTGTTCGTCACCACTAGAGAATGAAATAATTGAATGTTTTCCTGCGGTTTCAATAACATCGATGGCGTGGAATAAATTGAGCTTGGCCATAGCAATTTGTTCTTTAACCTTGTCTTCGCCTTCTTTTTTGGCCATTTTTTCGGCACGTAGAATAGCCGATTCAGCCAAATAAATTTGAATTAAAATGTCTGAAGCTGCTAGCATAAGCTGTTGTTGTTCTTCGATTTTTTCACCATATTTTTCTAAGGCTGCTCCAGCAACCATCAAAAATAGTTTCTTTAGGTTTTTTACGATGCTCTTTTCTTCTGAAAACAATTCTGAAAAGTCTGGTGTATCAAAAGAAGGAATACCCATTAACTCTTCTTTAACCGCCATAGCTGGAGTTAATAAGTCAACATGCCCTTTCATGGCTTTTTTAATAAGCATCCCAATACTTAACATTCTGTTTATTTCGTTGGTGCCTTCGTAAATTCTAGAAATACGAGCGTCTCTCCAAGCGGATTCCATCGGAGTTTCCTCAGAGAATCCCATACCACCTAGGATTTGAATACCTTCGTCGGTACATCTTTGAACAAATTCAGAAACTGATACTTTTAAAATAGAACATTCTATAGCGTATTCTTCAACACCTTTTAATTCGGCTTCTTGATGAGAATCCTTGCCATTTTGACGTCTAATATCAATACGATCCTGAATATTTTTAGCGGCTCTGTAGCAACCAGCTTCACCTACCCAGCAGTTTGTTGCCATTTCGGCAATTTTTTGGCGAATAGCACCAAAACTAGAAATAGGTGTTTTAAATTGAATACGCTCATTGGCATACTTTATAGATTCTGAGATTGTTCTACGCTGAGCATCCAAACAAGCTACAGCTAATTTAATACGGCCAACATTAAGAGCGTTCATGGCAATTTTGAAACCATTTCCTCGTACCGATAGCATGTTTTCTACAGGGACTTCAGTTTCGTTAAAAAAGACCTGTCTTGTTGAGGAAGCGCGTATGCCTAGTTTGTGCTCTTCTTCTCCCATGGTTATGCCATTAGGGTTTTCAGGGTCGTATTCAACAATAAAACCTGTAATATATTTATCGTCTTCGATTCTAGCAAAGACAATCATTAAATTACAGAAACCTGCATTGGAAATCCACATTTTCTGTCCAGTAATCTTGTATGATTTACCGTCTTGAGACAGCACAGCTTTTGTTTTTCCTGAATTGGCATCACTACCTGCACTAGGTTCGGTTAAGCAATAGGAACCAAACCATTCACCGCTAGCCAGTTTTGGGACATACTTTTGTTTTTGGTTTTCGCTTCCATACAAGGTTATGGGCATAGTTCCAATACCAGTATGTGCTCCAAAGGCGGTACTAAAAGAACCTGTTGCTCCAGAAATGAAATCACAAACCAGCATGGTATCAACAAAACCCATACCCATGCCGCCATATTCTTCTGGCACTGATACGCTTAAAAAACCAAGCTCTCCAGCTTTACGCATACAGGATTCTGTTAGGTCGTAATCTTTCTTTTCAAATTGAGCTTTTTTAGCCCAGATTTCGCGATCAACAAACTCCGTCACAGCTTCTTTCATCATAAGCTGGTCTTCGTTAAAATCTTCTGGGGTGAAAATATCTTCACAAGCGGTTTCTTTTACAAGAAACTGTCCTCCTCTTAATATCGCTTTCTCTTCCATAGTTTAATTGTAGATTTTTAGTTTAATTCAAAAATTCAAAAATACCACAGGCGCCTTGTCCTGTGCCTACACACATGGTTACCGCACCGTATTTTCCTTTCATATCGCGCTTACGCATTTCATCAAATAGTTGAACCGAAAGTTTTGTTCCAGTACAACCTAAAGGATGTCCAAGGGCAATAGCACCACCATTAACATTAATGATATCTGGGCTTAAGTTTAATTCTCGTATCACGGCTAATGATTGAGATGCAAAAGCTTCATTTAATTCAATAAGCTCTAAATCATCTTGTTTTAGGCCCGCTAGTTTTAAAGCCTTAGGAATAGCCTTTACAGGTCCAATACCCATAATACGAGGTTCTACACCAGCAGCGGCATAGTTTACTAATCTGGCGATAGGTTCTAAGTTAAGTTCTTTAACCATAGCCTCGCTCATTACCATAACGAATGCTGCACCATCGCTCATTTGTGAAGAATTACCAGCTGTAACACTTCCTCCTTGTGCAAATACAGGACGAAGTTTAGCTAAAGCCTCTAGATTGGTGCCTTTTCTGGGGCCTTCATCTTTGTTGACTGTATAGCTCTTAGTTGCTTTTTTCCCATTGGCATCTATGTAGGTTTGATTCACTTCGATAGGAACAATCTGATCTTGAAATCTATCCTCTGCCTGTGCTTTTAAGGCTTTCATATGGGAATTAAATGCAAATTCATCTTGGTCTTCTCTTGAAACCTTAAACTGATTGGCAACAGCTTCTGCTGTATTTCCCATGCCCCAATAATAATCTTCGTGTCCTGAATTGACTATATCGTAATTTAACTCAGGTTTAAAGCCTGTCATAGGAACGGCACTCATACTTTCAGCACCTCCTGCGATGATACAATCTGCCATGCCCGATTGGATTTTCGCAGTTGCAATGGCAATAGTTTCAATACCTGAAGAACAAAACCTATTAACGGTTACGCCCGGTACATCGACACTATCTAATCCCATAAGAGAAATTAAACGAGCCATGTTGAGTCCCTGAGAGCCTTCGGGCATCGCGTTACCAACAATAACATCATCAATTCTTTTTTTATCTAGCTGAGGAAGTTCATTCATCATGTATTGAATGGTTTCAGCGGCCAACTCATCGGTTCTTTTAAAACGGAATAGACCTTTGGGTGCTTTCCCAACAGCTGTTCTGTATGCTTTTACTATATATGCGGTTTTCATAATTTTAGATTTTTAGAAAACTAGATTTTCAGACCTTTTAGACTTCTAATAATCTAGAAATCTAACACGTCTAATCTTCTAATTACGTAATGGTTTACCTGTTTTGAGCATATGTTGAATTCGCTCTAAGGTTTTTCGTTCTGTACACAAGCTTAAGAATGCCTCTCTCTCTAAATCTAATAAGTATTGCTCTGTTACTAGTGTAGGCTCAGATAAGTCTCCACCAGCCATAACATAGGCTAGTTTATTAGCTATTTTTTGATCATGTTCGCTTATGTAATTAGAGGCTTCCATAGCATCTGTTCCCACCAAGAACATACCTAGAGCTTGTTTGCCCAGTACTTTTACATCTTTGCGTTTTACGGGTTGTGTATACCCTGCATCTGCCATTAATCTGGCATGGGCTTTAGCCGTTGCAATCTGTCTATCCTTATTAACAACTACGACATCTTTTCCTTTTTGTAATAGCCCCATGTCGAAGGCTTCGTAAGCAGATGTTGCTACTTTTGCCATACCTATTGTTAGGAAATATTCCTGAAGAACATTGAGTTCTACATCTCCTTTTCTAAACGAGTCTGATGCTCTAAGGGCCATTTCTTTAGACCCTGCACCACCTGGGATAACACCTACTCCAAATTCTACTAAACCGATATAAGTTTCTGCTGCTGCTACTACTTTATCGGCATGCATGGATAATTCGCAGGCACCTCCAAGAGACATGCCATGAGGTGCAGAAATAGTTGGAATCGATGAATAGCGCATACGCATCATAGTATCCTGAAAATACTTGATAGCCCCATTAAGTTCGTCGTATTCTTGTTCTACGGCCATCATGAAAATCATGCCTATATTAGCTCCAACTGAGAAATTGGCGCCTTGATTTCCTATGACTAAGCCATCGAAATCTTTTTCAGCCAAATCAATTGCTTTATTGAGTCCAGCCAGCACGTCACCTCCAATAGTGTTCATTTTAGATTGGAATTCACAATTTAATATGCCTTCTCCCAAATCTTCTATAACAACACCTGAGTTTCTAAAAACTTCGTTACTCT
Organism: Seonamhaeicola sp. ML3; assembly: GCF_023273855.1. NCBI lineage: Bacteria > Pseudomonadati > Bacteroidota > Flavobacteriia > Flavobacteriales > Flavobacteriaceae > Seonamhaeicola > Seonamhaeicola sp. ML3. The sequence goes on along the minus strand of NZ_CP096884.1, from coordinate 552,028 downwards.
TTCTGATATTATCTAGAATGATAAAGGCATCTTGTCCTGGTTTTTTAGTATGCGATTTAGATGTTATATCGTAATAATATGTTGCGCCATTTTGCACGGAATAAAAAGAACTATTACCAGCGCTAATCATGGCTTTTACCCAAGAGGCAGGCTCCAAACCTTCTTCTTTCATAATATCTATACCTTTTTCAACACCAATGGCATCCCAAATTTGAAAAGGTCCATGCTCCCAACCAAACCCAGCTTTCATGGCATCATCTATTTTATAAAGTTCATCAGATATTTCAGGAACTCTGTTGGATACATAAGCAAACATAGCAGCAAAATTCTTTCTGTAAAAAGCACCTGCTTTATCTTTCCCTGACACTAAAATCTTAAATCTATCAATAACTTTTTCAACAGACTTTGTGAGTTCTAAGGTGGCGAATTTAGCTCGTTTTTTACTGCGGTACTCCAAGGTTTCTAAATCTAGAGATAGGATTTCACTTTTACCTGTTTCCCCTTTTACCTTTTTATAGAAGCCTTGACCTGTTTTGCTACCCAACCATTTATTTTCCATCATGGTGTTTATAAAATCTGGTAGTTTGAAAAGCTCGTGGGCTTCGTCTTCTGGGCAGTTTTCGTAAATACCGTTAGCGACATGCACTAGCGTATCTAAGCCAACAACATCTACCGTTCTAAAGGTAGCAGATTTAGGCCTGCCAATAACTGGTCCGGTTAATTTATCGACTTCCTCTATGGTCAATCCAAGTGCTTTGACTTGATGGAACAGTGATTGGATACCAAAAATCCCTATTCGGTTTCCTATAAAAGCAGGCGTATCTTTTGCAATAACCGAAGTTTTTCCCAGATACTGTTCGCCATAATTATTGAGAAAATCTAAAACAGATTTAGAAGTTTTAGGCCCCGGAATAATTTCGAATAACTTTAAATATCTCGCAGGGTTAAAGAAGTGTGTACCACAGAAATGTTCTTGGAAATCATCGCTTCTGCCTTCGCTCATAAATTTTATGGGGATTCCCGAAGTATTAGAAGTGATGAGTGTTCCCGGAGTTCTATGCTTTTCCAAGTTTTCAAAAACTTGCTTTTTAATATCGAGTCGTTCAACAACAACCTCGATAATCCAATCAACATCTTTAACTTTTGAAATATCATCATCTAAATTTCCAGTTGTTATTCTACTGGCAAATTTTTGGTGATAAATAGGAGATGGTTTAGATTTTAAAGTCTTTTTCAGAGCATCATTAACAAGTCTGTTTTTAACAACTTTATCTTGTAAAGTGAGTCCTTTAGATTTTTCAATGTCATTGAGTTCTCTTGGAACTATATCGAGAAGTAAAACTTCAACACCAATGTTGGCAAAATGACAAGCAATACCACTTCCCATAATTCCTGAACCAATAACAGCAACTTTTTTTATAAGTCGTTTACCCATTTGTATAAACTAATTTATTTTTTGTTATAAATTTTTTTGTTCGATACCATATCCACAATAAGCTCGGCTACTTCATAAAAATGTTCCATTTTTTCCTGCGACACATTCTTTCTAACGACCTCATTAAAAGTCAATACTTTTTCTCTTGAATAGTCTCGTTTTTCGCGACCAAATGGAGTTAATTTTATAATTACGCCTCTACCATCGTTGGGGTTAGGGTGTCTTTCAATTAAGCCTCTTTTTTCCATTGTCTTTAAAGTTCTTGACAAACTGGTGGCTTCCATACCCATTTTTGGGCCTAATGACGTAGAAGGTGTGCCTTCTTCTGGGTCGATGCTCAATAGCGTAAAACCTGTTGCCATAGTACTTTCAAATTTCGCCGCTTCCTCATTGTACATTTTCTGAACCGTAAGCCAAGTGGTTCTTAGTACATAATCAATCGTTTTATCTTTCATTGGTTGGTCGTTATAACCCAAATATAAAAAAAAATATTATGCATGCATAATATTTTTAATATATATAACGAAATTTAAGATAATGTTGAAGAGGCTGTAAGATATTAACTATGAGCATGGAAAAGGAAATGTCTCTTCCATTAATCTAAGTTTAGCTGTTGTATATTTTTTCGATAAGGCTACTGTATTTTTCCTTTATCACTTTACGTTTCATTTTCATTGTTGGTGTAAGGTGACCGTCTTCGATAGTCCAAACATCGGGAGTTATCTCAAACTTTTTTATTTGTTCCCACTTTCCAAAGTTTGCGTTGGCCTCGTCGATTTCTTCTTGAATACGTTCATGAAGCACTTCACTTTTTATAATTGCTTCGTTAGATTCGAAAGTAATATCATGTCTTCTGGCCCATTCCTCTACGAACTCGTAATTGATTTGAATAAGTGCTGCAGGCATTTTTTTACCTTCGCCAATAACCATGATTTGTTCTATAAACCTGGATTGTTTAAATTGATTTTCTAACATAGCGGGAACAATATATTTCCCCCCAGATGTTTTAAACATATCTTTTTTACGATCGGTTATTTTTAAGAAATTATCATCGTTGATTTCTCCAATGTCTCCGGTATGAAAATAATCTCCCGTCATTACATCAGCTGTTCTCTCTGGGTCTTTATAATAGCCCATCATAACGTTGGGGCCTTTTACTAAAATTTCACCGTCATCGGCGATTTTCACCTCTACGTTATCAATGATTCGTCCAACAGTTCCTATTCTAATCCCCATATTAAACGGACAGTTAACAGAGATAACAGGCGATGTTTCTGTAAGCCCGTAGCCCTCCAGAATTGGCATTTCTGCCGCAGAGAAAATTCTAATCAGCCTTGGTTGCAAAGCGGCACTTCCAGATACCAGTGTGTTAAGGTTACCGCCCAGACCTTCTTTCCATTTACTGAAAATGAGTTTTCGTGCTATCTTTAATTTAAATTCGTACCACCAGCCATTTTTTCCATAAGGTTCGAATTTTAATCCCAAGTTCACGGCCCAAAAGAATAGCATTTTTTTAATGCCTTTAAGTTCTGCACCTTTGGCTATAATTTTATCATATACCTTTTCGTATAGACGAGGCACCGCAGTCATGATGAAAGGTTTAACTTCCTTTAGGTTGTCGCTTATTGTTTCAATACTTTCGGCAAAGTATATTTCTATACCACAATATTGATATAGGTATAAAATCATACGTTCAAACACGTGGCAAATAGGTAAAAAACTCAGCGCCGAGGCTTTTCCGTGTTCCATAGGAACTCTTGAAGAACTATCGAGTACGTTAGAAACCAAATTGTTATGAGATAACATAACACCTTTTGGGGTTCCAGTTGTTCCCGAAGTATAAATTAAGGTAGCTAAATCTTCGGGTTTCACATTGTCTTTGGCTTTTTCAACATCCTTTTGGTTAGAGTCGTCTTCACCTAAATCAAGAACTTCTTTCCAGTTCTTTTCTCCTTCAATATCATTAAAGGTGTAGACCTCCTTTAGTTTGGTGTTACCTTTTATTTGATTTAGTTTCTCTAGAATGGTTTCGTCTGAGACAAAACAGTATATGGCTTCAGAGTGATTTAAAACATATTCATACTCTTCTTTGGAAATAGTAGGGTATATAGGAACATTTTGAGCCCCCAGTTGTAAAACCCCAATATCAAGAATATTCCATTCTGTACGATTAGTGGTAGAGATTATAGCAATTTTATCGTTAGGCTTTATTCCCATTCGCAATAAACCTCTACTAATTTTATTAGCTTGATTTATATATTCTTGGGAAGATATGCTAACCCATTTACCATCGTATTTGGAGGTAAATGCTTTGTCAAGTGCAAATTTTTCCTGTTGATATTTCGGGAAATCAAAAATTCTAGTAACCTCTTTCATTTGCCTAAATGTATTTTCTTTTTTAAACAGATATAGCTCACCTCGAAATATTTGGGAGCATATTAACCCTATTTAGTTGGTGAGTTGTTTCAATTTTTTCTAATGTAGAGCAACAAAATATGAAATAAATAGGATTTATTAAGGCTTCTTTAATAATAATATAACAATTTTTCTCTTTTTTTTATGATAAAGTGAAAACGAACAGGTGTGTTTTTTGTTAAATATTCAAAATGCTAAAAGTATTGATAGATAAAGTGTTAATCGCTCTATATATGACAAATATCAGTTTAAACCTTAGTATTAGGGACTAAATTTGGTGTAACAATTAGAAGGTAAATAAAAATATATTAAAAATGGAAGTAAAAGCATTTAAAAATGGTGTTTGGAATAACACTATCGATGTTAGAAATTTCGTCACTAATAACGTAACACCATATTACGGAGATGAGAAATTTTTAGTTGGACCTACCGAAAAGACCAAAACCCTTTGGGATATTTGTTTAGAAGCAAGTAAGGAAGAACGTAAAAATAATGGCGTTCGTTCTGTAGATACAGAAATTATTTCTGGTGTAAGTAATTTTGAAGCAGGATACATAGATAAGGATAACGAGGTTATTGTTGGATTGCAAACCGATGAATTGCTTAAACGTGCCATGAAACCTTTTGGAGGTTTTAAAGTGGTTCAAAAAGCTTTAAGTGAGCACGGTCTTGTGGCTAGTGATACGGTATCAGAACTATTCACTAAATACGTGAAAAGTCATAACGATGGTGTTTTCTCTGCATATAACGAAGAGATTAGAAGATTCCGTTCTTTAGGACTTTTAACCGGATTGCCAGATAACTACGCTCGTGGTAGAATTATTGGTGATTACCGTCGTGTGGCATTATATGGTATCGAAAAATTAATCGAGGCTAAAAAAGAAGATCATAAGGCTATTGCGGGGCCAATGACAGATGCTGTAATTCGATTACGTGAAGAAGTATCGGATCAGATTAAAGCGTTGTACGACATGATAGAAATGGGTAAAAAATACAACCTTGATTTATCACGTCCTGCAGAAAATGCGCGCGAAGCTGTTCAATGGACTTACATGGCCTACTTAGCTGCTGTTAAAGAACAAGATGGAGCGGCCATGTCTTTGGGTAATGTGTCTACTTTCTTAGATATTTTTATAGAAAATGATTTAGAGCAAGGATTAATCACAGAAGCTGAAGCGCAAGAGTATATTGACCAATTCGTAATGAAGTTACGTATGGTACGTCACTTAAGAATGGGAGCTTACGATGAAATTTTTGCTGGTGACCCAACTTGGGTAACAGAAGCTATTGGTGGTATGTTTGCAGATGGAAGAACGAAGGTAACTAAAACATCGTTCAGATTCTTAAACACACTTTATAACTTAGGACCTTCACCTGAGCCAAATATTACCATACTTTGGTCTAATAATTTACCTCAAAAGTTCAAAAATTATTGTGCTAAGGTGGCTATAGATACGTCTTCTATTCAGTTTGAAAATGACGATATGATGCGTGAAATGAGAGGTTCTGATGACTACGGAATCGCTTGTTGTGTGTCTTATCAAGCTTTAGGTAAACAAATTCAGTTCTTTGGAGCGCGCACCAACTTAGCTAAAACTTTATTGTTGGCTATTAATGGTGGACGTTGTGAAAATACCGGAACTAAAATGGTTGAAGGTATTGAACCTTGTAACTGCGAATACTTAGACTTCGATAAAGTAATGGCTAACTTTAAAATTGCCATGAAAGAAGTAGCTCGTGTGTATAACGATTCTATGAATATTATCCACTATATGCACGATAGATATTACTACGAAAAAGCGCAAATGGCATTAATTGATACAAATCCAGAAATCAATATTGCTTATGGTGCTGCAGGCCTTTCTATTGTAGCAGATTCATTGTCGGCTATTAAATACGCTAAAGTGAAGCCTATAAGAAATGAAGAAGGCTTAACCGTAGATTTCGAGATTGAAGGTGACTTCCCTAAATACGGAAATGATGATGATCGTGTAGATGTTTTTGCTCACGATGCAGTTAGAGACTTCAATAATGAATTAAAAGCATTACCGGTATACAAGGATGCAGAACCTACAATGTCTGTGCTTACTATTACATCTAATGTAGTTTATGGTAAGAAAACTGGAGCTACACCAGATGGTAGAGCTAAAGGTGTTCCTTTTGCTCCTGGAGCCAATCCAATGCATGGACGTGATACACACGGCGCTATTGCATCGTTGAACTCTGTTGCTAAGATTGATTATGAAGATTCTCAAGATGGAATTTCAAATACGTTCTCTATAGTTCCAAAATCTTTAGGAGCTACTGAGGAAGATAGAATAGCTAACCTTTCAACTACGCTTGATGGTTACTTCTCAAGAAATGCACAGCACCTAAACGTAAACGTTCTTAACAAAGAAACTTTATTAGATGCTATGGAACATCCTGAGGAATACCCACAATTAACCATCAGGGTTTCAGGATACGCTGTAAACTTTATCAGATTAACTAAAGAACAGCAATTAGAAGTTATTACAAGATCGTTCCACGATTCAATGTAATTATGAATTAGTCAAATAAGAACTTCCGAAAACTAAACATTTCGGAAGTTCTAATTTTTCCTTTTTAAGTTTTTATGTCGTTAAAGACTTGAAATGGGTACATAAAAAAAGAAGCCTTATCAAAACAACGGAAAACACATTAAGGGTTCATTCAATAGAGTCGTTTGGTACGCACGATGGTCCAGGGATTCGTATGGTTATTTTTTTGCAGGGATGTAAGCTAAAGTGTGCTTACTGTCATAACCCGGACACCATAGATACACATGGGGGCAAGGAATATCCTATCGAAAGCTTGGTAAAACGAGCCATAAATATGAAATCGTATTTTGGTGAGTTTGGCGGTGTTACGGTATCTGGCGGAGAACCATTACTACAATCTAAGGAGTTAATTCATTTTTTTCAAAGACTGAAGGAAGAAGGTATTCATACTAATGTTGATACCAATGGTAGAGTGCTCAATCACTTTACAGAAGAGCTTTTGGATGACTATGCAGATTTGGTGATGTTAGATATAAAGCACATGCGGGAAGATGGTTACGAAATGATAACAGGAATGAAAAATAAAGAAACCACCTTCAATTTCGCAAAATATAGGGAAGCCTCAGGTAAACCTATGTGGTTGCGCTATGTGCTTATTCCTGAAATAACAAATAAGCCAGAATTATTACATGAATTGGGTGATTACTTTAAAGATTATAAGACTATAGAAAAGATTGAAATACAACCTTATCATACTTTGGGTGTTCATAAATGGGAAAAACTTGGTTGGGAGTATCAACTAAAAGAGGCTCGTGAGAACACAGAAGAAGAAATCAATGAGGCTGTTAACATACTAAAACAATATTTTAAAGAAGTAAAAATAAATTAGTTGGTAACCAACCAGCACAAAAGACAGGAACATGAGTGAGCAAAAAAAATTAAAAAACAGATGGTTAATAGCGGCATCTGCTGTAGGAATACATATTTCTATTGGATCAGTATATGCCTATTCAGTAATGACCAATCCGGTAAAGGATATATTTGATGTAGACGGAAGTGTCATAAAATGGGCTTTTAAAATCGCCATTTTATTATTAGGACTTTCAGCAGCATTTTTAGGACGTTGGGTAGAAAAAGTAGGGCCTAAGGTAAGTGGTACCACAGCAGGATTGTTCTATGGGTTGGGTATTTTGGGCTCTGGACTTGCGGTTCAATTCGGTCAGCTTTGGTTATTTTATTTATGTTATGGTGTTATTGGTGGTATAGGTCTCGGACTTGGATACATCACACCTGTAAGTACATTAGTAAAATGGTTTCCAGACAGACGGGGCTTAGCAACGGGAATGGCTATTATGGGCTTTGGTTTTGCTGCCTTGATTTTCGGTCCAGTGATGCAATCGTTATTTGATGCTGTAGGTGTTTCTAACGCGTTTTATATTTTAGGAGCTATTTATATGGTTTTAATTCTAGTCTCTGCTAGATATATAGAAAGACCTCCAGAAGGTTACATGCCAGAAGGGTTTAAGCCAGGTGAAGGAAAAACAATTAAAGCAGATTTAGCAAATATCACAGCTAATGAAGCCTTAAGAACGCCTCGTTTTTATTATATCTGGATTATGATGTTCATTAACATAGCCTGCGGTATTGCAGTTATTTCTGCAGCCAGTCCCATGATGCAGGAGAAGTTAAATTATACCCCAATGGAAGCAGCGGCTATCGTTGGTTTAATTGGTGTATTTAATGGTGTAGGTAGAATTATGTGGTCTACGTTATCGGATTATTTAGGAAGAGCTAACACGTATATTATCTTTTTCGGATTCCAAATATTAGCATTTTGGTTCTTGCCACAAATATCCATGGAGTTGGCATTCTTAGTCATACTATTTACAGTGATAACGATGTATGGAGGTGGCTTTGCAACCTTACCAGCATTCCTTGGTGATTTATTCGGAACAAAACAATTAGGTGCCATCCACGGTATGGTTCTATCGGCATGGGCATTGGCAGGTGTTGTTGGTCCAACCATTTACGATGAGGTTAAAAATGCTACAGGCTCATTAGATGCTACACTGGCAGTATTTGCTGGTCTGTTTATAGTTGCGCTTATCGTTTCATTATTAATGAAAAGAACTATTGTGCTATCGTACAGAAAAATAAATAAAGGCTTAAAGTTTGCTTAAGCTATATTAAAACAATTTCCATTTTTTCTTTTTTTATTAAAAACCCCGAGGCAGGTAAATTTTGTTTCGGGGTTTTTGCTCAAAATTGATGTTCAAAAAATCTTTGGTTTTAAATAGTTTATATGATTTAAGTCATGAAAATACCTTCAAATAACATATAAATTTATAAACCTATTTGTGAGTAGTTTAAATGATACAAAAGAATTTAAACCGAACTTAAAGTTGTCGTTTACGGTTTGTTTAGTAAGTAGATGGGTACTTGCTTAATGACGATAAAAACAACTTTATAGTGTTTTCCGTTTTTCTTTTTTTGATTGAAACCCCGAAGTACAACTTCGGGGTTTCTTATCAAGTTTTATGTCATGCTGAACTAGTTTCAGCATCTGTTAAATTAAGTTGTTTATTAGAATCTGAAATAAATTCAGATTGACAATTCACATCGGTTTTGTCATGCCGAACTTGTTTCGGTATCCTAGTTAATTAAAAGTAAACAACATACCTAAACGAGCTTATCACAACTATTGGGTTTATATTATCACTAATAAACCAAAAGGCGTTTTATATATTGGTGTCACCGGAGGGCTGGATGACAGAATGGAAAGGCATATCGAAGGAAAAGAAAAATCATTTTCTGCAAAGTATAAACTTAAAAAGCTCGTTTACTATGAAGAGTTTCAATTTATTGAAGATGCTATTAGACGAGAAAAGCAATTAAAGAATTGGCATAGGGAATGGAAAATCAATTTGATTGAAAGTATTAATCCAAATTGGGACAATCTTTGGAAGCCTTTGGGAGTAGACCCTGAAACAAGTTCAGGGTGACAAGTCCTTCAGATTTGTGTCATGCTGAACTTGTTTCAGCATCTAATGGCATCCTAACTATAAATATCTTTAGACCCCAAAATACTCTGACAGCTATTGGGATAGGGTGATAAGTTACGTTTATGAGATTCCGAAACAAGTTCGGAATGACAAGGTTTGCTTAATGCTTCTCAACCCACTTTCTAGCATTCACAAAAGCCTCTAACCATGGAGACACTTCGTCTTTACGTCCGTCGGGATAGTTAGCCCAGTTCCATTGGAACGTAGAACGCTCTATGTGCGGCATGGTCACTAAATGACGTCCAGTCTTATCACACATCATTGCCGTGTTAAAGTCCGAACCATTAGGGTTATGAGGATAACCTTCATAACCATATTTAGCAACAATATGATATTGGTCTTCAGCATATGGTAAATTGAACTTTCCTTCTCCATGCGAAATCCAAACACCTAAAGTGCTTCCAGCTAATGACGATAACATCACCGAATTGTTCTCTTGGATCTTAACCGAAGTAAATGAACTTTCGTGTTTATGAGAATCATTATGGCGCATTTTACCATGAATCTCATGGTCTGGATTGATGAGGTCTAATTCCATCCAAAGTTGACATCCATTACAGATTCCAACAGAAAGGGTGTCCTCCCTGTCAAAGAAATTTCTAATGACTTGTCTTGCTTTTTCATTGTATTTAATAGCGCCTGCCCATCCTTTGGCAGAACCTAAAACGTCCGAATTTGAGAACCCACCAACAGCACCTAAGAACTGAATGTCTTCTAAGGTTTCACGACCAGAAATTAAGTCGGTCATATGAACATCTTTCACGTCAAATCCAGCTAAGTACATAGCGTTAGCCATTTCACGCTCAGAGTTACTTCCTTTTTCACGAAGAATGGCTGCTTTGGGACGGGATTCTTCGCTATCGCTCTGAATGACATCCGCAAGTTTCCCCGTAAAGTTTTCAGGGAATGTATATTGTAAAGGTTGGTTTTTAAAATTGTTGTAACGTTCTTCAGCAAGACCGTTAGCCGTTTGCTTTTGGTCTAACAAGAAAGACGTCTTGTACCAAACATCTCTTAATCTAGAGATAGTCATAGTAAATACATCAGTTCCATTAATGATACTTAAGTTGTCACTTTCTGTTACCGATCCAATTTTGCTGAACGTAATATTAGCATCAGACAGTACTTTTTCAATTGAGCTATCTTTCGACTGAATGACGATACCTGCATTTTCAGAGAACAACAGTTTTAATGAGTCTTTTTCATTAAGGTCTGAAAGGTCTAATTCAGCACCAATATTAGTATCAGCAAAACATAGCTCTAAAAGCGTAGTGATTAATCCACCAGAAGCGACATCATGTCCAGCAACAATTTGTTCGTCTCTAATTAAATCCTGAATGGTATTAAAAACGGTTTTAAGATAGCCCGCATCTTTAACTGTTGGTGCTTCATTACCAATTTTATTAACGATTTGTGCAAAGGAACTTCCCCCTAATTTAAAGTCGTCTTGAGAGATATTGATATAATAAATATCGCCGCCGTTTTTCTTTAAAACTGGCTCAACAACCTTATTGATATCGTTACAGTTGGCACCAGCAGAAATGATTACCGTTCCTGGAGAAATCACATCACCATTCGGGTATTTCTGTTTCATGGATAAAGAATCCTTTCCTGTAGGCACATTGATTCCTAAATCAATTGAGAATTCAGAAACTGCCTGAACCGCTTCGTATAATCTAGCATCTTCACCTTCGTTTTTACAAGGCCACATCCAGTTAGCAGATAACGATACATTTTTCAGTCCGTCTTTTAAAGGTGCCCAAATAATATTGGTTAATGACTCTGTAATAGAGTTTCTACTACCAGCAACAGGGTCTATTAAAGCTGAAACTGGAGAGTGCCCAATAGAGGTAGCAATACCTTCTTTGCCTCTAAAATCCAGTGCCATTACACCTACATTGTTCAACGGGATTTGTAACGGTCCAACACATTGTTGTTTAGCTACCTTTCCGCCAACACAACGGTCTACTTTATTTGTTAACCAGTCTTTACAAGCTACAGCTTCTAACTGTAAAACTTGGTCTAGGTAGTTGTAGAAATCATCCGAGTTGTAACTAACATCTGCATAATTACGTTTAACCGTTTTATCGGTCATGATGGTTTTTGGAGAGCTACCAAACATATCTTCCATAGCTAAATCCATTGGGGTATTACCCTTGGTTTTAGATTGGAACGTAAATCGGTCATCACCTGTAACGTCACCAACAGTGTACATTGGCGAACGCTCTCTATCGGCTATTTTATTTAGGGTATCAATATGTTCTTCTGAAATAACCAATCCCATACGTTCTTGAGATTCGTTACCAATAATTTCTTTATCAGACAGGGTAGGGTCACCAACAGGTAGTGCATCTAAATCGATTTTTCCACCAGTATCTTCAACCAACTCAGACAAACAGTTTAAGTGTCCGCCAGCACCGTGGTCGTGGATAGAAACGATAAAGTTTTCATCGCTTTCTACCATACCACGTACCGCGTTAGCAGCACGTTTTTGCATTTCTGGATTAGAACGTTGCACCGCATTTAACTCAATACCAGAAGCAAATTCACCAGTGTCAGCACTTGATACCGCGGCACCACCCATACCAATGCGGTAGTTTTCACCACCAAGGATAACGATTTTATCACCTGTTTTCGGCGTGTCTTTTAAGGCTTGGTCTTTTTTACCGTAACCAATACCACCAGCAAGCATAATCACTTTGTCAAAGCCTAATTTTTGTGCTTCTTCTTCATGCTCAAAAGTCAATACCGAACCACAAATTAATGGCTGACCAAATTTGTTTCCAAAGTCGGATGCACCATTAGATGCTTTTATTAAAATATCCATTGGGGTTTGGTATAACCAATTACGTTCTTCAAACGCTTTTTCCCAAGGTCTGTTTTCTTCCAAACGTGAATAAGAGGTCATATAAACCGCAGTTCCTGCTAAAGGAAGAGATCCTTTTCCACCTGCTAATCTATCTCTAATTTCTCCACCAGAACCCGTTGCAGCGCCATTAAATGGCTCAACTGTTGTTGGGAAGTTATGCGTTTCGGCTTTTAATGAAATCACCGATTCAAAATCTTGAGTAGTATAATAATCTGGAACATCGGCACGTTTTGGTGCGAATTGCTCAACTACTGGCCCTTGAATAAAGGCGACGTTGTCTTTGTAGGCCGAAACAATATCATTTGGATGCTCTTCGGAAGTTTTTCTAATTAATTTGAATAATGAAGTTGGTTTTTCCTCACCATCAATGACAAAAGTTCCATTGAAGATTTTATGGCGACAATGCTCACTATTTACTTGTGAAAATCCGAAAACTTCGGAATCGGTTAACGGACGACCAATTTTTTTTGAAACACCTTCCAAATAGGCAACTTCTTCGTCGCTTAACGATAAGCCTTCTTGAATGTTGTAAGCCGCAATGTCCTTAATATCTAAAATAGGTTCTGGCTCAATATCTATGGTAAATGATTCTTGATTTAATCCATTAAATTTCTCGGAAATCATGGGGTCGTAATCTTTGAAATCATCAGAAACCGCTTGGAATTCCTCAATTCTGATAATTCCGGTAATACCCATGTTTTGAGTAATTTCCACAGCATTGGTACTCCAAGGGGTAATCATGGCAGCTCTAGGTCCAACAAAAAAAGCATCTAATGATGCTTGTTCTATTTTAGGCTGGTTGCCAAATAACCAGGTTAATTTCGAAATGATTTCAGTAGATAATTCTTCTGATGATTGTACAGCAAATACTTTGCCGCTAGTGTTTCCAAAGAAATGAATCATTATTATGATTTTTTATATGAAAAATGAAAACGCAAAAATACACTTTTTTCATGATTCAATGGAGGTTTTTTAAGGAAAGGAATAGGGGTTGTTAACGGGGTTTTTAACAAGGGTAGGTTTTGTTTTTTTGGGGAATATAAACTCTTTGCTTAATGGTATCGGCAATGAGTAGTTGCGTGGTTTATTAAAACTTTGCAAGTACCCACCAAACAGAAAATCCGCGAGGATTTTCAGAACTAGCCGAGAAAAGTGATTAGTTCTAGCCATTGTTGCCGGTAGTTTTTATTCGTTTATAAATTTTTCAAATTCCGATTTATTTATTTCCTGCTCTATTCTTGGTTTTTCAATTTTCAGTCGTCCATTTTCCGAAATGGAAGCAACTTTATCATTAGGTTTTGCCATAAAATATGCGAACGAGTTATCGGTAAAATCATATTCCGACCATACATAAATATCTTTTTTGTTTTCATTTTTGTAATAGTCAGTTTCAGATTTTACATTTAAAACTCCATATTCAACAACTTTTTTGAAATGTCCATTTTTTGAATTCTCATCATACCAAACTATTTCGAATTGCTCTGACCATTCAGGAATGTGCTTGAGATTGTCTGATATTTGTGGGATTCCTAATTTCAATCGTTCAGAGTTATATTCTATTCCATTAGTTTTATTTAAAGGAATTAAATAAGTGTACGCGGATTTAATTCCAAATATTATCAATAGAACAAAACAATATTCAAGAACTTTTTTTCCAACATTTTTTAAAGAGAAATTAAATTCTTCTTTATCACTTTTATAATCCAAATAATATGCTCTGGAAATAGCAACAATAAAAATTCCAAGAAGTATTAATGTATATTCCATTTTCTCAAATCACTGCTAACTTTTGGATATGCGACGTTTCAATGTCTTATATCCAGTGTTAAACGAAGGTAGATGAAATTTTTTACAAAATCAAGCCTTTTGTCATTCCTCCGTAGGTGGGAATACACATAATTTAACCAAAATAGATTCCTGCCTACGCAGGAATGACAGATAAGTTAAAAGTATTTTTGAAGAATTGATTTTACCAAACCGTAATAATTTCGTAAAATAAAATCAAAGTTTTGTCCAAGTTGACTCTTTTTTGGTTTCTTCAAGGGTGAACTTAGTATAATCAATTTCGCCGTTTTCGTTTCTTGAAAAAATTATCCTAATATTCATTGGTTTGAAACTAAACGTAGAGTTGTTTATGGGAACCATAGGAATTGGATTCTTTCCTTTTGCTGAAAGATATAAGAGATTTCTTTTTGCCTCCAATTTTATGATATAAGAAAGGTTTGGAGATGAATACTTCCCTTCGTATGATTTTAAGGAATCATCATCGATTGTAAAGGATTCTTTGATAGGGCTAATCCCAAGGCGTTCATTATGGTAATCAATCAATAAATTAAAGCGTTCTAGCTCTCTCAAGCCAATATGTCCCTCTCTGTTCTTATCTCGAGAATGCCCAGTAGAAGAAAACCTAATTGGTACTGCCCAATTAATAAATCCAGCAATTTCTAAACTATGAATTGGCCATGAAATTCCCATCATTGGTTTGCCATCTAATGACATACCGATAACTTGTTCTTTACTTTCTACTGGGGCAATTATGTTTTTGCTAGGATTTGTTTTTACCCACATATGGTTTATGTTCCCAAAATCTAAGTGTGCTTTTAGTGGGATATTTTCGTCTTCTGGTTTGATCCGTAAGTTAATATTGCAATAAGGCTTATTGTTTTTGAATTCAAGATTGGAATAAACCCAATCGTCTGGTAAAATAGCCTCCTTTGGATTATGTAATGTTATGGTTTTACTTTCTTGGTTAATTTCTAACATTACAAACCTTAATAAGTCATAACCTATTATACCATCATATGGCACATTGTCATAAGAAGTACTTTTAAAAAACAGTTCTGGTGGCCACAACCCTACAGATAGATTTTTAAGAAAGATATCATCATTCAATTTGAGATGTAATCCATCAATAAATTTCACGGGCTTTTCCATATATGTTTCTGTATGTGAACCAATTTTGTCATGTTCATCTAAAGGGTCTTGAAATCCAATGGCTCTATCAGATTCAAAAATACAGGTGATGGGAGCACCCGTGTCTAAAACAAAATTTAACGGTTTAGAATTATTTATTTGCAGCTTGATAACAATTAATCCGTTAATCATCTCATAAGGAAGTGTTACAGGGCTTTCTAGTGTATTAACCATGACTAATTCCTTGGTGTTTTTTCCGGCAGGATTGCAAGAGTTAAACAATAAGATGATTGCTATGATAGCATATAGTTTCATAATCGTTAAGAATTATTGATTTTAATATTTTCTAGAGTAGCAGCCTTTTCTCCTTTCTAATAGTTTTTAAAGTGATATCATTTTACGAATCTGGAGGGATGTGTTCTAATATATCTCCAGGTTGGCATTCCAATACTTCACAAATGCTATCCAATGTATTGAACCTGATACCTTTCACTTTACCTGTTTTCAGTAGGGAGAGATTGGTTTCAGATATACCAATGGTCTCTGCCAAGTCCTTTAGCTTCATTTTACGTTTGGCCAGCATTACATCCAGATTTATAACGATACTCATAATATTGAATCTTTATCCTCTTGCAAGAGTTGACCTTCTTTAAAAACTTCACTAAGACTTAGGCTGAATAACGCAAATAGCAACAAATCTAGGGGAAACCCTATTTCTAAACCTATCCCGTGTTGTCCCTCGTCAACAAAATTGATGGTTCTAAAAAAGGCGATTGCTAAGGTATATTTAGCTATTCGTTTGAAATACAACATGTTTTGATTATGGAATGTTTTATAATCTCTAACTGATTTTAAAATTTTGATTACTTCATTAGTAATCAATATAAATAGTAAACCCATTGTAGCTAGGCGCAGTAGTATCCAGATTTTCATTTCTGAACCAACTTCCGTAATAGGGATACTTTTTGCAGTATAATCACATTCAGTACATAAGTAAAAGGTTGAAATATTTCCATCATTTAAAATTTTAATATCGGGATACGATTCTGGAAAAATAAATAAATAGCCTATATAAAGAATAAGTGCAGTCCCTCCAACTATTGACAACCAAAAAGTGAATCTATTAAGGTTTAATGTGGTCTGAATTATTTTATTTCGTTTCATGAGTAATAACTTTTATTAATACAAACGTAAATAAATTTATGTAAAACATAAAATAATTTTCATAAAATTTAATTTTAATACATGCTCTTGATACTGAGGGCATCCTATAATAACGTTTTAAAACGGTTAGAGTGATGCATAGCAAGTATTAAACTAACGTGGTTGTAATTTTATAAAGTCAAGAAAAAAAACTTTTCAAAATAGAGGCTACGGAACCATAATAACTTCGTCCAAACAAATTCAAATGCACTAACAAATAATACAATTGGTAAATCTCAATGCGTTGATTTGTATAGTCATCTGGAGGCATCGTGTCAAAGTATGCCTCATAAAAATGATTAGAGAATCCACCAAACAGTTTGGTCATGGCGATATCAATTTCGCTATGTCCGTAATAAACTGCTGGGTCAATCAGGTAAGGCGTCCCGTTTGAAGCAATGAGGTAGTTGCCACTCCATAAATCGCCATGTAAAAGCGATGGTTTTATGTTTTGGAAAAGAGTCTGTAAAGCGTCTTTCATTGCTGAGGTCAAGGGAATCTCTTTAGCGTTTAATAGTCCTTTGCTTTTGGCGAGGTCTAGTTGAGGTATTAGGCGTTCATCAATGTAGAAATCGGTCCAAGATTCATGTTGGTTGTTAGACTGAGTTAGACTGCCAATAAAGTTGTTTGTGTCAAGTCCAAAACTTTCCGATGTACATTGGTGCAATGCAGCTAACTGCTTACCCAATGCTTTAAAGTCTTGGGCTGTTGGTGATTTGGACTCCACAAATTCCATTAATAGAAAAGCCGAGTTTTCAAATACATCGAAAGCTAAAATTTTAGGTGTTTTAATAGTATTTGTTTTAGCAATCAGTTCTAAGCCATAGGCTTCGGTTTTAAACATGTTGAGCTTGTCTGCACCGTTCAACTTTAAAAAATAACTTGAATTGTTTGTGTCAATTCTATAGGCTTGTGAAATATCGCCGCCGCTAATAGGTTGTAAATTTTCAATGTTTTCGTAAAGTATGTTTCCAAGATGTTTTTTCAAGTCTTCTTTTGCCATATGTAAAAATAAAAAGACTGTTTAAAACATTACTAGTTGTCATTCTGAACTTGTTTCAGAATCTCAAATTTCAATTATTAATTATTGTGAGAACCTGAAACGAGTTCAGGTTGACAAAACCAAACAAGCACGCCGTCATTGTGAGGAGTGTAGCGACGTGACAATCTCGTTGTTTTAGAACAAGCCTGAATAATATTGGTCACCTCATTAAACAGATTCTTACGTTTGCTTCGAATCCGCTCAGCACGGGCAATCAGAATGACAAAGACTTATTGTTAATGCTTCTCTAACAACGCCATGTAAAAGCCGTCATAACCAGATTCGTGAGCCAATACTTTTTTGTCTTTTACAAAGGTAAACTCTTTACCGGCTTCAGAATCTAGGAATGCATTTACCTGATTTTCATTTTCCGAAGGTAACACAGAACATGTCGCATACACCAATTTTCCGCCCGACTTTACCATTTTAGAATAACGCTGTAGAATGTCTTGCTGAATACCTCTTATTTGATCAAGAAACTCAGGTTCTAATTTCCATTTGGCATCTGGGTTTCTTCTTAAAACACCAAGGCCAGAACAAGGGGCATCTATAAGCACACGGTGTGCCTTATTGTGAAGTTTTTTAATAGGCTTAGTGGAATCTATAACCTTTAGATCTATGTTGTGAACACCGTTTCGTCTTGCTCTAACTTTAAGCTTCTTAAGTTTGCTTTCATAGATGTCCATGGCCACAATTTGGCCTTTATTTTCCATCAAGGAAGCAATATGTAGTGTTTTTCCACCGGCACCGGCACAAGTGTCTACGACTTTCATGCCTGGCTTTACATCAAGCATATCAGCCACCAACTGCGATGAGGCGTCCTGAACTTCGAATAGACCGTTTTTAAACGCATCGGTTACAAAAACATTAGCGCGTTCTTTTAGTTTTAAAGCCGACGAATAACCTTTTATAAATTCGGTTTCAATATTCTCGTCGAATAAAATATTTTGTAGTTTTTCTTTAGAAGTTTTTAGGGTATTGGTTCTTAAGATAACATCGGCCTGTTTATTTTGGACCGCTATTTCTTTGGTCCATTTTTTCTCACCTAATTCCTCAATACCAAGTTCATCAATCCAATCTGGAATAGATTCTCTAAATTTCCTGATTTTAGAAAGTTCATCGAAACGGCCTTTTATTTTTCTGGTAGGTGTACCAACAAAATATTTCCAATCTGGTAGCTTAATTCCTTTTAAGGTTGCCCAAACGGCAAACATACGCCAAAGATTATCACGGTTAAAAGGTTCTTTGACTTCAGCAATTTCGGCATAAAGGCGTTTCCATCGTACTATATCATAAGTGGTTTCTGCAACAAAAGCGCGGTCACGTGCACCCCAACGTTTGTCTCTTTTTAATAGCTGCTGAATGACTTTATCGGCATAATTGTCTTCATTGAAAATATCGGTCAAACCATCAATAACCGCAAAGCATAAGTTTCTGTGTAATCTCATATCTACCAAATCTGGGTGCAAAGGTAACCAACAAAAAGATTTTAGGACGATTTAAACCTTTCTTCTTTTAGAAAGTCTATAAAATAACCCCTTAAAGAAAATGAATTATGAAAAATGTAAAGAAATTACTAGCATTACCATTGTTGTTGACTATTATTTTTATAGCCTGCTCTAGCGGTGATGATGTTATTGTAAATCAAGAAGAGGATAATAATAACAATATGGATAATACAGAGAACCCAGTGGAACCAGAGCCAGATAATACGAGTTACGATATTAGTAGTATTCTGTCTAAGTTTTCTGGAACGGGATTGTCTTACGAGGTGAATGGTAATACGGTAACTTTCATTACTCAAGATTTACCCAATCATACCAGTCCGTATTGGCCAGAATCTAATCCTTTGCATGCTGAATACAACGGAACAAACAGCGAATTTCGAATAAACCCTAATAGAATTGGAACACAAAATATTGTGTTTACAATTACTTTAAACCCTGAGGAAGCCACAAATAAAGAAGCTACGCCTATGGGGCCTATTGGAATTTCGAGAAATGGGGTTGTATTTTTTAATCAATATGCTGCAGGAGGTTCTCCCTTAACTCGAGAAATTAATTCTTTTGATCAATGGCTCGGTCACCCAACAGGTGGAAGTGTTTATCATTATCATATTGAACCTGCGTATTTAACCGAGCAGTTTGGAGATGATGCCTTTTTAGGATTATTAGCAGATGGTTTCCCGGTATATGGACCAATGGAAAGTGGAAAAGAAATCACCAATTCAGATTTAGACGATTATCACGGTCATTCTCATGCTACGGCAGATTTTCCTGATGGTATTTATCATTACCATATTACTAGCGAAGATCCTTATTTAAATGGAAATGGCTTTTATGGTACGCCAGGGAATATTTCACGTTAATTGAAGCACACTCTTTTTCATATTGTTCTGTTCTTTTTGGTTTTTGTCTCTTGCAAGAAAGACGAAATCCTGATTGTTGATGCTACCAGTAAAGCGTTTAATCTAGATAATGGCGTGTTAAAATTTGAAGACAGCCCGTTTACAGGAAAATTAGTTAGCCATTTTCAAAACGGACAAATACAATCTGAGATATTTTATACCGAAGGTAGAAAACAAGGTTCTGAAAAACAGTGGTTTCAAGATGGTGCATTAGCGCTTGAAAGATTTTATAATCAAGGTGTTAAAGTAGGAATCCATAAGGCTTGGTGGCAAAACGGAGCTCAGAAATTTGTTTACACTTTTAACAACAAAGGTGAGTTTCATGGCAATGTAAAAGAATGGTATGCCGATGGAAAACGCTCTATGGATTTTAATTATAAGAACGGAAAAGAGTCTGGTTCCCAAAAGTTATGGAAGATAGATGGTAGCATTAAATCTAACTATGAAGTAATTGATGGAGAGCGTTTTGGGCTCGTAGGATTAAAAAAGTGCTTTACCGTAACTAAAGATAGTGACGAGATAAAATGACAATGTGTTGTCATTTTGAACTTTTTTTCAGAATCTCATAAGAAATCAAAGAATGAAATACATCACATTAATAGCAACGTTTTTAATTTTCATTTCATGCAAAGAAGAGCAGAAAGTGCATAAGGGAGTAACTAAATTGCCTTATTTTAATTCAGCAGATTTTACTCCAAATTGGGATAAAGGGGTTCATAAAATACCAGCATTTTCATTTACGAATCAAGAAGACGAAACCATTACCAATAAAACATTTGAAGGGAAAATTTATATTGCAGATTTCTTTTTTACTAGCTGTCCAGGTATCTGCCCAAAGTTGACCAAAAATATGGGTAAGATTCAGAAAACTTACGAACAAGATGAAGACATATTATTGTTGTCTCATACCGTTATGCCATGGCGAGATTCGGTTCCTGTTCTAAAAGACTATGCTTTAAGGAATGGTGTGAATAATGAAAAATGGCATTTGGTTACAGGGGATAAGGAGGTATTGTATCATATGGCACGAGCAGGTTATTTTGCCGACGAGGATTTTGTGAAAACTCAAGATGAGAGTAATTTTATTCATACCGAAAATTTTATACTGGTAGATAAACAAGGCTTTATTAGAGGTGTTTATAATGGTACACTTCCGTTAGATGTAGAGCGACTTTATAGACATATAGATATATTAAAACAGGAAAGTTAGATTTGGTTAATAAACCTAGTTTTTTTTTTGAAAGCCTCACAATTAATTGTGGGGCTTTCTTATTTTTATACAAATACATGTTATGAAGCAACTTGTTCTTTTGGCAATCCTAGTGATTTTTAGTTTTTCTTGTAAAAAGGAAACCAAATTTATTCATAGAAATATTAGTGAAATAGAAATAAGCCATATTTTGGAAGATTCTTTGTTGAATGTCAGGGCATTGGAAATAAATGAAGGAAGGGTAGTGGCAGCTAGTTCAAGAGGAGAAATATATAGAAGTGTCTTATCTTATATGAAAGACTTCGAAGTTGGAAATTATTGGAGTGTTACTGAAGATTCCTTAAAGCCCAGTAATTTTAGGTCCATTGCCTTTCAAGGTGATAAAACGTTTACGTTGTCAATTGGCAGTCCGGCAAAATTGTTTTCAGATGGATGGTTGGTTTATTATGAAAATCATCCTAAGGTTTTTTATGATTCCATGGCGTTTTGGAATGACCAAGAGGGTATTGCTATAGGCGACCCAACAACAGACTGTATGAGTGTAATTATTACAAGAGATGGAGGAGGTACTTGGGCGAAATTACCCTGTGATGTGCTACCAAAAGCCAAAGCTAGTGAAGCCGCTTTTGCTGCTAGCGATACTAATATTGCTATTGTTGGAGATCATACTTGGGTTGCAACTGGGGGAAAAGTAAGCCGTGTTCTGTATTCTCCAGATAGAGGTAAATCTTGGGAGGTGTTCAATACACCTATTGTTCAAGGAAAGGAAACTACGGGTATCTATTCTATCGATTTTTATGATGAGCAAAACGGGTTTGCCATTGGGGGTGACTATACCAAGCCCGACGAAAATACTGCTAATAAAATAAAAACTTCTGATAGTGGTAAAACTTGGCAACTCGTGGCCGAAAACCAAAACCCTGGTTACAGGAGTTGTGTACAGTATGTTCCTAATCGGGGCGGAAAGGAATTAGTTGTTGTTGGTTTTAAAGGCATAGACTACAGCAATGATTCTGGAGATACCTGGAAGCATTTAAGCGATGAGGGTTTTTATACCATTCGTTTTTTAAATGATTCTGTTGCTTATGCTGCTGGAGCAGGTAAAATTTCTAAAATAACATTTAGGGAATAAAAAAAGAGACTGCCTAAAGCGTCACATTTGTCAATCTGAACTGTTTCAGATTCTGAAATAAATTCAGAATGACAGTTGTTCTAGGGCAATCTCTTCTGTTTATTGTCTTTTACCTTCTGGGCCCTTTCGTCGGGTTTTCCATTGGTTAAGCATTTTTCGTTTAAAATCATCTTCAGCAATCTTTAATTTGATGATTTTTTTAGCAGGTAACACACTCTGGATTTTAGACATGAATTCCTGACGGCTTTTTTGAATTCTAGATTCTAAGTTTTCTAATTTTTTCAATAACTCTGAAGCTCTTTCTTCAGACATTGTGTTTAGATTTTCTCTTATTTCTCTCCTAACGGTTCGCATTTCTTGATGTCTTATTTCACCGTTAACTTTATCGAATTCGTTATAAATGGGCCAAAATGCTTGAGCTTCTTTTTTGGTTAAATCCAACTGTTCTGTGATGAAAGACACCTTTAAGGCTTCTATTCTTTCTCTATCCTGAGGCTGGGCATTCGCCATATTTAAGGCGAATAGAAATAGTATTGCGGGTAGTATATATGTTTTCATTTTCAATCGTTTATCGTTAATATAGATCTTCTACGTCTAAATTTTCAAATATATAATCTTCTACAGCATCTTTGTCTATATTGAACTCTACAAAATTTTCTTCTGTAAGGTCTTCCTCTTCTAAGAAAGAGGCAATTTCATAGGCGCTGATATCTTCGTTTAAAAGATAGTTTTCTAAAGAAGCATAATCTGGTTCAATGTTCTCTTTTTCAAAGATAGATAAGTTAAACAAAAGTAAGATGGCTGCAGCTATACTGGACGCGTAAAGCACGACTTTTTTACTAAAGAGTTTAACAACTTTTGTTTCTTTATGCTTAGTTTTTGAAACTATTGTGTCTTCAAGGGTATCAAAGTATGTGCCAGGTATTTTAAACCCTGGTTCTTTCGTTATATCCTTTAGTTTTAACTCACTTATTATTTGGTCTTCAAGCCCATTAAAATAACCTTCGGGTACTTTAAAACCGTTATCTTTTAAGTTATGTAATTTATCTTTTTTCATCTTATCTATAAGACTCTATATTTTTTTAAAGGTTTAATCTTGAGTTAAATAGCTTTCTATTTTTTTTACTGCAATATGGTATGATGCTTTCAGGGCGCCTTCGCTAGTTTCTAAAATTTCTGATATTTCTTTATATTTTAAATCTTGAAAATATTTCATGTTGAATACCAATTGTTGCTTCTCTGGAAGCGTGGCAATGGCCTCTTGTAATTTTAATTGAATGGTCTCACCTTCAAAATAGACATCAGAAGCTAGGTTGTTAATGGCCAATTGTTGAACTTCCTCACTTGATATTTGTAATCGTTTAGCGTTTTTGTTAATATATGTGATAGACTCGTTTGTTGCTATCCTATACAGCCAAGAATATAATTTACTGTTGCCCTTAAAGTTATTGATGTTTCTAAAAACCTTTATGAAGGTGTTTTGCAGTACATCGTCTGCATCGTCATGAGATTTAACAATATGTCTTATGTGCCAATAGAGCCGTTCTTTATAGAGCGAAATTAATTCTCTAAAAGCCTGTTCTTTATGGGTGTTGGACTGCAGCTTTTGTAATAGTTCTTCTTCTTGGGTCACAAACAAAATTTAGTCATTAGACTAATAAATATAGTAAAAGTTTAAACACTAAAATTTTAATCAAAAACGGGTTTTGTAATTGATTGAAATTCTGATATTTGAAAATAAATTATCGATGAAATGCATTTATAAGCGATAAAATACTATTTTTTCTTGGTGGACAACCTTATTTATTATAAGTTTGTACAAGAAACCTACTTATGTTGGTTAGTCGTCCCCAAGTCTGACCATGAATAAAAAAAAGGATAGTTGCCCCCAAATCACTATCCTTTTTTACTTTTTATAAGTTATCGCTCTTTTTAAAGCGTCTGCATTTCAACAAGCTTTCTGTAAGTGCCATTTTTTTCGATTAGCGCTTTGTGTTTACCTTGCTCTACAATTTCTCCTTTATTGAGTACAATGATTTCATCGGCGTTTTGAATTGTAGACAGCCTATGGGCAATTACAATTGAAGTTCGATTTTTCATCATATTTTCCAAAGCCACTTGAACAAGACGTTCGCTCTCGGTATCTAAAGCAGATGTTGCTTCATCCAGTACCATTATAGGCGGACTCTTTAATACGGCTCTGGCAATGCTTAAACGTTGTTTCTGTCCGCCAGAAAGTTTTGTTCCAGAGTCACCAATATTATAGTCCAAGACACCATCTAAATCTTTTACGAATTCCCAAGCATTAGCAACTTTTAGAGCTTCAATAATCTCATCATCGGTTGCATTTTCATTACCAAGAAGCAGATTATTTTTAATAGTGTCGTTAAACAATATAGAATCTTGGGTTACTAGTCCCATTAAGTCTCTAAGGGAGTGTTTGGTCAAATCTCTAATATCATCACCATCTATAGTAATACTACCTTTGTTAACATCGTAAAATCTGGTAACAAGATTGGCGATGGTAGATTTTCCACTTCCAGATTGGCCAACTAAGGCAACACTTTTTCCTTTTGGGACTTTAATGGAAAAGTCTTTTAAGACATAATCGTCTTCGTATTTAAACGATACGTTATTTAAGGAAATATCGCTATTGAATTCTGCTTTAACTTTCGCATTGGGCTTGTCTTTTAAAGACGATTCTGTATTCAATATTTCAAGAACACGTTCTGCGGCTGCATTGCCTTTTTTTACATTATAACTGGCTTTACTTATGGCTTTAGCAGGAGTAAGTATGTTATATGCTAATCCCATGTAAGCTATAAAGTCACTACCGTCCAGAGTACCGTCTACCAATACCATTCTTCCACCAAACCAAAGCAATATGGCTATTACGGTTATGCCTAAAAATTCGCTGGTAGGAGATGCTAAATTCTGTCGGTTAAGAAGCCTGTTCGAAAATTTATAAAATCTATTGGTCGAGTTTTGGAATTTTCGGTTGAATATAGCTTCAGAATTAAAGCCCTTGATAACTTTAAGCCCACTTAGGGTTTCTTCTATTATAGATAAAAACTCCCCTTGTTCCTTTTGAACCCGGTCTGATTTGCGTTTGAGTGATTTCCCGATTCTAGAAATTATAAATCCAGTAACAGGTATAAAAATGAAAACAAATACAGTAAGTTCAACGCTAATTAAAAGCATCATTACTATGGTGAAAATTATAGTTAAAGGTTCTCTAACTATAAGTTCTAAAATTGATAAAAAGGAATGTTGAATCTCTAGTACATCTGTAGATATCCTTGCCATAATATCTCCCTTTCTTTTTTCCGAATAATATGAAATAGGTAGTTCTACAGTTTTTTTGAATAATGTGTTTCTAACATCTTTTAAAACACCATTTCGCAAAAACGTTATAAAATACATGGCGAAATAGTTAGAGATGTTTTTGATAAAAAATAGGATAATCACTAACGATGTTACCAATATTAAGGCCTTAGAAGGGTCGTTAAAAGCATATTCGTTGATGTGATATGCCATGTAATCCTTAAAGAAATCCAAAGTTTTGGAAACCCCTTCGAAAACAGGTTTGGCTATTTCTTTCTTGGCGCTACCCGTGGAGAGGTCCTTCTCAAATAGAACATCTAACATGGGAATTAAGGCTATAAAAGATAAAGCGCTAAAAAGGGCATAGAAAATATTACAAATAATATTTAATATGGCATATTTTTTATAAGGAACAGCAAACCTTAAAATCTGCTTAAAGTACTTCATTAAATAAGGTTCATGTCTTTGAGTACCGCATCGATTTTAGAATCTAATGCCTTTTCTACATTTTTAAAATCTGAAACAGAATCTAGAGTTGTATTGGCGCTTACATAGAATTTTATTTTTGGTTCTGTACCACTAGGTCTAAGCGCTACTTGCGTACCGTCTTCTGTGTAATAAATCAATACATTCGATTTAGGTATTTTAATATCTGTTTTTTGACCAGTTACCATATTTTTACACACAGATAATTGGTAATCTTCGATTTTAATTACCTTAGATTCATTGACTTCCTTTAAGGGGTTTTCTCTGGCATCGACCATCATTTGCTTGATTTCCTCGGCACCTTCTATACCTTTTTTTGTGAGTGAAACAAGTTTTTCTTTAAAGAATCCGTGTTCTGCATAAAGTTTTATTAGTTCTTCGTAAACCGAACTTCCGTTTGCTTTTGCATGAGCTGCGATTTCAACGGCAAGTAGTGTAGAGGTAACAGCATCTTTATCTCTAACAAAATCACCTACCATGTAACCGAAACTTTCTTCTCCACCACCAATAAAATTAAGCTCTGGAAAATCCTTGATGAGTTTGGCAATCCATTTAAAACCTGTTAAAACAATCTTGTTCTCTACACCATAAGATTTAGCAATGGTTGAAAGCATAGGAGTAGATACTATAGTGGTAGCAATAAATTCTTTTCCTTTGATTTTATCTTGTGCTTTCCATTGTTTTAAAAGGAAATCGGTCATCATAACCATAGTTTGATTTCCGTTTAAAAGCACTAATTCATTATTCAGGTTTCTAACCGCAACACCCAATCTATCACAATCTGGGTCCGTTCCAATTACGATATCGGCATTCACTTCTTCGGCCAATTCCAAGGCCATTTTTAAGGCTGCTGGCTCTTCGGGATTAGGAGATTCTACTGTAGGGAAACCGCCATCTGGAGCTTCTTGCTCCTTTACGATATGAACATTTTTATAACCAGCACGTTTAAGTGTTTCTGGTACAGCTGTAATCGAAGTGCCGTGCAGTGAGGTAAACACTACCGTTAGATTATCTTTAGCTTCTTGGGTTAAATTTAAGCTACCATTTTCTACCGAGGCATCAACAAAAGCGTTATCAATATCTGTACTTATGTAGTTAATTAACGATTCGTTAGAGTCTAACTTGATATCTGCATAATCAATATCGTTAATGGCCTTAATAACAGCACCATCATGTGGCGGTACTAATTGTCCACCATCTTGCCAATATACTTTGTATCCATTGTATTCTGGAGGATTATGAGATGCGGTTAATACAATACCACAATGACAATTTAAATGCTTTACCGCAAAAGATAGTTCTGGAGTAGGTCTTAAATCTTCGAATAAATAGACTTCTATACCGTTAGCAGAAAAGACATCGGCAACCACTTTTGCTAAGGTTTTACTATTGTGTCTACAATCGTAGGCAATAACAGTTTTAATTGTTTCATCGGGAAACGATGCTTTTAAATAATTACTTAAGCCTTGTGTGCTTTTTCCTAAGGTATATTTATTTATTCTATTGGTGCCTATGCCCATTATACCACGCATACCACCGGTACCAAATTCTAAATCTTTATAAAAACTTTCTTGTATGTCTTTTGGGTTATTAGCAATGCTATCTTTAATAAATTGCTGAGTTTCTTCATCAAAAGTTGGAGTAAGCCAAGTGTTTATCCTATTTAAAATTTTTGGTTCAATGTAAATCATAACGTGGTTGAATTTTATACTGCAAAAGTAATTATAATGATTAAAAATTTAGTTTATAAAAAGTCATTTTTAACGAATGACCAATTAGGGTTTATGTGATTTATAAGTTTATTTCATCTTTAATTAAGTAGCGCGTTTTGTCTTGTTTTGAGCGCAATATAATCTCCCCCAAGAAACCAGCTACAAAAAATTGTGTACCTATTATCATGGTTGATAGCGCTATATAAAATTGTGGGCGCTCTGTAATCAACCTTCCCGTAGGATTTAAGAATAGTTTGTCAATGCCTAGATATATAGAAAAGCTAAAGCCTATGATAAACATAATAACACCAAGCGCTCCAAACAAATGCATGGGGCGTTTACCAAAACGTGAAATAAACCAAATGGTTATAAGGTCCAAAAATCCATGTAGAAAGCGATTCATCCCAAACTTGGTAACACCGTATTTTCTAGCTTGATGTTTTACTATTTTCTCCCCTATATTGGTAAAGCCAGCGTTTTTGGAAAGTACAGGGATATAGCGGTGCATTTCACCATTAACATCAATGTTTTTTACAACATCTATTTTGTAGGCTTTTAAGCCACAGTTAAAATCGTGCAACTTTACTCCAGAAGTCTTTCGTGCAGCCCAGTTAAATAATTTAGAGGGTAAGTTTTTTGAAATAACAGAATCGTAACGCTTTTTTTTCCAACCAGAAACCAAATCATACCCGTCTATAGTAATCATGTTATAAAGCTCGGGGATTTCGTTGGGGTTGTCTTGCAAATCGGCATCCATAGTTATAACTACATCGCCTTTTGCTTTTTCAAAACCAGCATGTAATGCTTGCGATTTCCCAAAGTTTTTTAAAAAACGTATGCCTTTTACAGTGCTGTTTTTAGAGGCAAGGGTATTTATAATTTTCCACGACTCATCTGTACTACCGTCATCAATAAAAATGATTTCGTAAGAAAAATGATTGGATTGCATAACATCTGCAATCCAATTGTGTAATTCTTTTATTGATTCCTGTTCGTTAAGTAGTGGTATAACTACAGATATGTTCATGAAATGACTTATAGTTTGCTAAGCCAAAAGTACAGAAATTATTCTGTCTCAGGCCTGTTTTTTTTCATTATTGCCGCAACAATAAGACCTAATATAGTGAAGAAAACTAAACTTTGAGCCAATTGCAATACTTGAGACTTAAGGGATTGTGTATCCTTTTTTTCAGCGGCTTCTATTTGTTGGGCAATTTGCTCTGGTGGTGCGCCAAAACTTTTCATCATTTCAGCCGATTTTTCTAAAGCGATTTCTTTTAGTTCTAAAGCAGCTTCGGGGTCAATGAAGTTAAACAATATGAAGCTTACGAGCGTGCTTACAAAAATACCGACAGCTACAGTGATAAAGTAGGAAGAGAAGGCCTCCTTGAAACTGGCAAAGCCATCTTGTAATTTTTTCGTTTTGCCAATAGTGTAAATTCCAAAAATTAATATGATTATGGGTAAAACCAAGAATATCATCCAAAAGTTGATTAACAATTCAAGATTAACTACATATCCAATTACGGTATAGAGTGAAAGAATAATAGCCAGATAAAGTCCAAGATTAACTGCGTTAGATTTTACAGATTTTTCCATGATAAAGTTGAAATATTTTGTTAGTTGGTAGGTTAGTAACCAAAGATACCAAATAGTTACACAAAAAAATGAAATAAAAATTAGTAAAAAAGTATTGTGCAGTTATAAAAATTACTTAAATTTGCACCTCGAAAAATTAAAGATTTTTAAAGCTCAAAGCGATGAAAAAAGATATACACCCAGAAAATTATAGATTAGTAGCATTTAAAGATATGTCTAACGACGATGTGTTTTTAACAAAATCTACTGCAGAAACAAATGAAACTCTTGAGGTTGACGGTGTTGAGTATCCGCTTGTAAAAATGGAGATTTCAAGAACATCACACCCTTACTACACTGGTAAATCTAAATTAGTAGATACTGCTGGTCGTATCGATAAGTTCAAAACTAAATACGCTAAGTTTAAAAAGTAAACTTAAGATTCTATAAAACTACCAAGCCTTTCTAATTTAGAAAGGCTTTTTTATTTTGCGCAATTGGTATACATTTGTTCTAAGCACAAAGCTAAATGCTGGGTGTTTTTAGGAATTTCAAATTTCAAACTTCATATTTCCCATGAATTACATCCTTTTTGACGGCCCATCAAGAAATAATTTATTACCATTTACCTATACGCGTCCTGTGGCAGACATTAGAGTTGGTATTTTAACAATTCGAGAGAAATGGGAATCCTTTCTAGATACTACTACAACAACGGTTACCGAAGACTATCTGTCTGAAAAGTTTCCTATGGTGGAGCTAGAAGAAAACATCATGATTAATGCTTCTTACCTTCCTAATTCTAAGATGGTTGAAGTCATAAGAAATTTGAAAGATAACCAAGCAGTGTTTAAAGGTGAAGATATTGTTGCCTTTTTCACAAAAGAAGGCCAAGAAGATATAGATTTTAGTGCTTTTGAAGTTGTAGAATTTGAAGAAGATTGTATTAAAATTGAGAATACTTGGGATATTTTTTCAAAAAACGGAAAAGCTATTCAAGAAGATTTCATATTAATTACGAAAAACAGAGCATCCGAGCCAATTCCCGATCAGGTAGTTGTTTTTCAATCAGAAAATATTTTTATTGAACCAGGTGCTCAGTTACCATTGTGTTCTTTGAACGCTTCCGGAGGTCCAATATACATCGGGAGGGATACTGAAATTATGGAAGGCAGTATGATTAGAGGGCCTTTTGCCTTATGTGAAGGCGCCAAAGTAAATATGGGAGCTAAAATCTATGGGCCTACAACTATAGGGCCTTACAGTAAAGTTGGTGGAGAGATTAATAATGTTGTAATTTTTGGCTATTCAAATAAGGGTCATGACGGATTTCTGGGTAACTCCGTTTTAGGAGAGTGGTGTAATTTGGGAGCAGATACCAATACCTCTAACCTAAAAAACAATTATGCCGAAGTGAGGTTGTGGGATTACGAGTCTGAAGGTTTTGCAAGAACTGGTTTGCAGTTTTGTGGATTAATGATGGGAGACCATAGCAAGGCTGGTATAAATACAATGTTTAATACGGGCACCGTTGTGGGGGTGAGTGCCAATATTTTTGGTAGTGGTTTTCCAAGAAATTTTGTCCCTAGCTTTAGTTGGGGTGGAAGTGCAGGTTTTACAACATATTTAACCCGAAAAGCATTTGAGGTCGCCCAAGTAGTAATGGATAGGCGAAAACAAGAATTTACAGAAGAAGATAAAGCGATTCTGGAATATGTTTTCGAAGAAACCAAAAAATACAGGCGTGAATAATATTCAGTAACTTTATTTTTTATAATTGAGGGTTATGAGGCTTTTTTTTAGCTTGCTATTGCTTTTTATGTCTGTACTTGTGTTTTCTCAAAAAGACACTTACAAGATTGTCAATATAGACCTAAACAATAAATACCCACATTTTGCCTTAATGTCAATCAAGTCCAACAAAATCCTATTTACATCTTTTGTTACGGGGAAAAAGGGTAAGGTTAAAAAAATCCAAGGTATGCCTGTTTTACAGGTCTTCCAGGGAGAGGTTTCTGAAACAGGTGAAATTATAAATATTGAACAACTCCCCATAGATCCAAGACAGAATATAATCAATATTACAAGTACAACGCTATCGCCAGATGGGAAGTATTTATACATTACTTCGAGGTATAATTATAAAAATAAGCCCAAAGGAAATTTTAATATGGAAAATTTTCATATTTCGGTTGGTAGGTACGATAAGGTTATTGGTTGGACCGATTTTAAGGTGTTGCCTTTTTGTAAACTTAGGTATTCGTATGCGCATCCCACTTTAAGTAGTGACGGGAAAACGTTATACTTCACATCTAACCTTCGAGGAGGCAGAGAGACAACAAAAGGAGGTTCCGATATCTTTAAGGTTGATGTCTTAGGACATAACTCCTTTTCTGAGCCCAAAAACTTAGGAAAGAATGTGAATTCATATAGCAGGGAAATGTTTCCTGTTATTACAGATGATAATGTGTTGTATTTCTCTTCTTTAAGAGCGGGAGGTTACGGGGCTTACGATATTTACAAAAGCACTATAAATGACAAGGGAGAATTTACTAAAGCTGAAAAATTACCAAAACCGTTAAATAGCTCTAAGGACGATTTTTCATTTATAACAAACAACAATGGAACCTCAGGATACTTGGTCTCTAAAAGACTTAAAGGAAAGGGCGACGACGATATTTATTATTTCATTAAAAACTAAAATATGTTAGGTTTAATACTTGTTTACTTTATAGGGAAACGTTTTTACGATTTATCGGTTGCATATAACCAGAAGAAATGGCTTTTCGCTATCTTAGGTGTAGCCTCGTATTATGTCGGCGCTATCGTCATTGGAGGTTTTACCCTTGGTATTATAGATGGGCTTTTTGATTTGGGTATTGATTGGGACAATAACCTTGGAGCGGGCTTATTGGCCCTTCCTTTTGGACTTTTAACAGTATATCTATTCTATATATTATTGAAGAAAAAATGGGAGAAAACAGGTGTTGAGGTAAAAGATGAGATTCAAGATATTGGTAAAGCTCCCAAAGAAGATTTTTAGCCTTTAGAACACTAGTTCTGTCATAGTTGAAAATTATTCCTCAGCTTTTTTAACACGTTTTAAATCAATCATGTTTATGGGATTGATGCCAAGGCCACTTATGTTTTTTTGGGTAAACCTTACGACTTCATCGTAATAAAGAGGCACCATGATAGCATGATCCATAGCTAATGAATCTATTTTGGAGTATAACTCTTTTCGTTCTTCAATATTGGTAATTAGGAACGCTTTATTGTAAAGGCTATCTACTGTTTTGTTTTTGAAGTGGAAGTAGTTCGAGCCACTGGGAGCGAAGTTCTTGCTGTAAAAAATGGACAAATAGTTTTCGGCGTCTAGATAATCGGCAACCCAAGAACTTCGAAACATGTCTACTTTTCCATTGTATCGCGCACTTCGCAGTGCTGCCTCTGGCATGACTTCAACATTTATGCTTAGGCCCGCCTTTTCGAGCTCTCGTTGAATGAATTCACAAAAATCTAAGTAATTACTCGTTGTTACTAAGTTTATTTCGGGGTTTGTAATACCGCTTTCTTTTTTAAACTGATTGATGAGTTGTTTGGCTTTTTGAGGTTGATAGCTATAGCCACTGGTTGTTTTGTGACCTTCTAGTCCAATAGGAATAAATCCGCCATTAGCAGGATTGCCAATGCCGTTTCGAAGGTAAATCATCATCTTTTTTCTGTCGAAACCATAATTTATGGCCTTCCTAATTAGCTTAGATTGAATTTCGGGCGTTTCAGAATCAAGGTAAAAGCCAAGGTATTCGGTGTTGAGGTAAGGGCCGCGGGACATGTTTACCGTGGCGTTGTATTTAGCTCTAAGTTTGCCGTTGGCGGTTAACAATTCATCTTTATAAGAATTGTCTAGACTCTGTAAATAGTCGATATTGCCCTGAGCAAATTGTAAAAATTCGCTTTGTTTATCGGGTAAAAAAGTTAATGCTACCGCCTCTAAATACGGGAGTTGGTTGCCCAAAGAGTCTTTTTCAAAATAAAGTTCGTTTCTTCTTAAAACAAGCTTAATGTTTTCCTCCCAGCGTTTAAACTTAAAAGGCCCCGTTCCAATAGGGTTAGACCTAAAATCGTTTCCGTAATGTGTTAAGATTTCTTCTGGAACTACAGAGCAATATTTCATGGCAAGTAGACCGATAAATGCAGGAAAAGGTTGTTTTAATTCAATGCTGAAAATGGTGTCGTTTATGGCCTTAAAATCACGAACCTTATTTAAAACCCAACTTCCTGGAGCGGCCAGTTTCTTATTTCTTAATCGATTTAAACTAAATTCAAAATCTTTAGCCGTAACCGTTCTGGTGGAATCTTTGCCAAATAAGTGGTGTTTGTGGAAAAAAACATCGTTTCTTAGGCTGAACGTGTAAACTAAAGCATCGTTAGAAATGTTCCAAGATTTGGCAATACAAGGCTTTATGTTTAGACGGTCATCAAGTTGAACCAATCCGTTGTAGATTTGATTGTTTACAGAATTATCCTGTAACGTCCTTGAAAAAGCAGGGTCTAATGTGTTGATGTTAGCATACTCGTTGTATCTAAAGACGAGGTGGTCTCTATTTGAGTTTGCGTTTTTTGTGCAGGAGAAAATAAATATTATTATACAACTTATTGATATATAGTGTGTTATTTGTTTTTTAACAGGTTTTATCATATAACTAATTAGTTGTAAATTTGCACGCTAATTGTGCGCCTAAGAAATCAATAGCCTATAATTTTTTATGTATTGGTTTCCTTAATATCACAAATATAAAGAGTTTTAAAGCGCTAGAAATAGCATCAGAACAATAATGAACAAAAAAGTCGCATTTTATACATTAGGTTGTAAGTTGAATTTTTCCGAGACCTCTACTATAGCCAGAAGTTTTAAGAACGAAGGTTTTGATCGTGTAGATTTTTCAGAGAAAGCCGATATCTATGTGATAAACACATGTTCGGTTACAGAAAATGCCGATAAGCGTTTCAAAACTATTGTAAAGCAAGCCCAAAAGGCAAACGATAAAGCGTTTGTAGCAGCTGTGGGGTGTTACGCCCAATTAAAACCACAGGAGTTAGCAGATGTAGATGGCGTGGATTTGGTTTTGGGGGCTACTGAAAAGTTCAAGATTACAGATTACCTGAACGATTTAACAAAAAACGATTTTGGAGAGGTGCATTCTTGTGAAATCGAAGATGCCGATTTTTACGTGGGGTCTTATTCCATTGGAGATAGAACAAGAGCATTTTTAAAAGTTCAAGACGGTTGCGACTATAAATGCACCTATTGTACTATCCCTTTAGCTCGTGGTATTTCTCGTAGTGATACCATGGAAAATGTTTTAAACAACGCCAAAGAGATTGCTGCTCAAAACATTAAGGAAATTGTTTTAACCGGCGTTAATATTGGAGATTATGGTAAAGGGGAATTCGGAAACAAAAAACACGAACATACGTTTTTGGATTTAGTAACCGAATTAGATAAAGTTGAAGGTATAGAGCGCCTTCGTATTTCATCTATAGAGCCCAATTTGCTAAAAAACGAAACGATAGATTTGGTATCTAAGTCACGTGCTTTTGTTCCTCATTTTCATGTGCCTTTACAGAGTGGAAGTAATGAAATTTTAAAGAAAATGAAGCGTCGCTATCTTAAGGAATTGTATATAGATAGAGTTGCAAAAATAAAGGAAGTGATGCCTCATGCCTGTATTGGAGTAGATGTTATTGTAGGCTTTCCAGGGGAAACAGACGAGCATTTTTTGGAAACCTATCATTTTTTAAACGAACTCGATATTTCTTATTTACACGTTTTTACCTATTCTGAAAGGGATAATACCGAAGCCGCCGAAATGGAAGAGGTTGTTCCTAACAACGTAAGGAGTAAACGTAGTAAAATGTTACGAGGGCTCTCTGTGAAAAAGCGAAGAGCGTTTTATGAGAGTCAGCTGGCTACTAGCAGAACTGTTTTGTTCGAAAGTGAAAATAAAGAAGGCTATATTCATGGGTTTACAGAAAACTATGTAAAGGTTAAAACGCCTTGGAATCCGGATTTAGTAAATACATTACATACTGTAGAACTAACTAAAATAGATGAAGACGGTCTGGTGAGATTTAATTTTAAAAACTGAAGTAAACGCGCTTTGGAGTTGTTTTAATCTGATTTTATGAGGGTTGAACGAGTTTTTTAAGGTAAACTACAATTAAGAAGTATGTTTACATCTAGAAATTGTTTCCCCAAAACAACCTACTTATGAAAATTTTCCACAAAATATTACTTGTTTCCTTTATCTCATTCTCATTATTCTCATGTTCTAAAGATGATATTGATGAAAACGAACTGCTTTATGGTGTTTGGGATAATGTTAAGTTCGATGGGGATAAAGAGCTAACATTACGGTTGTTTTTTGGGCCAGATAATACAGGGGGAAGAATTAGATCTACTGAGGATGCCGAAGGTGTAGTCTCTTCTAGTGAATCTTTTGAATGGTCGCTACAGAATGATCAAATAGAGATTACCGATTCCTATACGAATTCCAAAGAGGAATACTATATCAATTCATTTGGTAAGTTGGTCTCGAAGGCTACAGCAGACTTAGTGTTGGATAAGGTGTCAGATGATTACTCCAGATATTATGATGGCAAATAAAAAATCCGAAGCTAAATATTAGACTTCGGACTTTTAGTAGTTTTTTTAGAAAACTTAAATTCTTACGCCTACAGGAAGCATACGCTTATACTTTCTGTTAGCCCTAACAAATCTCGCAATTTCTGGGCTGGTAGGAACAACACTTAGGTTTCTTTCGTGAATCTGCTCAAAAACAGCAGCTAAAAATTCTTTTTTAAATCCTTCGTCTTCAACATTTTGAGGGATTATAAGTTTAGTCAAAAATATTTTTCGCTCCTGTAAAGAATACTCAATTTTCGCTAATTGATTATCAACTTTAACTTCAAATTGGCGTAAAAAATCATTGTCTATTAGTTCAACAGCATCTACCATATTATTTAAATGTTTTAAATTTATGCGGAGAATATAATTACAAACTTTAGTTTGTTTTAGGCTGCAAAACTACGAAAAAAAAACGGCATTGTAAAGAAAAAACCTAGTTAATACCTTATGAGTCAAGAGTTAATACATGTTTATTTAATGCCAGGTATGGCTGCAAGCCCATTAATTTTTGAGCATATTAGCCTCCCGCAAGACAAATTCAAGTTACATTATCTTGAATGGTGTGTGCCCTTAGATGAAGAAACATTAAGCGAGTATGCGTATAGAATGACAACCCATATTACCAACGAGAATTTTTTGTTGTTAGGGGTTTCTTTTGGAGGTGTTCTAGTTCAAGAGATGGTAAAGTTTGTTTCACCCAAAAAACTGATTATTGTTTCTAGCGTAAAGTCCAAAAGTGAGATTCCTAAGCACATGCAATTGGCAGGAAAAACAAAGGTGTATAAACTATTACCCACGCATTTAGCCAGTAAAATTGATGTTCTGGAAAAATATGCCTTTGGAAAGAGTTTTACTAAACGGCTAAAATTATATCAAAAATACTTGTCGGTAAATGATAATAGATACTTAGATTGGGCCATAGACTGTATGGTTAATTGGCAGCAAGAAGAACCGCCAACAGGTATTGTGCATATTCATGGTGATAATGATGCTGTTTTTCCAATTAGTAATATCGAAGATTGTATTGTTGTTCCTGGTGGTACCCATATTATGATAATAAATAAGTACAAGTGGTTTAATGCGCATTTAGTGGATATAATTCTTGAAAATTAGTACGCTTTTATTAACTTTATACAAAACTTTTAACGATGAAGCTAGTAGAACGCATTTTAGCGTGCGTAGGGTTATTAAGTTTATGTTTTATATTTATTTATGCCCTCCAAGACGCGCCTACCGATGAAAACTTTGAAAAGAAACTCATAAACGATTACAATGTTTATGCACTTCAAGTCCCAGAACATCTAGACTTTGCGGGTGAGGCCATGCCGTTAAACAATCCGGATATTCTAGAACGTATGGATAGAGAGTTATTGGTAAATACCTATTGGCAATCTAATGGATTGTTAATGTTTAAGCGTTCCAAAAAATATTTTCCAATAATAGAACCTATTTTGGCGAAGTATGGAGTTCCGGACGATTTTAAATATTTAGCTGTTATTGAGAGCGGACTCACCAATGCGGTGTCTCCTGCAGGTGCTCGTGGAGTATGGCAAATTATGAAAGCCACAGGGAAAGAGAATGGTTTAGAAGTAAATACCAATGTAGACGAACGTTATCATTTAAAAAAAGCTACAGAGGTTGCTTGTAAGTATTTGTTAGATGCTAAAGAAAGTCTAGGGTCTTGGACACTAGCTGCGGCAGCTTACAACGCTGGGAAAGCTGGAGTGTCTAGAAGATTAGGAGAGCAAAATGTTACAGATTATTATGATTTATTACTAGGAGAAGAAACAGGGCGTTACCTCTTTAGAATTGTGGCATTAAAAGAGATTTTATCCCATCCAAATAAATACGGTTTCAATTTTAGGGATAAAGATTTATATACTAATATTCCAACTTTTAAAGTTGAAGTAGATACTGCTGTTACCGACTTTTCTATGTTTGCCCAGGAATTTGGAATAAACTATAAGATACTTAAACTACACAATCCTTGGTTGCGCGAAAGACATCTCAATAATAAATCCAGGAAACGTTACGAAATAGAAATACCTAAAGAAGGGTATTATGATTTAGCTGAGAAATAATTCATTTTTGTTATGCTGAAGCCGTTTCAGCCTCATCTCACCAAAAATTATTTAGATTCCGAAACAAGTTCGGAATGACAGTAGTACACTTAAAGTTATCTGCTTCTTCTCTTCTGAGATCTTAAAGATCCACCTGCACCAAAATGTTGATTAGGTCCTACAGCTTGCTTCATGTTTTGTTTCATCATTTTTATTTGATCGGTGAGCATGCCGTGTTTATCTAGCTTTTGGGCTTCGGTTAGCAATTGTTGCGCCTCTCTTTTTCTGCGTTTTGAAAAGGCAATTCCTGCAAGGTTTAATTTAGCCATGGCTAAATCATGTTTCATGGATAAGCCCAGATTAATGGCCTTTTTGAAATATTTTTCAGAATCATTCATATTATCTTGCATAGTCATTAAGCCATGAAGATAATTATAGTAGCCTTGTTGCTTTTTAACTAAAGCGCCTTCAGGATTTTTAATTTTGTCTAGCCATTTTTTAGCACCATCAAAATCTTGCTTTCTTAGTCGAAGAAAAGCCAATAGAATAAATTCGTTTTTGAAATATAAGAAGATAAACACACCGGCTAATAGGATAAGGGCAATACCATTTCCAATTTCACCTAAGGTAAATTGGTAAACAGCATAAGCGATAATTCCAATGGCAATAATGAGTTTTATAATCTTGTTGTACATGGTTGTGTTTTGTATGTTATACAGGGCAAATAGCCTTGTTTTTGAGTGATTTTATTTTGAGATGCAAAGAAACAAAATTTTATCTAAAAAATATTTTTAAAATAGGTTTGTGAAATAAAAAAGCTTTGTATATTTGCACCCAGTTTTGCCAAAAGGTCAAAATTACAGTTATAATTACATTTCAGATATTTAAAGATATAAGACAATGAGTAAAAGAACGTTTCAACCATCGAAAAGAAAGAGAAGAAACAAGCATGGTTTCAGAGAAAGAATGGCTTCTGCTAATGGAAGAAAAGTACTTGCCCGTAGAAGAGCTAAGGGAAGAAAGAAATTGTCTGTATCATCTGAAACAAGACATAAAAAATAATGATTAACAATTGTTTATAAGTTAAAGGTGTTGCTTAAGTGTAACGCCTTTTTTTATGTTTCGTAATTACTAATTTTGCAACTAATTTATTTTCACTAGAATACTTTAAAAAATGCCAAAAAATCCTAAATTAAAATCTATACTAATTATTGGTTCGGGTCCAATTATCATTGGACAAGCGTGTGAGTTCGATTATTCTGGTTCACAGGCATTACGATCTTTAAGAGAAGATGGAATTGAAACTATCTTAATTAATTCGAATCCAGCAACGATAATGACCGATCCTTCTATGGCCGATCATGTGTATTTGTTGCCATTGAATACAAAGTCGATAGTCAAGATTTTAAAAGAACATCCACAAATTGATGCGGTTTTACCTACTATGGGAGGACAAACTGCGCTAAACCTTGCAATCGAGGCTGATGAAAAAGGTATTTGGGAGGATTTTGGAGTAGAGCTTATCGGTGTAAATATCGATGCTATCAATATCACCGAGGATAGAGAACAGTTTAGAGAATTAATGGGCAAAATTGGTGTTGGTATGGCACCGCAGGCAACGGCCACCTCTTTCTTAAAAGGTAAAGAGATAGCTCAAGAGTTTGGTTTTCCATTATGTATTCGTTCCTCGTTTACTTTAGGTGGAGCAGGAGCGGCTATTGTTTATGATGAAGCCGATTTTGACAAGCTATTACGTCGCGGACTTGAGATATCACCTATCCATGAGGTAATGATTGATAAAGCATTACTTGGATGGAAAGAATATGAGTTGGAGTTATTAAGAGATTCTAACGGTAATGTTGTCATTATATGTTCTATTGAAAATATGGATCCCATGGGAATCCACACGGGAGATTCCATTACGGTAGCGCCAGCTATGACTTTAAGTGATAGAACGTATCAAAAAATGCGTGATATGGCTATCCATATGATGCGTAGTATTGGTGATTTTGCTGGAGGTTGTAACGTTCAGTTTGCAGTTAGTCCAGATGATCAAGAAGAGATTATCGCTATTGAAATTAACCCACGTGTATCACGTTCTTCGGCATTGGCAAGTAAAGCAACAGGGTATCCTATTGCAAAAATTGCTGCTAAATTGGCTATGGGGTACCATTTAGATGAGTTAAGCAACCAGATTACTAAATCGACTTCGGCATTATTCGAACCAACTTTAGATTACGTTATTGTAAAAATACCACGTTGGAATTTCGATAAGTTTGAAGGTTCAGATAGAACTTTAGGACTACAAATGAAGGCTGTAGGTGAGGTTATGGGTATTGGACGTTCGTTCCAAGAAGCATTGCACAAAGCTACACAGTCACTCGAGATTAAACGTAATGGTTTAGGGGCTGACGGCAAGGAGAATACTAATTACGATCAAATTATTGAGAAGCTAAAATTTGCGTCTTGGGATCGTGTATTCATTATTTACGATGCTATTAAAATGGGTATCCCTTTAAGTAGAATCCATGAAATCACTAAGATAGACATGTGGTTCTTAAAGCAATACGAAGAACTATATTTCTTAGAAAAGGAAATTTCTACCTTTAATATTGATACCATTGAAAAACCACTTTTACTTGAAGCTAAGCAGAAAGGTTATGGAGACCGCCAGATAGCGCATATGCTAGGGTGTTTAGAGAGTCAGGTTTATAGTAAGCGTGAAGAATTGAATATTAACAGAGTTTACAAGCTAGTTGATACTTGTGCGGCTGAATTTGAGGCCAAGACACCATATTACTATTCAACTTTTGAAAGTGAAATGGAAACTGCCGATGGTAAGCGTTATTCTGATAATGAAAGTGTAGTAACAGATAGAAAGAAAGTTATTGTACTAGGTTCTGGACCAAATAGAATTGGCCAAGGAATTGAGTTTGATTACTGTTGTGTACATGGGGTTTTAGCTGCTGCTGAGTGTGGTTATGAGACCATTATGATTAACTGTAACCCTGAAACAGTTTCTACAGATTTCGATACAGCCGATAAATTATATTTCGAACCAGTTTTCTGGGAGCATATTTATGACATCA
This sequence comes from Seonamhaeicola sp. ML3, assembly GCF_023273855.1. Classification (NCBI taxonomy): domain Bacteria; kingdom Pseudomonadati; phylum Bacteroidota; class Flavobacteriia; order Flavobacteriales; family Flavobacteriaceae; genus Seonamhaeicola; species Seonamhaeicola sp. ML3. The sequence goes on along the minus strand of NZ_CP096884.1, from coordinate 510,881 downwards.
TTAAGCATGAAAAACCAGAAGGTGTCATCGTTCAGTTAGGTGGTCAAACTGCCTTGAAACTTGCTGAAAAGTTAGATCGCTATGGTGTTAAAATTATTGGTACGAGCTTCGATTCTTTAGATTTAGCCGAAGACCGTGGAAGTTTCTCTACTCTGTTAAAAGAGAACAACATTCCTTATCCTAAATTTGATACTGCCGAAACTGCCGATGAAGCCCTTGCAGTAGCTAAGGAATTAGATTTTCCAATTTTGGTAAGACCATCTTATGTATTAGGAGGTCAAGGGATGAAGATTGTAATTAATGAGAAGGAATTAGAAAAGCACGTTGTTAGCTTATTACAAAGTATTCCAAACAATAAATTACTATTAGATCACTACTTAGAAGGAGCTATTGAGGCTGAAGCAGATGCTATTTGTGATGGTGAGGAAGTTTATATCATCGGAATTATGGAGCACATAGAACCTTGTGGTATCCACTCTGGTGATAGTAATTCAACACTGCCTCCATTTAACTTAGGTGAGTTTGTAATGCAACAGATAAAAGACCATACCAAGAAGATTGCTTTAGCGCTTAATACTGTAGGTTTAATAAACATTCAGTTTGCGGTTAAAGATGATGTGGTTTATATCATTGAGGCCAACCCAAGAGCATCTAGAACGGTACCGTTTATCGCTAAGGCTTATGGAGAACCTTATGTAAATTATGCAACTAAACTAATGTTAGGAGAGAAAAAGGTTAAGGATTTTAATTTCAATCCTCAATTGGAAGGTTACGCCATTAAGCAGCCAGTGTTTTCGTTTAACAAGTTCCCGAATGTAGATAAAACATTAGGACCAGAAATGAAGAGTACTGGAGAAAGTATCCTTTTCATTGATAGTTTAAAAGACGACGAGTTTTACGATCTATACTCTAGACGTAAAATGTACTTGAGTAAATAAAGAATTTGTTTAATAAAAAAGCCGCTATAAGCGGCTTTTTTATTTCTTTTTCAACTCAAAATTAAAAGAGATTTCTATTTCTTCAGCTATTTTATTATTCACAATTTTGGGAATTTCAATATCAAAATCTGATGCCTTGGTCATAAAACTCCCTGAAATGTTGACTAGGTCACCATTTTTAGAAATTAGGAGGTCTAAATTTTTAAGACTTTTAGTTTTACCGTGAAAGCTTAGCTCGCCATTATACTTAAAAGTGCTATCAGTATCCGTTAAATTAGAAAAAACAAAATCTGTTATTTTACCTTTAAAGGTTGCTTTTGGGTAAGTGTCAGATTCTGCATAGTTTTCATTAAAATGCTCTTCCATAAGGGCGTTTTTAAAACGAAATCCCTTTACTAAAACCAAAGCTGCAAACTCACCGTTTTCTGTATTTATAATAGCAGTAACCGAATTGTTGGTAGCCTTTACTTCTTCAAATGAAGGTACAGAGGCTTCGAAGTCAACAGTCCCAGTTTTTGTAAGGTACTTAGACTGTGCAGAAGCACTAATTCCTGTTAGTATTAGGTATAAAGCTAAAAAATATCTCATGTTAATTTTCTAATAAACCATCGTCTTTCCATTGCTGAATTAAAGCTCTGGTAGAAGAAGACATTTGTCCTGAAGGCGGCATAACTCCACCTCCTGTTCTGTTAATACGATTTATAATGCCATCTACTCCATTTCTAACCTGTGAAAACGTAGTATAACTTGTAGGCGCTCCATTTTGTCTTGGGTTTCCATGACAGTTTAAGCAGTTATTGCTTATTATGCTCTTTATATCTGCATCGTAAGTCACTTTAGCAGTTGGGTTAGGATTTGGATTAGGGTTAGGTATCGGGTCTGGGTCAGGGCTGCTTACATCGTCGGTGCTATTGCTAGAGCAAGCGCTAAAGATTAGTATAAATCCTAAGAGGTAAATTAAATTTTTCATGTTCATAATCAATTATTTTTAAGGTATTAATAGTGTTAAAATCGTCTGCTTAAGTTAAATCCAAAAAAGATATTTCCATCACCCCAATCACCAGCGCCTTGTCCTAAAAACCCATTAGTGTACATTTGCTGGGCATTTGTTAAATGCATTTGGAACACATGGCCACCGGTTTCTAAATCAAAACCAATGGATAGTGGGTTTTTAAACGGAGAAGTGTCTGCTCTATTTAAATGAAGGCCATAGTCTAAGTTTAAAGACCAACGTTTGTTGAGCTTATATCGGCCGCCAATACCAAGGGCGTATTGGGTGTTGTTCTGTTCATCTGTTACAACAAAATTGTCGTGAAAAACTGTTGGTGATAGTTGTAATGATAGGTTAGTGTTTATTTTTCTAGCAATTAGTATTTGAGAGGTGTAACCCATTCTGTCTTTAAATTCTAAAAGTGGGTATATGTCATCACTCAGTCCTGTATCGAAGATTAGCGCATTAAAGCCAACTATAGTAAAAGGAAAGCCATTTTTTACTTGTTTGGCGATGATGTATTTAAATGTGATATCGTATACCTTTACTCCAGAGCTTCTTGAAATTCCTATGTTAATACCGTCTGTTATACCATAAACAAAATTTAAACGGGTTACGGCATTATCCAAACCAAAGAAGGTGTTTATGCCGTCTTTTAAGGTTCCAAATCTATGGGATACAATAAACGTTAGTTCTTTATGTGCGACTAGCTTAGTAGACTCGAAGTTCACAATTTTAAGTCCCTTAAATGTGGCCGATTCATATTGTATACCAATTGAGTCTGAATCGATTTCGCTAAGCAAATCGTCTTGTGAGAAACTTAATAATGGGATTAGAAAAAAGAATAGAATACGGTAATTCATTATGTTGATTATAGTTAGTTAGGGATTTGACTTCTGTTTTTCACTATGGTTTAATGGTTAAGATTGTGCATTGGTCTAGTTTTACCTCCTCAAGAAGGTCATCGTAGCCAATTAAACGTCCTTTTATTTTTGATTTAAGCCCTTTTGAAGGTGATAGTTTTTCACCTTGTTTAAATCGGCAAAAGATGTTCTCGTTCATGACTAAATAATCTATTTCAACTTCGGTTATAGTACCTGAAATTTCAATAGTCTTATTTAGGTATTGCTTTTCAGCCTCAATAGGGGCATTACTAAATTCATTAGAAAGTGTTTCGGCAGTTAAAACAAATTCGGGGGTTTCAGCGGTTATATCTCTATGGTCTTGGTAAAGATAATTGTATCCTATTAGCGCAAATAAAACAATAAGTAGAAGGATAACATATTTGCGCATAACATAGATTTACCTGATGATAAATACAATGTCGGTTAAAAAAAGCAAAACTTACACTTTTTACAAAGTGATTTTTACATTGTGATGCTTAAGTGAGTCTAAATGTTCCTCAATTTTAAACTCAGAAGATTTAAAAATATTAGTTCTTTTCTTCGATTGCTCCTGTCGTGCGATACTTCTTGAAAATCTACGTACACTTTGCGGGCTGTCTAAAATTAGTCCAGGAACAGGAACGTTATTACCATCTTTATCTTTGGCAACCATGGTAAAATATGACGAGTTACAATGCTTCTTTTCCCCTGTTTGTATGTTTTCCGATTCTACTCGAACACCAATAACCATAGAGGTTCTTCCTGTGTAGTTTACAGAGGCTTTTAAGGTCACCAATTCACCCACGTCTATAGGATTTAAAAAATCAACACGGTTAACCGAAGCGGTAACACAATAGTACCTAGAATGTTTAGAGGCACAGGCAAAAGCGATTTGATCCATGAGATTTAAAATGTAACCCCCGTGAATTTTTCCACTAAAATTAGAATTAGAAGGTAGCATTAATTCTGTAATGGTAACCTGAGACTCTTTTGCGCTCTTAAACATAATTAAACTATTAAATTGTAAATAACTCCTATAATTATGGCAATGCCAAAACTTATTAGTGTGCCTATTAGAATATACTCGGTTAACTGCCGGTCTTTAGATTCTCTTAGGTCTCCAAATCGAAATACAGACTTGGCTGTAATTAAAAAACCAACGGCTTCCCAGTGCCCCAATATGATGAAAATGAACACTAAAATACGCTCTAAAATACCAATATATTTACCGGCATCCTGAAGTGATTCGTTATTTTTAGTAAGTTCTAAAATATTCCACTTTAAAAAAATGGTTTTCATAATTATTGATACCGGAATGGTTAAAAACAACAAACAAGTTATGAGTAAAAGTGTCTCCTCTGTCAGTGCTATTTTTAGGTTTGAGGTGCCTCCTGAGTAAATAAAAAAACAAACTATGATGACTAAAATATGAGCAAACTGGTCTAAAAAGAAAAATAATCGTTTTGTTTTTTTCTTCTGGATGGATAGCTTAATAGCATCTATGATGAAATGTGAAACTCCAATAATTAGCGGAAGGTACCATAACCTAAAATCCCAAAGCATTAAAGCCGTAATGGCTATGTGTATTAGAACATGAATATAGAGTTTAGGTGATTTTAATTTTTTCTTCTCATTTTCTTTTACCCATTTGGTGGGTTGAAGAAAGAAGTCGCTTATAATATGCGCAAGGAATAGTTTTAAGAATAAAATCATAGTTCACCAATTTTTTTTCTGTACATCGAATCTAACTCCATTATTTCATTTAAATGAGCTCGTTTTTGCCTTGTGCTCACTGCATTTTGGTTAATGCCAATCATTTTTCCTAATTCACTTTGCAAAGCATTTGGTTGTTCGATAGTAAGTTTAACTATTTCAGCTGTATTTACAGTCCAACTATCCATGGCTATAAGAGCTAATTTAAAATACAAATTGAGCTCTTCATCAAGTTCAGAATCATTGGTTTTAATCCCTAGGTTTTGTTTTTCTTTTGTAAGAGTTTCTAATGTTTCACCAGAAAACATAAAAGCCTCTCCGTTGGATTCACTAACATTCTCTCCTTCATATGATTTATCGCCCACACCTATTGCTAAACGCACATCAAGCCCTTTAGATTTCATTGAAGCCTTTATATACACAGCACTAATAAAACCAAGGTCTTTCTCAGGAATTTCTAACTGAAAACTGTCTCCTTGATGTAGTCTCCATGAAAATCTGTTTGTAGCCAAAAATGATAAAGCCTCCTTTAAAGCATCTAACCATATTTTTGGGAATTTATGAGCAGTGGATTTTACAATATCACCTGTAATAACACTAGTAGTCATAACATCACTATTTTATGTGATAAACAAATATATCACATTTTTATGTGATAAAAAAACATATCACATTTTAATGTGATGTTATTGTTCTTCCTCTGCACGTTTTAAAATAGCTTCAGGTAGCGATTTTTTAGCTTTAGCACCCATTTTTTTGAGTTTTTCAACACTTGTGATGAGGTTACCTCGACCGTCAACCAATTTATTCATAGCTGCCGAATAATCTTTTTTGGCATCATCAATGCGTTTACCAACTCCTGTTAGGTCTTTCACTAAACCTTCAAATTTATCGTAAAGAGCTCCTGCCTGTCGTGCAATTTCCAAGGCATTGCGTTGTTGTTTCTCGTTGTTCCACATGGTGTCAATGGTACGTAATGTAGCCAACAGGGTAGATGGTGTTACAATAACAATGTTTTTTTCAAAAGCCTTGTTGTAAATGCTGTTATCTTCATTAACGACTACTGCAAATGCAGGCTCAATAGGAATGAACATGAGTACAAAATCGGGAGATTCAATATCATATAAATCTTGGTAGTTTTTTGATGAAAGTTGCTCTACGTGTTTACTAACAGAATTTACATGTGCTTTTAAAAATTGAGGCCTGTTATCTTCGTCGGCATTTACCATACGTTCGTAATCGGTAAGGGATACTTTAGAATCTATAATCATTTTTTTACCATCTGGTAAATGCAAAACCACATCGGGCATTACACGCGAATTATCATCTCTAGTAAAACTTTGCTGGACAAAATATTCACGATCTTTTTCTAACCCTGACTTTTCAAGTACACGCTCTAAAACCAGTTCTCCCCAGTTTCCCTGCATTTTGCTGTCACCTTTTAAAGCTCGAGTTAAATTGGTAGCCTCTTTGGTCATTTGCTGATTAAGGTCTTTTAATCCTAAAAGCTGTTCTTTTAAGGCCGAATGCATACTAATGCTTTCCTTTTGGGAAGCCTCTACCTTCTTCTCGAAACCTTGAATTTTTTCTTGTAGCGGATTTAAAATATTTTTGATGTTCTCTTTGTTCTGTTCGGTGAACTTGTTTGATTTTTCCTCAAGGATTTTGTTAGCAAGTAGCTCAAAATCTTTACGCAATTGTTCTTGGCGCTCTTCTAATTCTTTATCTCTTTTTATGCTTTGTTGCTGAAGGTTTTCGTATTCAGAATTTTTCCTGGCTAACTCGGTATTTAGAAACTCTTTCTCACCACGGATTTCTTCCCGTTCTGATTCCATCTTGGAAAGGTTCTCTTTTAATTCAGAGATTTGATTGCTAAAATTAGTTTGCTGTTGTTCTTTTTCCTTTTCGGAAATTAACTTTAAATCGTTTAATTGTTGTTGTAAATTAGAGTTGCGTTCTTCTAGGGTGCTTTGTTCGCTTTTATTCTTCAATTTCGAAAAGTAATTCCCTAAGAAAAAGCCTATTACAGCAAAAATTACAGCTGCCAAAATTATGATAAGATTATCGTTCATGAATTGGAAAAGTATATATCCAAATATAAATGATTTATAAGCTCTCACAAAGGCATGGAGATGCAAAGTATCAACATGACTTAATTTAAAAAGAATGTTTTATTATTTGTAGCTGCTATTTGGTATTCACTACTTTTTAACCCTAAAACTTCCAGTGGTTTCATCAAAAGCAATTAAATCTTTCGGGAATAATTTATTAAAAGTTCCTTCGGATATTAAGTTGCAGGGCTCATCTGAAACGACTTTGTCTTCTGTCATAACAATCAGTTTATCACATAGTTGAATGGCCAAATCAATTTCATGAGAAGAAAACAGAATGGTCTTGTTGGTGTCCTTGGCTAAATTTTTAAGAAGTTTTAAGATATAAGCCTTGTGATACATGTCCAGATGCGTGGTAGGTTCATCTAAAATAATCAAGTCGGTATCTTGCGCCAAGGCTCTTGCAATCATCACTTTTTGAAGTTGTCCGTCACTTAATTCAAAACATTTCTTATGCTTTAAATCCTTAATATTTATTTGATTAAGGGCTTTGTTTACAATGTCTACATCTTCATTAGAAAGGTTTCCAAGCCAATTTGTATATGGTTGTCTGCCGAGTGCAACCAATTCAGAAACTGTGAAATTTTTCGAAGGAAGGGATTCTGTGAGTACTAAACTCAATGATTTGGCTAGGTTAATGTTGGAGTAATTATTTAGGTCTTTGTTATTAATAAGGATGTTACCTTCAAGTTTAGGTTGAACACCAGTTAATGTTCTTAAAAGTGTTGATTTTCCAATACCATTAGCACCAATTAAACCAATTAATTCTCCTTTGTGTAACTCAATATTGATGTTTGAAGCAATAATAGATTGCTCCTTTTTAGAAGTATACCCAATTGACAGATATTCTGTTTTTAAAACGATATTTGTTTTATTTTGACTCATCTTCAAAATATCAAATTCCAATTAGTAAATTCCAAAAAAAAGTGGGGCATATCAAATCTTTGGTTTGGAATTTTGTTATTGTTGTGTTGAAATTTATGCATAATAATTAAAACATCATTTTTCGTTTTCTGACTAACAACCAAATAACAATTGGTGCTCCAAATAAAGACGTTATTGCATTTATTGGAAGGGTACTGTCGCTACCGGGAAGTTGTGCTATAATGTCGCAGATTAACATAATTATCGCACCAAATAAAAAAACAGCTGGAATTAATATTTTATGGTTAGAGGTGTTGAAAACTTGTCTTGTTATATGCGGAATAGCTAGGCCTATAAAGGCAATAGGACCAGCAAAAGCTGTTATAGTTCCAGCCAATAAACTGGTTGCAATGATTATAATTAACCGGCTTTTTTTAATGTCTATACCCAAACTTTTGGCATAATTCTCACCAAGAAGTAGCGTGTTCAAAGTTTTGATTGAAATGATACTAAAAAACAAACCAAGACTATAAATTACAGATAATACAAGAATTTCATTCCAGTCTAGATTTCCTAAACTGCCAAAGCCCCAAAAGAAGAATTGTTGAAGTTCTTCAGCCGAACTGAAATAAGAAAGCACATTAACAGCAGCTGCAGAAATACTGGCGAACATTAGGCCAATTATCAAAATAGCCATCGTATCTCTTACTTTTGAAGAAACAACTAAAACGGTTAGTAATACTAAAAAACTTCCCAAGGTCGCCGCTACGATTAAACTCCATTTTGAAGCTAAGATGCCTAGGGCAATGCCTCCAAATAAAGGAGCGCCCATGGTAACTAAAGCAACCCCTAAACTGGCTCCAGAGGTAATACCTAGTACAAAAGGTCCAGCCAAAGGGTTTCTAAATAACGTTTGCATCAATAGCCCAGAAATTCCTAAACCAGAACCAACAATTATAGCTGTTATCGCTTTTGGAAATCTGTAATTAAAAATAATTTGCTCCCAAGTAGGTTTAGAGGCACTACCAAATAAACTTTTAAAGACTTCAGGTAATGGCACGTAGCTAGAGCCTATACTTATGTTTAAAAAGAAAACAGCAACCAGTAAGAGTGCTAGTATTATTAAAGAATTGGTATAGGAACTATTTTTTGTCAATTATTCTAAGCGTTTGTAGAAGTAGGATTCGTAATTGGGTAACAACTCAGGATGTGCAATATTAATAATATCTTTTAAAATGATATCAGGCCTTAGAGGACCTAATTCGTAGAAAATCAGTCCGCCGCTAGGGCTTTCCTGTTTTGTGTATGTGTAGATGTTACTGTTTTTAAAGGTATTAAAATATGTATAACCTTTATGCTGTTCTGCCATTTGATCTTTATTTTCGAAAGAACCAGCTCCAATCCATAACTCGGCGTCGTTGGCCTTTAAGAATACATTTTCAAAATTAAGCTGTAAACTACCGTTGCTACTATCATGTTTCCATAAATAGTTTGTATTGGCATCCTCCAAATACTTGGCGATAAAGCTTTTGCCTCCAGGGATATTCCAAACGTCCTTGAACATAGAACCAGAGAAAACTACAGGCTTTTTTCTCGAATTAGAGGCTAGCTTTTTGGCTTCAGTATAATTGAATTCAATTTCAGAAAAAATACTGTCAGCTACTTTCTCTTTGTTAAAGAAGGCTCCGATAAATTTAATCCACTCGGCACGCCCTAATGGATGTTCTTCTGTCCAAGCACCATCAAGAACTACGGGGATGTTAAATTTTTCAATTTGATTTAAAACCTTGTTGTTTCCGTTTACCGAAAAACCAATGACTAATTCGGGTTGTAAATCTAGGAGTAATTCCATATTGATGTCTAAATCGTTGTTCAAATCCTTTATTAAACCTTCTTTAACCCTTTTTCGAGTCTGTTCAGAAGAAATAAACTTGGTACTTGGGAAGCCCACTAATTTGGCGGCTTCATCTAAATATTCCAATGCGGGAATATTTGTTGTAGACATCGCAACAATTTTATCTATAGGTGTTTTTATTACAATTTCGTTTTCAATTTCGGTAGGTATATCGTGTCCTTTCTTTACTAAGTAGTAGTTAAAGGTGTCTTTGCTTTTTGGCCATGGTGAAATCACTTTAATTTCTTTATAATCCTTAAAATCTGTTATTTTGAAACCCTTGGCGTAACTTAAAGATAGGCTTGTGCTATTTTTATTTAATGGCATTTGTTTAACTTGTTTTTCTTTTTTACAAGAAAAGAACAGTAAACATAAAAAACTACAAATAATGAAGTGCCGCATGGATTAGAATTGAGTATCAAAGGTCAATATTTTTTTTGTAATACCGTACACATAAGGTTACATTTGAGCGATTAAAACAGATCTAGCATGAATTTTTTGTGTTCTTGGAGTGGAGGAAAAGACAGTTGTTTTGCTTTTTATAGAGCTGTTAATTTAGGGTATCGACCCAAAGTGCTTCTTAATGTTTTGAACGAACTTGGTGAGCGTTCACGTTCTCATGGTATTCCTAAAAACATATTGCAAGCTCAGGCGAATGCTCTTGGTTTGCCAATTCATTTTTTTAATAGCACTTGGGAAGATTATGAAGTTAATTATATTAAGAAATTAATAGCGTTGGAAGGGCAATATCCAATTACTCACACAGTTTTTGGAGACATTGATATAGAGTCTCACCGGGCTTGGGAAGAAAAAGTGTCTAAAGCCGCTAACCTTAACGCTGTTTTGCCTTTATGGCAAGGTAAAAGAAGCGATTTGGTTTTGGAAATGATTGACTCCGGTATTGAAGCTATCATAGTTTCTTGTAACGAGGACTTAGGGCCCGACTATTTGGGAAGAGTGGTTTCTAAAGCGCTTGTCAAAGAACTTGAAGACAAAGGAGTTGATGCCTGTGGTGAAAATGGGGAGTTTCATACCTTGGTGGTAAATGCACCTTTTTTTAAATCTAAAATCAATATTGAAATTTTAGAAAAGCAATATAACGGCAATTACAACTTCGCCCTATTGAAATTGCTATAAACAATCTTAAACTTCTGCACGTCCTCTATTTTTAAGTTTTCGGAAAAAACAATCTCTTATTAAAAAATACATGTTACATTTGCACCGAAATTTGGTTTGGCAAAATCGATATAATGAGCACCTAATTTTAGGTAAACGATAATGCCGATTAAAAGGGAATCTGGTGAAAATCCAGGACTGTTCCCGCAACTGTAAGTTTATGCTGAATTTGTTTCAGTACCTCAAATGTGAGGGTGTTACTTACTTCAAAACCACTGGCGTCAGGCTGGGAAGGTGAAGTAACATCAAATGAGTCAGGAGACCTGCCAATTTCAAACAAATAAGTTAAACTTTCGGGATAAAAGTTTGCGCATTATAATCCATGCGATTCTCGAGTAATTATTCATTAAAATGAAAAAAACGAATGTTTTTGGCTTGCTCTTTTTGGGCGTGTCATTGGTTGGATTTTCACAACAAGAAGTAGATTCAACAAAAGTAGAACAGCTTGACGAAGTAGTTCTTACAGATTCACGATTTGCACTAAAACGTGAAAATTCTGGTAAAACGGTTATTAAGATTTCACAAGAAGAAATTGAGCGTAACCAAGGTCGAACCATATCTGAACTTATTAGCACAAAATCTGGTATTGAGGTGAACGGAAGTAGAAGTAATGCCGGACAAAATTTAGGCGTTTACGTTCGTGGAGGTAGGAATCGTCAGGTTCTTGTTTTAATCGATGGGGTTCAGGTAAGTGACCCATCGCAGATAAATATCGAGTACGATTTACGTTTATTGAATCTTAACCAAATTGAATCCATAGAAATTATCAAAGGAGCTGCTAGTACGTTGTATGGAAGTGGTGCTGCATCTGCAGTTATCAACATCACAACAAAAAGAGCTGGTGATAAGAAAATTAATGGGGTGTTTTCCTCTAGTATTGGTACGAATCAGTCTGAATCTGACCAAAATTATAATATATCAGATTTCAATAATAATGTAGCAATAAGCGGGACTTTGAATAAATTTACTTACCGTGCTGCTTTCAATAATAGGTTTGTAGATGGTCTCTCTGCTGCGATAAGTGAAACCGATGAAAAAGATGCTTTTTCTCAGTATGGCGTAGATGTTAACCTTGGGTATAATTTTAGTGAACGCTTTTCATTAAACGTATACGGTAATTTTACAGACACGAATTCGGATATTGACGGTTTCGATTCAAACTTTGCATTAGTAGATACACCAGACGAGTTTAACAGTATTCAGCATAGGGTTGGTGTTTCTTCTAAACTAAAATATAATAACGGTAGTCTTAATTTAAATGCGGCCTATAGTGAATATGAAAGAGAGTTTATTTCTGCTTTTCCATCTGTGTTTACATCAAAAAACTATGTAGCAGATATCTTTAATAAGTATGTTTTCAATAAAACATTTTATACGATTGTAGGACTAAACGCAACAGAAAATAAAGCTGTTTTTTCTGAAGAACAGACTTTTAAAATAACAGATCCTTATGCTAATTTTGTTTACATTTCCGAATTTGGATTGAATGTTAATGCCGGTGCTCGTTTAAACAATCATAGCGAGTATGGGTCTCATTTCACCTATAATCTTAATCCATCATTTACAATAAAGAACGAAAAGGGGTATACTAAACTTTTTGGTTCTTACAGTACCTCATTTATAGCACCATCTTTATCGCAATTGTTTGGGAATTTTGGAGCTAACCCAGACTTAGAGCCCGAAGAAAATATAACAATAGAGGTAGGGGCAGAACTAAAGTTAAGTAAAGACTTTTTGGTTAGCGGATTATTCTTTAATAGAAAAGAATCTAATACGGTGTTATGGATTGATGGAGGTTATCAAAATGCTGAATCAGATTTAAATGCCAGAGGTGCAGAAGTTGAACTTAGTGCGACTCCATTAAGCAAATTATCTGTTACAGCTAACTATACATTTACTGAATACAAAGAAAGTGAAGCTAGAAGAATTCCTAAACACAAGGCAAATCTTTTGTTAGGTTATGATTTATGTGAATCTACATTTGCATCATTGTCATATCAATATGTTCATGACAGATTTGAAAATGCCTTTGTGCCAATGTTAGATAGTTTTAGTTTGGTAAATCTCTATGTAAGCCACAAAGCCATGAAGGGCAAAATAAATTTCTTTGCAGGCCTTGATAACTTATTGAATGAAGATTATGAAGATGTGCCTGGTTATGTAACCAAGGGAAGAAACGTAAGGCTTGGCTTTCAATTAGGTTTGTAACACTTTATCATGAAATACGATTTAAAAAATATGAAGGGGTTAGATATCTACCTATCTACCTTGAATAAAGAAGAGTATGATGTGGTTTCTGCTAAAATTTCTGGTATTCATAAAGGTATAACACCTCTTATGAGCTGGGATATTTACAGTGATCAATATTTTAGGTCGTTAAATGAAGCAGAAAGAATTCAGGATATAAACCAAGTAAAATCTTATGCTAAAAAGTATAATTGGCAGGATAATGTAGAGTCTATTTTTGAAAAAGAGGTTTTTGAAGCTATCATTCTAACAGATTTAAGCCAAAATATAGTTTGGGTGAATAAAGGATTTTCTAAAATGACGGGTTATGCCAAGTCTGATGTCCTTAATAAAAGACCAGGTTTACTTCAGGGGGCTAATACTTCCAGGACTGCAAAGTCGAAAATAAGGTCGAAATTGAGGGGAAGTATGCCTTTTAAGGAGATTATTACAAATTACAGGAAAAATGGAGATCCTTACGAATGTGAGATAAAGATTTATCCGTTATTTAGTAATAATAATAAAACCCATTTTATTGCTTTAGAAAGACAAGTGGGATAGCTGAGTTTACTGCCCATTTAAATATTTAAAAACCTGTTAAGTCTTAGGCTTAGCAGGTTTTTATTTTGGAATTAAATCACAATACCAAACCCCGTAATTTTCAGCATCCGACTTGCAAACAGAATCATCTGTATTGGGGTTTTTATATTCTCGATAAACTTTTTTTCCTATTGAGAAATCAATTGGGGTTTTAAATATGGGGCCGTCGAAACAAAACGTGTGAAACTCCCCATTTTCACCACAGGGGTCTACCCCTTCAGGCAGATTATCTATAAAGTTTTTATCTATAACAGTCCCAACAAAATCCTCATTAAAGTATTTTGAATTAGCGCATACAATAATGGTTTTAAAACCTAGTTCCAGAAACTCATTCAACAGCGCTTTGGTATCTCTTTTCCATATGGGGAAAACAGCTTTAAAACCTTGTTTTGCCAATTGGTCTTCGCGGTATTGTCGCAAATCTTCTAGGAAAATATCACCAAAAGCCGAGTGTGTAAACCCTTCAGATTTCAATCTAGAAACTGTTTCGCTCATTTTTTGCTCGTAAGTTTCCATATTGGGCATTTCAGGAAGTTCAATTAAGTTTGATTTGATTCCTATAGATTCGGTCTGAGCAACGAGTAGTTCGTTTCTAAGTCCATGCATGGAAACACGATTGTAGTGACCATTAACAGTTGTGATTAGCTCTTCAACAGCATAGTTTTTGTTTTGCAATAAGTGATATAATGCCAAGGCCGAATCTTTGCCTGAGCTCCAATTAAAATAGGTTTTGCGTTTTTTCAAAAGGTTAAATTTTAGTCGATGATCATACCGCCTTGATGGCGAATAAAATCATCGCTATCTTTTATTGGGTTGAAGTTAAATATTTCAGATTGAGCTTTGATTGTATTTAATTTTGTTGAAGAATTTTCAATTTCAGCTAGCGCTAGGGCTAGAAAGGGTTCATTCTCATCTCCAATGATGCCATAATTGAGCGCACTCTCCCAAAAGTCGATGTCAGGAACTAAACCGTTATTTGGTACGCTAAGGTTGTCTTTATTCACACCCTCGGCAATTAGTGGTTGCATGGCATAAGTGTGATTTGGATTGGCCCCTTGTCGCCTATAATTGTTATCGGGAGAGTCGTAAATGGTTCGGGATGCTTGTGTTTTTCCAGTAGTATTCGTACCAATTTGAACGACATCTATGTAGGCTTTAAGGCTGTTTATGAGCCCCTCACTGGCAGAAGCAGAGCGTCCTGTAGCGAGAATATAAATTTTGTTCAGCTCAAGACTATTTAAAGCGTCGCCATTCTCTAGTTTGCTTGTAAAATTATAATCGGTTGCTTCGAAATTGCTGTTATAAACTAATCGCTTGAACAATTGTCCGGTGAATTGCCCAGTAATCATACTCGCTAAATCAGTTTCAAGTGAGACGCTTCCGCCAGGGTTGTACCTCAAATCTACAATTAGGTGTTTTATATTGTTCGCTTTAAAGTCATTAAATACGTTGTTAAGTTCCTGGGCGTAACCAGCAGTAAACCCGTTGAGCATTAAATACCCAACATTTTCTCCATTAACGTCATAAATGTTGGTATTGAAAATGGGATTTTCGGTATATTCAGACTTAGTTAATAAAATATCTTCATTTCTTGTTTCAATGGTATCATCACTCTCGTCAGTTGTATTTTTGTCATCGTATACCCCTAAATTGAGTGTGTAGCTAGAATTGTTGAAAATATCTAGATTATTATCATTTTCAGAATTAAAAAATAAATCCTCACCATTAACTGCAAAGAATAGGTCACCCCGCTTTAATCCTTTGTTATCGGCATCGCTATTGGGTAGCACGAGTCTTACCACACCAAAAACACCATTGTTGCTGTTTGGTTTAGAAAACAAACTAAATTCCATACCGTTGGTTCCGCTAATACCTTGAAATTGTCTTTCTAATTCAAAATAATCGTCTACTATCCAACTAAACCGATCAATCGTTTCGCGATTGTAGATTAAGCTCTCGAATAATTGCTCTGGTGAACTAAACGAATTGAGATAGTTGTTGTAATTGTCGCTTAAAAAAAGGTCGTTATCGAGATCTGGTACATTGTCTTTGTATAAATAAAAGACATTCATCCCTCTGTAGACAAAATCATTTATTTCACTTGTAGTGACAACATTGTCGTCATTATCCGTGAAACAACCTGAACATAATAGTGCTACGAGACCTAAATGAAGAAATACTTGTTTTCTGGGGCTCATGGATTTTTAGGTTACTCTATAACAGGTAAGCGTTCTATATACATTTCATTACCCAGAGGAGAAAAGTCTTTAGAATTTACTACAACATCTACAGCAGGTGAGGGTTGTCTATCTAATTTGTTAGGTGTGCTCTTAGTTGTTGAACCTGTAATCAATTCAATAGCTTTTGCCAAAAACGGCTCGTTAACATCACCTAAAGTACCCATGTTCAAGAAGTCTTCTCCTTCTGCAACACCCGACGATGTATTGTAAGTAATAAGATGGTCTGGAGTTAACCCATTAAAATAATCGGTTATACCATTAGCATTGGCAGATTTATAAACAAGAGGTTGAAGCGCATAAGTATGACCCTGGTTAACATTGTCTTTAGAGAAATCTGGTGAGTCGTACAAGGTTACAGATGCTGTATATTTTCCGGTTGTACTCGTTCCTATTTGCACAACATCTATGTAAGCGTCTAATCCATTTATGATGAGTTCGCTCGCAGATGCAGAATTTTCAGTTGTTAAAATATAAACTTTATTTAAGTTGAGCGTTTCAATTGGAGTGTCATCCAATAAAGTTGAGGTGAATCTATTTAAAAGCCTGTCTGGAGCATTCGCTTCAAAAAAGGCTTGATATTTGTCGTTCCATATTTCTTGGATTAGAACTTTTCGTCCAAATTGCCCCGTAATCATACTGGACAGAATTACAGCTGAACTTACTCGCCCTCCTGGATTGTATCTTAAGTCTAAAACAAGGTCTGTGATTCCTTGGGATTTAAAGTTTCCTATTGCGGTGTTAAGCTCGTCATCAAAATCTGCTATAAAACTATTGTACATTAAGTAACCAATTTTAGATCCTCCCGTTTCAATAACTTTATCAATCAGGATAGGGTTTTCGGTAAATTGGCTTTTAGTGAGTTCTACAGTTTTTCCAGAAAGTGAAATGGAGTTATTGTTTATTTCTGCCAAACCGAGCGTATATCTGCTATTATCTCCAAACAAAAGGTTTATGTAGTTGTTAAGGTTAAGTTGCTGTCCGTCAACTTCTAAAAAAAGGTCTCCGCGTTTAATATCTTTTGAAGCAGCATCAGAATTGTTGGCCACATATCTTACATAACCGAAAATATCATCAGAACCTGATAATCTTACCAATCTAAAATCTAAGCCATTAGAAAGGGAAATGCCTTGAAAAGAATTTTCCAATTCCACATAATCATCTACCAAAAAACTAAATTTATCTACAACGTCTTTTTGATATAATAAACCATCAAACGTTTCTTCTGGTGAGTTAAAACCATTTAAAAAACTGTAGTAATTATTTTGATTGTCGTCTTTATTGTCTGCCAAATCGGCTACGTCTTGTTGCCATAGATATATTTCATTTAGACCTTTCCATACAAAATTATGAATAGGGTTGTCTAATGAAACCGGAATTGGTGTATCTGGATCTGGAGTGTCATCCTCTTCGGTTACAGGGTCGCTTTTACTGCATCCCACCAATAAGATGACAAAAGTTAATGAATAAAACACTCTTAGCATTGTGTATATGTCTCTTTTCATAGCAATGAATTTTAAATAAAACCCTAAAATTACTTACATTATTGTATAATAAAAAATAAAAAACATACTTAATTGAAATAAATTAGGGTAAAAATTATCAAGCATTAGTTTAAGTAGTCTAAAAATAAGCGAAAAAATTTCATTTTTATAGAATTTTAATTTCACGTGTAACAAAATAAAAAGTGACTCGTCGTAATAACAAATAGCAAAAAAAGGCTATTCAAAAACCAACCCAAAATGACTCAAACAGAGTTTTTAAATATTGTTATGCCCTTTAAGGATAAGGTGTTTCGTTTGGCAAAACGATTGCTGGTATCGACCGAAGAGGCAGAAGATGCAACTCAAGAAGTTCTTTTGAAATTGTGGAACAACAAAGCGAAAATTCAGGAGTATAAGAATGTGGAGGCGTTTTCAATGACCATGACCAAGAATTTTTGTTTCGATAAATTAAAATCTAAGCAGGCGCAAAACCTAAAGATTGTTCACACAAATTATGAAGAGAAAAATACGCCGTTACAAAAACAAGTTGAGTTAAACGATAGTGTAAGTTGGGTCGGGAAAATAATAGAAGTATTACCAGAACAGCAGCGTATGATTGTTCAGTTAAGAGATATCGAGGAATACGATTATGATGAGATAGCGAAAATGCTCGATATGACCAATACAGCTGTGAGGGTTACCTTGTCTAGAGCAAGAAAAGCAATAAGAGAGAAATTAACAAAAACACATAATTATGGTGTTAGATAATATAGAAAAGTTACTTGAAAAGTACGAGAACGGAGAAACAATTCTTAAAGAAGAGCAGCAGTTAAAAAACTATTTTTCGCAAGAAACTGTAGCGCCACATTTAGAAATGTACAAACCCATGTTCCAGTATTTTTTGGGAAACCAAAAAGAACAGTTTACTAAAGACGTTCCATTAAAAAATAAGAAAATATTTAATTACAAATGGATTTCTGTCGCAGCCGTAGCGGTTCTTATGTTAGGGTTTTACTTTGGTCAACAAGACAATTGCAATGATTTAGGTACGTATTGTGAACCCGAAGAAGCTCTTAACGAAGTATCTAAACAATTGGCTATGATTTCAGGTCATTTTAACAAAGGTACCCAAGCAGTTAGTTATTTGGGTGAAGTTGACAAAGGAACAGCCACTTTGGGATACTTGAACGAAATAGAAAATTCGACCAGTATTATTTTTAAAAAGTAACAAAAACACCGAATTACATTCGGTACAAAACAAACAAAATGATTTCAATAAATTTAAATACAGAAAAAATGAATAAACGATTAATAGTATTCGTAATGGCCATTATGTTATTACCACTAACAGGGATGGCACAAAAAGATATTTTTGAAAAGTATAGCGACAATCCCAACGTAACATACGTAAACATAAAACCAAAAATGTTCCAGATGATTGCAAAGGTTGGAGTCGATACAAGTGATCCAGAGGCCAAAGCATTTATGGATATGGTAAAAAGTATTACCAGTTTTAAGACTATCGTAACAGATAGTAAAGAAATATCGGCAGATATCAGTAAATGGGTAAAGTCGCGATCTAACAGCCTTGAAGAGTTAATGGAAGTTAGAGACGATGGTAGTGAAGTGAAGTTCTATGTAAAAGAAGGCAAAGATGAAGACCATGTAAAAGAACTATTGATTTTTGTTAATGGAATAGATAAAGTGATGGATGATAAAATTGAAATCAATGGTAAGCAAAGAAAAATAGAAACGGTAGTTGTGTCTTTCACAGGCGATATAGACTTAAACGAGATTTCTAAGTTAACCGAAAAAATGAATATTCCAGCTGGAGAACATTTAGAGAAAAAATAATCATACCATCAATCATGCAACGAACAGTAAAATATATTCTTTATACCCTTGCCGCAGTTTTCTTTGTAAGCTGCGGCGATGGTGTTAGCTTACAACGCTATTATGTGGATCATCAAGAGACCAAAGACTTTATTGCTCAAGATATTCCAATCTCCTTAATGCAACTCGATCAATCAAAGTTTACAGAAGAACAGCAAGAGGCCTATAATTCTGTGAAGAAATTGAATTTTCTTGGTTATAGAAGTTCAGACTCAGACCTGAAGGTTTACAATGCTGAAATAGAAAAAGTGAAGACCATTTTAAGTAATGATGAATATCAAGATTTAATTGAATTTAGTGATAGAGGAAGAAAAGTTGTGGTTAAATATGTTGGTGACGACGAATCGGCCGATGAAGTTGTAATTTTTGGAAGTGCTGAAGACCTTGGCTTTGGAATTGTTCGTGTGCTTGGAGATGATATGAAACCAGAAAAAATAGGAGTACTGATAAACAGTCTTCGAAATGCCAATTTAGATCAAAGTCAAATTCAGGATATCATGAATTTTTTTGAGTAGCTAAAGGAATACACAAAAAACATAATTTAAGAGTGTCTAAGGGGCACTCTTTTTTTTTGAATTTAAATATGATTAGAAGTTATTCCTCAACTTCGACTTCAATCTCTTCTTCTTTTGGAGCAAACGTTTTAGTTGAAACAAGGTTGATGATAATGGCTAAGAAAAATATAGTCAGTACAGTGAGAACCAAGAAGTTGTCTAGTGTTCCAAGTAGTCCTGTGACGAAAATGCCCACTACAATTAAGCCGCAAAGTAATAATGATTGGTTGTCGCTTAGCATCTTATTTTTTTAAATCCCGGTATAGTTGCTAGGGGTAATACGTTTTAATTCCGCTTTTATTGTGTCAGATACCTCTAAGGTATCAATAAAATTTGAAATAGAACTTTGATTTATCGTTTCATTGGTTCTGGTTAAGCCTTTTAAGGCTTCGTAAGGATTAGGGTAGCCTTCTCTGCGTAAAATCGTTTGAATGGCTTCTGCAACAACGGCCCAGTTATTTTCTAAATCTAAAGCGAACTTGCTTTCATTTAAAAGTAATTTGTTCAACCCTTTCAAGGTTGCTTTAAACCCAATTATCGTGTGGCCAAAAGGTACGCCAACATTACGTAAAACTGTACTGTCAGTTAGATCGCGTTGTAATCTTGAGATTGGTAATTTAGCAGATAAGTGCTCAAAAACGGCATTGGCAATACCCAGGTTTCCTTCGCTGTTTTCAAAATCGATTGGATTTACTTTATGTGGCATAGCCGAACTTCCAACTTCACCTTTTTTAATCTTTTGTTTAAAGTAATCCATAGACACATAAGTCCAAACGTCGCGGTCTAAATCAATTAATATCGTGTTGATGCGTTTAAGACAATCAAACAGTGCCGCCATATGGTCATAGTGTTCTATCTGTGTTGTTGGAAACGAGTGGTGTAAACCCAATTTTTCTTGTACAAAAGTATCTCCAAAAGCTTTCCAATCAATATCTGGATAAGCCACATGGTGAGCATTAAAGTTTCCGGTAGCACCACCAAATTTGGCAGCACTAGGGATATCGTTCAATAAATTGAATTGTTCTTCTAAACGGGTTACAAAAACAGCAATCTCTTTACCTAATCGAGTAGGGGAAGCAGGTTGTCCGTGTGTTCTTGCGAGCATAGGAACATCTTTCCAGGCTTCGACTAATTCTTTAAGTTTATTTAAAACCGTAAAATATTCTGGGACATAAACATCGTTCATGGCCTCCTTGATACTTAATGGAATGGCCGTGTTGTTAATGTCTTGCGAGGTCAATCCAAAATGAATGAATTCTTTGAATTGTGATAATTCTAATGCGTCAAACCTTTCTTTAATAAAATACTCTACAGCTTTTACATCGTGGTTAGTTACGCTTTCAATTTTTTTTATGGCTAGCGCATCTTCCGCTGTAAAATCTTTGTAAATAACTCTAAGGTCTTCAAAAATGGCATGGTCTACATCTGTAAGTTGAGGTAGAGGTAATTCACAAAGCGCAATAAAGTATTCTATTTCAACTAAAACACGATATTTTATTAAGGCTTCTTCAGAAAAGAAAGGCGCTAGTTCATTGGCTTTACTTCTATAACGACCATCTATTGGAGAGATGGCATTTAATACAGATAATGACATGTTATGTTTGATTTTTAAGAAGTTGCAAAGATAGGTTTTTTAGATAGAAGACAGAAGCTACATGCAGGAAGTTTTAGTGTCATTTTCTATCTTTTTTTAGTTTTTTAAGGATGTGTTTAGCTCTGGCTTTAAAGGCGGCACTTTGTAAATGAAAATTTCGTTCCAATATCGTAATCAATTCTGGGTATACCCAATCGTATTCTTTGCCCAAAAGGAATAAGGTTGACATGCTGTAGGCTTTTGGGGCAACTTTTTCGTCGTTTATAAGGTAATCAAAACAGGTTTCAATGATACGTTCCTTATGAATATTGGTTAAAGTATTTTGTATGATGTTTTTGGTTTTGTCATAATAAGCAGTAACCACAAGCTCACAAACTTTAGCTACTGGTCTTACGGCAGAATCTATGTGGACTTTATGTATGTTTTCTGTGAAATAGTCTAGGTATGGGGCAACTGTTTCGATATCCTTGCTGCACATAAATTCGAAAACCCACGCCGCACGAGGCGATAGTTTATCATCAACTTTAAATAAGATTTCTAATAGTTTGGGTACTAAATGAGGATTGTTAATTACCAAATTTGCATAGTAAGTTCGTTTTTCTCGAGAATGATTTACATAGCTCAGTTCGTTGTAAAGTTGATTTGAAGTCAAAAGGAATTTGTTACTTTTAAAACATAAAAATAAATGTTTTTTGAATTTTATGAGTAGAAAATTATTGATTATTGGTTTTGTTTGGCCCGAACCAAAAAGCTCTGCGGCAGGTAGTAGGATGATGCAGTTAATAGAGACGTTTCAATTGGCCGATTATGAAATAACTTTTGCGAGCACCTCTTCTAGGTCCAATAATGCATTTAATTTAAAAGATATAGGCGTTACTCAGGTCTCCATTGAGCTTAATAGTTCTAGTTTTGATGATTTTATAAAAGCACTGAATCCAAATGTAGTTATGTTCGATAGGTTTATGACCGAGGAACAGTTTGGTTGGCGTGTGGCAGAACACTGTCCAGATGCACTCAGGATTCTTGATACCGAAGACCTACATTGTTTACGAAAAGGGCGGCATCAAGCTCTAAAGGATAATACGGATTTTAACAAATCATACTTGTTCAACGATACAGCTAAAAGAGAAATAGCCAGTATATATAGATGTGATTTAACCTTAATAATCTCTGAAGCTGAGATGGATATTTTAAGTGAGGATTTTAAGGTTGATGAGTCTTTGCTGTTCTATTTGCCCTTCATGTTTGATTATATACCCTCTGATACATATTCAGAACTCCCAGCTTTCGAAGAACGAAATTACTTTACTACTATTGGGAATTTTTTACATGAACCTAATTTTGATGCAGTCTTGCACTTAAAGAAAAACATTTGGCCATTAATTAGGCAGCAAATTCCAGACTCACAAATGCATATATATGGTGCTTATGCTTCGCTCAAGGTAAATCAGTTACACAATTCTAAAGAAGGCTTTATAGTTAATGGGTTTGCAGAAAGTGCCAGTGCCGTTCTAAAAAAATCAAGAGTGTGTTTAGCGCCCCTGCAGTTTGGTGCGGGTTTAAAAGGTAAGATCTTCGATGCTATTAAGAACTGTACGCCCTGTGTTACAACCAGTATTGGGGCAGAGGGTATTTATGGCAACTATCAACCAAATGGATTCATAGAAAATAATCCCCATGCGTTTGCAGATAGAGCAGTGGAGCTCTATACCACAAAAGTACTTTGGCAAGAAAAGCAAAAGTTTGGCTTAGATGTAATTAATGAAAGGTTTAGCAAAAGAGCATTTCAAGAGGTCTTCATTAAAACCGTTCTAGATATTTCTATCGAGCTATATGAACGCAGGTTGAATAATTTCACTGGGCAAATGTTGTTTCACCATTCTTTGCAAAGTACTAAGTTTATGAGTAAGTGGATAGAGGCTAAGAATAAATAGTTTGGTTTAGCTAATTAGCGCAATAATGACTAAATTTATTAATTCGAGTAAAATAAGCTGTATTTTTAATGATATGGGATTTTAAATTTAGATTTGTTTTTCCTTTTCTGCTTTTTGTTGGGTTAATTTGTGCGCAAACTAATGTGCCTCCAGAAATTATTGCGACCGGAGATCAGAGTTATTGTTCAGGGAACCCAATAAATATAGCTACAGATTTTGATATAATAGATCCCGATGATACAGGAATTGAGGCATTTTTTATTCAAATTTCTGAAGGTTATACTTTTGGTGAAGATGTCTTATTGTTAACAGGAAACCATCCAAATATTGGCAGAACTTGGGATCCGGTACAGGGGAAACTTACGTTTTTTAGTATTGTTCCAAGCACAACAATCTTGTACGCAGATTTAATTGCGGCTGTTAGAGATGTGGTTTACACTACAACCCCTAACACAGAAAGAGTTGATAAGATATTTTCTTTTACCATTGGCGATGCTAATTTTTTACCATCAACAGGTCATTTTTATGAATACATCCCAAATTTTGGTATCACATGGACGCAGGCAAGAGCTGCAGCTGCTTCAAGTACATATTTTGGCTTGCAAGGCTATCTAGCTACCGTTACTTCTCCAGAAGAAGCGCAAATAACCGGAGAACAGGCTGCAGGTGCCGGATGGATTGGAGGTACCGATGCTGCAACCGAAGGGGTTTGGCAATGGGTGACAGGCCCAGAAGCAGGCACTGTTTTTTGGAATGGTGGTATAAACGGAACCTCACCAAACTTTGCGAATTGGAATGTAAATGAACCAAACGATTGCTGTAGTCCTAATGGTGGAGACGAAAACTATGCTCACATAACTAGCCCCAATGTGGGTAATTTAGGTAGTTGGAACGATTTGCCCTTAGCGGGAGATCCTGATGTTACAGGAGATTTCCATCCACGAGGCTATGTTGTGGAATATGGCGGTATGCCAGGAGATCCTGTAGTAAACATCTCTGCGAGTACTAAAATAAGTTTTCCAAGTATTACAAGCCCAATTGAGACTACTACAGTATGCGGACCACAAAATGTTACTTTAGAAGCCATTCCTAGTGATGGGGATATTTTGTGGTACAATAGTATAAACGCATCCACTCCTATTTTTACGGGCAATATATTTATAACACCCGTAATACAAGCTACAACGAGTTATTTTGCTTCAGTATCAGTAAATGGTTGTACGGAAGGTGAACGTGTTGAGTTTCAAGTGGTAGTGAATCAAATACCCAATGTTGAGCCTGTGGTAACGTTTAAAAACTGTGATGTAGATGGCACACCAGATGGGATTACAGTATTTAATTTAGAGGAATTGAATAATGTTACAACTACTGAGCCTTCCAATACTATAACAGTTACCTACCATAGTTCGATTACAGATGCCGAGCAGGGAGACAATGCCTTAACACCTTTTCCTTACAGTAACGGCACTTCAAACACCGTTTATGGGCGTGTTGAAAATATTAATACAGGCTGTTTTAGTGTATCTCAAATTAATTTGGAAGTAGCGACCACAGCATTATCCAGCGATTTTGTTTTAAGCATTGATGCTTGTGAGAATAGTGCCTCTGCTGGATTTAGTAGTTTTAATTTAGCAAGTCTTTCAGCTAGTTTTATGGGGCAATTTCCATCGGGACAAAATTTGAGTGTTCATTATTACAATACACTTGCCGATGCGCAATTAGAACAAAATGAAATCATTGATTCTGAAAATTACAGAAATAAGTCTCCTTTTTCTGAAAGTATTTATGTGCGGATAGAAAGTATGGATAATGGTGATTGTTTTGGTATTGGTCCAAATGTTTTGCTAACTGTAAATACAATACCAGAATTTGAAATAGAACAGTCTGAAGTGTTTTGTATAGATGGTTCTCCGGTTGTGCTTTCAATTGTAAATCCAAGCGATAGTGGTCTTACCTTCGAATGGCAGGATACAAACGGTAATATTATTGGTAGTTCAAGCACAGTTTTCGTAGATGCTGAAGGTGTGTATAGTGCCACTGCAACATCTCTGGAAAACTGTGAATCTGCACCGGTTTTTTATGAACTGTTAACCTCTGGTGTTTCTACCATTACTTTGGATGACATCACTGTGGTTGATTTGTCCAATAACAATACCATTACCATAGATGTTTCTAACCTTGGAATTGGTGATTATGAATTTGCCTTGGACAATGAATTCGGGCCCTACCAAGAACAGTCGGTTTTTGAGGGTGTCCAGTCAGGCAATCATAAACTTTATGTTAGGGATAAAAACGGATGTGGAATAACTGAGTTAGAAGTATTCGTTTTAGGTTTTCCAAAGTTTTTTACTCCAAATGGCGATTTACAGCATGATACATGGAATATAATAGGTCTTGGTCCTGAATACGAAGCTTTGTCAACCATTAGAATATACGATAGGTATGGTAAATTTTTAAAACAAATAAATCCAGGAGAAGCCGGATGGGACGGAACTTTTAATGGGCAAACATTAGCGGCATCAGATTATTGGTTTGTTGTAAACCTTGTAGATGCCTCTGGGAATTCAAGAACGTTTAAGGGACATTTTAGCTTAGTAAGGTAGTGCCATTATTTTACAAAGCCTCTTATTAAATTTTAGTATATTTAAGATGTTGTTAATCAAAATATTATATCATGAAAGTGTTTTTTAGGCTCGGTTTTATTAGTCTGTTTTCAGGACTATTGATTAGCTGTAGCTCCGAACCATCCAACCCCATGGCGATAATAATTGGGGCTTCATTAGAGGCTTCAATATCTAATAATACGAGTTGCTCCACAAATATCAATTTTGAAGATTTAGATAATAATGTTTATGCATACAGGGCCGATGCTGGATTTGCTAAACCTACAGTACAAGCGGGTGGTCATAGTACTATAGACGAAAGTACAGATTTAGGTTTTAACATCTTTATTGATCTTGATAATCTCGAAAAAGAAAATTATACTATTGATGATGCCAGTGCCACAGTTGGCTCGGCCTATGTGTTTTATAGGGTTGGTACTACCGAGTATTTTAGTACTGATAATAATACAGGCAGTTTAGTTGTTGAAAGACTTGAATTGGACTCCGATAGTGGCATGGTACTTTCCTTAAGAGCTACTTTCAATAATGTTGAAGTTGTAAATGTTAGTAACCCCAATGATGTTAGGTGTATCAACAAATTCAAAATATCATATTAGTATATATAATTTCAGTATCGTGGTCTAAAGTTATATTTAATGAAAAAGGAAATATTCCGTTTGCCTGATGCCGATATAGAACTGCACAATGATTTTTTCACTAAAGATGTTGCAGATAAATTATTCCAAACTTTAAAATCAGATATTATTTGGCAACAAGATCAAATTAAGTTTTTTGGAAAGATTTATGATGTCCCCAGGCTCACAGCTTTATACGGTGATGGCAATAAAACATATAAATATTCTGGAATAACAATGCGACCTCATCAATGGACTAAAGAGTTAACTTTTATTAAAGAACGTATCGAGGAGGTGTCTGGTATATCTTTTAACACTTGCTTGCTTAATTATTACAGAGGCGGTATGGATAGTAATGACTGGCACCAGGATAACGAGAAAGAACTCGGTGAAAATCCTGTTATTGCTTCCGTTTCGTTTGGAGAGACCCGTCCCTTTCAACTTAAGCATGTATCAAGAAAAGATCTTAAGAGAACCGATATACTGTTAGAACATGGTAGCTATTTGTTGATGAAAGGCACTACACAACATTTTTGGAAACACAAAATACCAAAAACGAAAAGACCAATTGATTCAAGAATAAATCTTACTTTTAGGATTATTAAAAACTAATCGAAGCATCTATGCAATTTGCTAAAAGGCTCAAGCAAATAATTATCTTGGTGATAATAGTTGCTGTCTTTTTTTCATGTAGCTCTAATAAAGACAGCAACAAACAAAAAAAGAATGGTAAGCCCAATGTCGTTCTCATCTTTATAGATGATATGGGGTATGGAGATTTAGGTTGTTATGGAGCCACCGGGTTTGAAACGCCCAATCTTGATCAAATGGCTGCCAATGGCATGACGTTTACCAATTTTTATGCTGCTCAGCCCGTTTGTTCGGCATCCAGAGCTGGTTTATTAACAGGTTGCTACCCAAATAGAATTGGCTTTTCTGGTGCTTTATTCCCTCATCATAATGTTGGTTTAAACTCAGATGAATGGACAATTGCCGAAATGTTCAAAGAACAAGATTACGCCACGGCATGTTTTGGCAAGTGGCACTTAGGTTGGCAAGAAGAGTTTTTACCATTACAACATGGTTTTGATGAATATGTCGGGCTGCCATATTCTAATGATATGTGGCCCCATAGTAATATAGATGGGCACGAACTTCCCGAAGATAAGGGTAGAGGAAAAATGCCACCGCTTCCTTTAATAGAAGGTAACATGGTTATAGATACCATTTCCAGTATGAAAGATCAGGATAAGCTTACTACACTTTATACTGAAAAAGCAGTTGACTTTATAAATAGAAATGCTGAGAAGCCATTTTTTGTTTACCTGCCACATACCATGGGGCATATTCCGCTGGGGGTTTCAGATAAATTTAGAGGAAAAAGTGAACAAGGGTTTTATGGCGATGTTATGATGGAAATTGATTGGTCGGTAGGAGAAATTAACAAAGCGTTAGAAAAAAATGGCATTACTGATAATACCATTGTGATTTTTACAACAGATAATGGGCCATGGCTTAATTTTGGCAATCATGCGGGGTCCTCTGGAGGACTTAGAGAGGGAAAGACCACTAGTTGGGAAGGCGGTCAAAGAGTTCCTTTTATAATCAATTGGCCTAATAATATACCGGAAGGTGTTGTATGCAATCACTTAGCCTGCGCTATAGATTTACTGCCAACATTAGCATCAATAACGGAAGGTAAATTGTCTGATAACAAAATAGACGGAGTGGACATTACTTCTCTTTTTAAAGGAGATTTTAATACAAATCCTAGGAAAACCATATGGTACTATTTTGGTAAGAATAATTTAAATGGACTTAGAAAAGGTAACTGGAAATTAGTTCTGCCGCATTCTTGGAAATCATATAACGCAAAACCTGGAAACGACGGCCATGCAGGAAAGCGTATTAAAATGACCATAGAAACTCCAGAGTTGTACAACATGATGCGTGATCCTGGCGAACAGTACAATGTATATGAACATTATCCAGAAAAGGTTGAGGAGTTAATGTTAGAAGTTGAAAAGGCAAGAAAGGAACTGGGAGATATAAACGTGGGTATTAAAACAGGTAATGGCAATCGAAAAATTGGGCGGCTAAAACAATAAATTATTGAGATCACATCCTGAAATAGAACGATTAAAGCAATATTTAATTGACTTTAAAATAGATGTAAGAAAGACTAAAAGTTTAGATAGCAACAACCATGTTTTTTGGGTACGGTACACAATTAACGATGACTGTTGGGATATTCTTATTGATGATGAATTCAATCATTTTAGCGAACAAAATCCCCTTATAAATTTTTACTTAACTCTTGTAGCTCTGGAAGAGTATATAGAAAGCGATGATTACCTAGCTTGGTGTAAACTCTATAATTTAGATGCATCTAATATGAGTTGGTTAAACTATTATAAATCATTGAAAAAAACATACAAGCAAATAGAGCGTATTTTAGGTAAAATAGATTCTGAAATTTCAAGTTTCGACTATACCTTACAAACTGGTCTTGGAAAAGCATTGAGTGAATACACAGGGATTTAATCTAGTGCATTTAATAGTGTAATGGCTTGTCTTACACCTATCGTAGCAGGTTCTGCAATAACGGTAATGTTTTCCTTTCCAGATAGAGCAGGGTTGGGGTCTATATAAAAAACAAGCGTCTTTTCGGGGATATAATGCATTAATCCAGCAGCTGGATACACCTGCATTGAAGTTCCAATAATGAATAATACATCGGCAGAAGCGCATATTTCCACAGCTTTACTGATGAGCGGGACATCTTCTCCAAACCAAACAATATGGGGGCGTAATTGATGTCCTTTTTCACAATAGTCCCCCAAAACTAAATCGGTTTTCCATACTTTAATGTTGGTGTCATCATGAGTACTTCTAACTTTTAATAGTTCCCCATGAAGGTGCAATATATTCGTGCTTCCGGCCCTTTCATGCAAATCGTCCACATTTTGGGTTATTATAGAAACGTTGTAATTAGATTCCAAATTAGCCAAGTCGTAATGTGCACTGTTTGGTTCAACTTCAAAGAGTTGTCGGCGTCTTTGGTTATAAAAATCAAAAACCAGTTCGGGGTCGTTTGCAAATCCTTGGGGCGAAGCTACTTGCATAACATCATGGCCTTCCCAAAGTCCATCATGGTCCCTAAATGTTTTTACACCACTTTCGGCACTCATACCTGCAGTAAAACTTTTTGTTGGCAATTAATTTATTGTTCTAAATATTTTTTTTAATCATTTCAATTTTACTGGGCTTTGGTGGGGCTTAAACAAAAGTTTAATTGACTTGCTCAATTCTAATAAGCCTGATTTGATAGGTTTAGTTTATGGGCGGTTTAGTCTCTATTCTTAATTTAATTAAAAAAACTAAATATTTTGCGCCCACTTAGTTAAACCTATCAATTTTTGGTAAATCTATTTAATAGGAGAAAGGATATAAAAGATATAGCTCCCCACGTGCCATTTCGTACTAATACTTATTAATACAAAAATCTTAGAAAGATTAGATGGCACAAATTCCTCTATTAAAAATATCTGTAGGTGGTAGTTCTTGGTGCCGTGGCACTTCTGGATTACACCTATGATTTATCCTACTTTTTTACTACACAACCGAAGGTTAGTCTCTAAGTGTCTTTTAATGAATGGTTTGTATTGCAAATTTTCTAAATAGAAAGGTGTCACGCAGTATATATATAATAATATAAAGACAGGTTAAACCCTAATCCCTACTGATTTAGTAGGGAAACTTTGTCTTTTTGTGACATAATTGCCAGAAAAGTCAAATTAAAATAATTTTACGCAATGAATTAACGGAAGGTCAAAAGGAATATGGAAAGTAAAATAACACTCACAAAACGCAATAGTTTAGAAGAATTAAATGAACTATTTACCAAAGGCACACCCTTATCTGGCATAAAAATAACTTATGTAGAGCCTAATGATATAAAAACATATCATAAACCATTCTTTAATGTCCTCACT
The DNA here is from genome assembly GCF_023273855.1 of Seonamhaeicola sp. ML3. Lineage (NCBI taxonomy): Bacteria > Pseudomonadati > Bacteroidota > Flavobacteriia > Flavobacteriales > Flavobacteriaceae > Seonamhaeicola > Seonamhaeicola sp. ML3. The sequence continues at coordinate 480,555 of NZ_CP096884.1, read as the reverse complement.
TCTAACGAGCATATAGTTATAGCAAACCAATATTTTAATGGAGAACCATTTTTAAGAGGGCAATTTGAGTTTATGCAAGTATTACTTCCAGAAAAAAGACTAAAATCCTTAAATCGGTTTTACAGGGTTTTGAACGGGATTCTAAATGGCTATCATATATGTACTAAAGCAAAAAAAGATTGCTTAGTAGCATTAGCGAACGAAATTTACTATCATTATACCCCTATTCATCATGTTTTCAAGCTAACAGAAGAGCGACTTGAATCATTTAAAAAAATTGAAGATATTATAGATAAGATAATCGAAAAACCTTCAGTTTTTAAAGGGCGTGTAAAGTGCTTACCAATTCTGTGGAATCCAGATTATGATTTGACTCCATATCAGAAATCGGATTTGACTAATAAAGATGGAGGTAAAACGATTTTAAATAAAAATCTTCAATTACTTATTAATGCCTACAGGGACGGAATGACCCAAGAGGAATTGGAAAAGAAAGTTCCTTTAAGCCTAAGTACGATTAAGAGGCGATGGACATCTATTCTTCAGAATCACAGTAATGAAAAGGATAATTTAAAAGCTGCATAATAATCTTATAAATTTTAAGTTATTATACTTTGATTTTTCATAATAGACTTTACCTTTTGTACTGTTCCTAAGGAAACGTCGCATAGCTTCGCTGTATTTCTCAAAGACTGCCCATTTTTAAGCTGTTTAACAACGTTTTTATACTTGTGTAGTACTTGTTTGTCAGATTCGGCAGATCCTTTTATTCTACCTTTATAAACACCTTTAGCTTTAGCAATAGCGATACCTTCTCTTTGCCTTTCCAAGAGAGATTCTCTTTCCATTTCTGCAATGTTAGCCATAACAGAAATAATTAATTTAAATGCATGGTTAGGTTTATTGTCAACTAAACTTTCTATGCCTAAATTATCTACTTTGAGTGTAATTTTATTTTTATTTAATATTTCTAAAGTAGAAAGTATATCATATAAGCTCCTACCGAGCCTATCAATACTATGTACAGAAATGTAATCAATATTGCCTTTTTCAATTTCTTTTAATATTTCTTTTCCTTTAGGTCTTTCTCTAAACGGTATAGCTCCACTAATAACATCAATGTATAAAACTTCGTTTGGATGCTTTTTCACAAGTTGCCTTTCCGTTTTTTGATTTCCAGTACTTACTCTTATGTATCTTGTTTTCATTTTCTATAAGTTGAATAAAGCCCCCATTTAGAGGGCTTAATATTTTACATTAATCTAAAATAATGGTTATTATGATTAGCATAGTCCATCATAATATCCGAAGCTGTTCTTTCCCAATCTATATGAATATAAGAAGGTAATTCAGGTTTCAAATCCCCCATTTCTTCTAAAAGAAGCTCTGTGAATTGAACATCGCTTAAAAACTCTCCACAATAAGATTCATTAACATTATCTAAAATTTCTTGAATATTATTTGCGCCTCCAAAGCAATGAATATAAGCTTCAACTATTTCTTCTTCATAACAACAATCTTCAATTTCTTCAATGATTTCATATATTTCTTTAGAAATATGGCACTCACTAATTAACCCTAAACTTTCTATTATTTCAGAACATTCGTAATCTTGAATCATAAACTCTGGGTCTTCCTCGTCCTTATGATATTCTTTAATTGCTTTTTGCAGTTCCAGATAATCAGAATAATCTTTTAATTTGAACCATTTTCCGTAAATGCTTCCATTGTTGTACTTGGCATAAGTACCAACATAAATTTGTACATTTGTCATGTCATTAAATTTTAATTAGCGTTAAACATTTTTTGATATGCCTTGTAGTACTCGTAATACTTCAAGGCTTTTTTTATTTATAATAAATATACAAAAAACCTAATTAATGTACTAATTTTAGGGTAGGTATATTTAGTATATTTTTATGTCTTTTTTTTTGTGAAGTATTATTTTTTGCCTGTATTGCAATTAGGCTATAATCTAAAAATAGCACGTTAATTGTTTTATGATAACATTCTTATTTATTAAGATTTTTATTATGGAAAACATTCCAAAATTCGAGCTGTTTTAAAATGTTGAATTTGGATATGCAGGGGGTATTCCAAAAGATTTAATACCAGAGTTTTGTATGGGGGGTTATCGGTACAGACAGGGGCAAATATGCAATTTTTACAAATCGACATAAACCTACAAAAAACCATACAAAGAGATTTTAAAAAATAAAGAAAATAAAATAATTAGAACTTCTGTAATCTCATATATAGTAAGCGTTTCGAAGAATTGAAAGTTCGGAAATTATCCGATTTAAAAAATTAAAGTTATTTTGTTCTGAACGTGGATTTTGGGCAAAAAATGGCATTTTGGGCAAAATGGGGGTTATCAAGGTGTTTTTGCCTAAAAAGACGTTTTTTAGATGATTATTAAAGACCTACAAAAAACCATACAAGGTAATTTATAAATCAAATTTGTTAAATCAACAAAAATTCAACTATATCAAGGATTTTAAGCATTTTTATAGCAAAATTTTAAGGTGTTCAAAATTTAAAGTTATTCAATGTCAGTTAGAAATTTAGTGATAAAAACTGGCTAAATCTATGCTTTTTAGGTACATGCTCGCAAAAGGACATAATTATTACCCAAAAAGTGGTTTTTTAAAATTAAAATGAAGTGTTTAAGTGAGTTATTAATATATTTCTGATAATAATATTTATGACAATAGTATTGTCAAGTTTAATGCGAAAAAATATTCCTTTTTTTCAATAAGAGTGGCATATACTAACTTGGTATTTCTTCTAACAAATTTATTTGACTAATACTCGGAATCATACACATATCTGCCCTTTTTATTTTCCCTTTTTGAGATTCAATTAGTAGTGTTACTATTTTAGTTTGATTTCTTTTGCTAAGGTCTATTTGATATAGCACAATACAATAGTTATTACGATATAGACCTAATCTTGCTATTATTTTTATATCGGAATTTAAAAATTGCTTTAATTTTTGTTCAAAATACTCCAAATAGTTTTTTTTATTCTCAATCTCACTAAAAACCCATTGAGAAGTATATTGAAAGCCATCAGCTAAATAATCACTATATAATTTGAATTTAAGTGGTTAAACGCTCTTGCGTAACTTGAAACTAATTCCTTATGAGATTTTAACTTCATTGAAAAGCCTTTTGTATTTTTTGTATTGATAAAACAAGTATGTAGTTATTAAAGGATGAATAATTACAAATATCCAAACATTAATTGCTTCGTATGAAACACCTATAATTTTAGCTGTTTCTCTTAATATGTCAACACAAAACTGAAATATTGAGTCCATTTTCTATAGGGAGTTTAATTTATTAGCGTGATTAAGAACTTTTTTAGCAGCTTCGTTTAGAGAATATTTTATTTGCTCATCACTCAATAGTGAATTAGGTGCAGAAGTTTTATAAACGGTTTTAGATATTTCTTTAGTTTGATTTTCTATCAATACTTCCATATATCTTTTAAGATAGTCTGGGTTTTCCCTGATTTCTTCTGATGCTTTATCTAACCCTAATGTTAATGTTCTATATAACCTATCTTCTGTAAGTTTTTGCAAATCGTTCATTGCCTTTTGCTGTTTATTCATAACATTTTCAATACTATCCATTGTTACCCTGTTTATTTGAGGCTTTGGATTAGTTTTGTTAACTGCCTTATCAGAAATATTAAATATTATTATAAATACAACTACTGCTATTCCAATATATACAAATGCCATAAATACACTTTTATCAATATCACATTAATTAATTACTCAAAGAAAATCGTTTTAACTACACCTCTTATATCTTCTTCGTATATAACGAAGTACTGGTTACTGTAATCAGAATTATATAATCTACCTATTACGGTATAATCGATACCACTCAAATTGTCTAAATCTTTAACAGTCAATACAGCTTTTGTTGCTTCTTTGTCTATCCTAATTGCCTTTTGGATATATGAGTTTGGGTTTGATTCGCTTTTTTCCATTGAACCGTCTTTGAAATGTATTTCTAATGTAACTCTTGCACGGGCAGGTGCATTAGGAACACTAATAACGAAAAAAGCATCTTCGTTGTTCAGAGGATAAACAGTGTTTTCATCAAATAGGCTACAATTTACCCAATCATCTTGCTGTTTAGTATGAATAGCACTTTGGTTTCCCCTTTTGATTTCTGTATCTGAAATCTTTTCAAACTCATATTTTGTTCTTGTTGCCGACGTATTATCCGAATTTGACCTAATTACGGCAAAAGAGTAATAACTTTCGGTTATTTCTTCTTCATAGCTGACATCAAAGCTTCCTGCTTCATCTCCTATACAAGATTTATCACATAATTCAATAAAACAAAAGTCATCAGTAGAAAATTCATATCCTGCATCTATCCAAGTACTTGTTAACCATACACCTCTTATCCATTCTGGTGGGTTTAAAGTAGAATCATTATTTGAATCTGTATTATCAACGGACGTAGATGAACAGCTAAAAATTATAGTAATTACTATTATTAATAATATTAGATTTTTTTTCATTGGTAGGTTTTGAGGTTTTTATATTGTTCAAGCAACAATTAATCTTAGAGATAACCGTAAGCTTAAATTCAAATATATAAATAATATTTAATACAGGGCGTATACGCCCTCTTGTTAATACTGTCAAACCTATAATTTGTGACATCATTCAGGTTGATAATGTCACTTACAAAAGAAGAAAAAAGTTATATAAAAAAGTTAGGTAAGCGTATCGTAGCAATTCGTGAAGAAAAAGGAATCAAACAAAAAGAACTTTCAGATTTGCTTGATATGGACGATGGCTCTTTAAGAAGAATAGAATCAGGAAGAACTAACCCAACTACCACTACGCTTTTAAGCCTTTCTAAAGCTCTCAATGTTGATGTTTCTGAACTATTCCAATTTAAATAATAGCCGTTAAATTCGATGCTATTTTAAAGTTAATTCTTTCAAATTTCATTTATTCTTTTAATTTTATTGTTTCGTACCACTTAATAAAATAATGAAGTTAATAATTAAAATTATTTATGAACTTAAACCCTTTCATTTGGATAAGTAAAAAGTATTTACAGGAAGTAATTACAAAAGAGGTTACTCCTATATCGAGTCTAACCAATAAATTAGAAAAAGAAAATATTGGTTTAAATCATCATGTAAAAGACCATAAAGAGCGAATATCTAAACTTGAGGATAGGTTAAGAGAATACGAAATTAAAATATCTTCATTCAACACTGCTATAGATGTCGTTAGAAGATTAAATTCCAACAATCAAAATAATATTAATAATAACCTTTTAGATAATGAGTAATATTCAAATTAGCGAATTAGAATTATTGTCTAATAAGATTGAGGCAAATACTGCCACTTTAGATGATTATAAAAAATATGAATTTATATTATTAAACTCTGGCTTAACCAAAGATTATATCTATACTTTTTTAAATAGAGCAGGTTTTAATAATTGGGAAGAATTTGCACTGGCAAGAAAAGACAAGCAAAAAGAGAAAAATATTGGTACAGCTATAATAGGAGGTATTATTGGATTAGGTCTTGGTCTTATATTAAATGCTATGTTTAAAGACGAATAATTGTTCTATAAAACAATGAAAAATGATGGTAAAAATTTTGAAAAATTAACCAAAGAGTTCTTCTCTTACTTATTCAACAAGTTAGGCTATATAGTTCATAAAGAGCGTATCCAATTTAATGGGACACAAGATGGCTTTGATGTTCAATTTATTATCAGTGAAAATTTAATTGAAAAATCAATTTATATTGAATGTAAGGACTATTCAACAGATTTAAAGTTTGGGGCAATTTACGCCAAAGCTCATGACTTAGAATCAAATTATACGCTCAAAAAAAACGATTTGGCAATATTTATCAGTCCAAGAGCCAATTTTGGAAATAATAGAAATGCTGAAAAGTCCGAACCAATATTAGATAAATTTCCATTTACAATAAGGCTTTTGGAACAGTCAAATGGAGTAGAAAACTTATTCGCTCTAAATAAAAACATCTACAAAGAAATTTACAAACATGAATGTAGTCTCAAAATAAATGAGAATGAGGAAATTGAAAAGTTTAAAAGCATCATTCTTTCAAGAGGAAATTTTAGGAAAGTCATAGTTAGCGAAGAGGATAAAGAAAAATTTATTTCGAACGCCAAAAAATGTTCAAATTATATTCCACGAAATCTAATTAAGGAAAAAAAAGCTAAGAAGTCTCATAGATATTTATATCATGAAGAAGATGATTCAGATAATCTAATCTCAATAGTTAAGGACAATATTTCAAACTCAAAAAATGATGGGTTAGCATTGTTAGGCAATCCAGGTTTAGGTAAATCTGTAGAATTAGCTGAACTGGCACAATATTTTTGGAAGAATAGAGAAGAAACGAATACCATTCCTTTTTACAGAGTAATAAACAGTTTTACAGTTGATAGTAAAATAAGTGATTTTCTTCCAAAAGATTGGGATAAGATACCTAACCTTTTGATTATTTTGGATGGCTTGGATGAAATATCCTATATAAATGAGTTTAAGGCTAAACTCCAAAACTTCATTTCTAATAACAAAGATGAATTTAAGAATATTTATTTTGTTCTTAGTTGTAGAACCAACATTTATGAAAATATTGTAAAAGGAATACCAAAATTTGAATGCTTTTTTCTTGACAGTATAAGCTATCAAAGCGCAATAAATCATTTACAGTCAGCATTCAAATTTCCACGTAAAGTAATTTTAGGCTTACATGTTAATGAAGACCAAAGAGAGTTTTTAGAAAACCCTTTTTATTTAAACCTTTTCGGAGAATACTATTCGGAAAACTCCAGTTTACCAAAAAACAAAACTGACCTAATTGAAAAATACGTTGATAAAAGATTAGAGGAAGATAGAGTTAGAAAATTTCAGAATAAAGAATATGACAAGTCTATAATATTTTCTGCATGTAAAAAAACTGCATTAACCATAGAGGCAATGCAATCAAGAGTGATTGAAGATTCCGAACTAACAATGTTAATTCCAAATCATAAGGCAGAACTAATCAATTCTTGTTTTATTGAAAAAGTTTACAACGCAGATAAATGGCAATTTGAGCATAAAAACCTTCAAGAGTATTTTGTCTCAAAAGCCTTGATGAAGCTTCCATTTGATGAAATTATTAGCTTTATTAGTCTTAATTCTGATAATAATAAAACACACCCTTCATGGTTAAATTCAATATCCTATTTGATTAATGATTTAGAATCAACTGATGAAACTTATATAAATTTAACGGAATGGCTTAAAAAATACGATTCAGAAGTTCTATTTAAATCTGATTCAGACAGAATATCTAAAGATATAAGATCAGATGTTTTTCAAGATTATTTTATTAAAAGGTGTAAGGTTAACACTTTGTGGATAAGGACTAATGATAGTGAAACAATAAAAATTGCCAAGTTTGGAGACGACGTTAAAAATATCGATTTTTTAATCTCTGAAATAAATGACACAACAAATCATAGAAGAACAAGAATATCAGCTTTTGATTTATTGACTCACATGAATTTAAGAGAAAAAGAAGAAGAGATAAAGTCATTAATATTAAATTATTTGGACGATTCTAATGATGATTTCGATTTAGATGCTAAATCAGATTTATTAAGGTTTGTAAAACGATTAGAATATCATTTAGATGAAGAGTTTTTCACAAAGCTATTATCTAAGATTCAAGAAAATGATTATCATAGAATTTTCACTTCCATATTAGAATGTTTTCAAAAAGAATTGTTCTTAAACGAAAAATCTGTTGACCCTAACAAGCACATAAGTTTCATAAAAAATATAGCTCAAAAAATATCTGGAAATAAAAAAAGAAAGCATAAAGAAGATAGGAACATAGCATCTAATGAAAGACAAAATTTAAAGAATGTTCTTTTACAGTTTAGAGATATTGACTCATTTTTATTTGCTTTAGATTTCCTATTAGTTAGAAAAGATAATTATCATCTTAACGAAAGCGAAATCACAGAATCTATTCAAAGGCTTTCTACTATGTATTCTAAAGAAGCTAATATTTTAGATAAGGTTGTGAATTTTATTTACAGAGGCATTGAAAAAAGGTTATATCTTTTTGATTTTGAAAAAGATTTTTCTGAGTTTTTCAAAATCACAAATACTCAACATGAAGCCTTTTTAAAATTCTATGTTGTTAGAAATAAGATTGGAATGCGGTTTATGTCGCACATAGCTACTGATAAGTGTATTGTATTTTTAGCGGAAGAATACAAGAAAAGTAACATTAAAGATATAGCTGTACTGCATTTCAGAAATAACTTGAGTTGGCGAAATTTCGAATTAGCAATAGAATTTCAAAGTCTTATTTTGAAGGATACAAACTATGATTTTAAAGGAGATATTTTAGAACAAAAAAAGAGAAGTGAATGGCAGCAATTTCATGAGGTTAAAGAAAGTTTAAATTTTGATTTATTATTTAGTAAAAACAAATTAATAGAATTAGTAAAAGTTTTATTCACTAATCTACAATCAGAAAAAACAAGTTGGGAGAGTCTTCATGAATTTGAGAAAATATATTGGGAGAGTCTTGAATTACAAAAGTCCATTCCACAATTAGTCATTAATATTGTTCATGAGACATTACGTCATTCTAATTCCAAATATGTTACTTGTGATGATGTTCTTAAATTAGTCAACCGCGAATTATACCTAATAAAGAAAATTAAAGAAGAAATACATTCTAAGCGTAACAACAGACTAAACAAGCCCATAGAGATTACAAAAGAGCAATATGATTTTATCAATAACTGGTGCCAAGAATCGATTAAATCTATAAATCTTGAATCAGAATCTTTATTAGATAAAGAGGAATGTGATTTTCTTTGGTATTTTAGAAATCTACTTAATTTAAAGTATCCTGATGAAATCCTTTTAGAATTATTGGAGGTTGATGGTACAATGAATTTTAACGGACAGCATCATGGTATTGGCTATATATGTAAAATATTAGATAAATCTACAGTTGATGACAGGATAATTCGAAACATTGAAAAAGGCATTACTGTTGAGCAAATAAGAAAAAATCACTTTATCTATGCTATTGATAACCGTTTAAGAAAGGCTTATCCTAAAATAGAAGACTACTTATTAGATAACAATCAAAACCATTACTTTAGAAAAGAAATCTTAAAGAAATATTATCAAATTAACCCTTCTGTAGATTTACTTAAAAAAATTGCAAACAAAAATATGCAAGTAGAGATTACAGGTGATATAGTATGGTCAATTTTCGATATTCTAATTGAAAATAACCAAAGTGATTTCATTATTGATAAAATACTGTATTACTATAATGCAAATGATGAACACTTAAAAGAATTAATCACTATTAAATACCTTATTAAATCTAATTATGAAAAGGCATTCCTATATTTTAATAATTGGATTAAAGAGCAAAAGATATATACACGAAGAACTAAAAATAGTTTACGTACAGAGGACTTTCCTAAGCATAACAACCCAAAATCAATCCCATATATCATTGAATTAATTAAAACTTATTATGAAAATAATGAGTTTAAATTTGATGAGTATAGCAACCCAATAAGGTTTATTGTTGAATCAATTAATGCTATTGCTCAAAATAATTCTCCAGATGTGTGTAAACAACTTATTGAAGAGTTAGAAAAATGTAGAAAACCTCTTGACAAAAATGAACATGACCTATATTATCTTAATCAAGTCTTACTGGATTTAAAAGACATACATATAAAACTTGAATCTAAACCAATGTCCTTTCCTTCTATTGCAAGTAAAATGGATAAGTATCAATACTATTTTTCATAAAAATTACCAAAATAGTTAATTGTAATTATTCAATTATCTTTTTAAAACTTTCCTGCTTTTTATTACTTCCTCAATTTATTACAATACAAAGATTAACAACATTCCTTGTTTTGTTGAATTGGTGGGCAAGAAACTGTACCGTAAGAGCAATACACACAACAATCTCCTTCATTTGGTTTCAAAACCGATTTACAATTCTTGCATTCGTAGAAAAACTGACAAGCGTTTGTTGGCATTTCTTCAATTTTTTTATATCCGCAATTAGGACAAGTAATTTCTGATTTTAATTGAATTTCCATTAATTTTATTTTTTGTCGGTTACTTTATAACCTGTTGAGTTAATTGCTTTCTCGATTTCTGTTTCGTTGGTTTTGGTTTTGTCAAATTCTACGATTGCATTTCCATTTTCGTAAGACGCTTTTGAGTTTACAATTCCGTTGAGCTTATTTACTTCGTGATTTACGTTTTCTTCGCAACTCGCACAAGTCATTCCACTTATTTTAAATTCAGTCGTTTTAATGTCTGATTTGTCAACTACGATTATTTGCTTTTCTGTGTTTGGGTAGAAAATTCCTGAATAATATGGGAAAGCCAATGTTACAATTGCAAATACAGTTACAATCCCTAAAAAAGTTTTTGATTGCATAAACTTTGGCTTTTCGTCTGTCTCACATTCGCAGTCAATTTCTTTTTGAGGTTTTAGTTTTTGATACCAAGCAAAGAGAATGACTAATATGGTTAGCCCTATTAAGTATGGTCTAAACGGTTCAATCCAAGAAAATGTTGAAGCTACACCACTTGTTCCTACAATTAATGCCAAAATAGGTGTGATACAACACAATGAAGCTGTGATTGCTGTTAGGATACTTGTAACCGCTAATTTATTTTTCATTTTATTATTCTATTAATAAGTCTTATTAAAAGTCTTACGCAATACCATTTTGATATTACATCAATGATTTAATATCACTTGGAATAGGCATACGCATTAATGGTGGTACATTTGCACCACCAGTATTTCCAAGAGGAACGTGATTTATAAATGATTTCCAACCACCAGCAATTAACCTTATAATTTGACCGAATACTTCTTTAATATCTTTTTGTCTCAATCCAAATTTTAGCATTAGCCAATGTGAATAGGTATGTTCTATAGGGTAAGATTGCCCTATTATATGACTGCGCTCTAAATGATACCAAGCATTACTATACTGTTTATTTTCTAAACATAAACTGTATTGTTTTAATTCTTCGTTATAAGCCTTTTTAAGATGTTTAGGTATTTTAGTATTAAACGTCATATCCATTAATTTTGGATAAAAATAATTTAATAGTAAGTGCAATGGAAGTGCATTATGTTACCCACTACACTTATCACATATTCCTTTTACAACCAAGTTTACATTTTCCGAAATAAAGCCATCAGGTACTTTTATTTGAGGTATTTTATGGTCTGTTAAGCAAATGGTTTCATTGCAATTGTTACAATGAAAATGTAAGTGTAAATCGGTTTTTATATCACAACTACAACCTTGTTCGCATAATGCATATTTGGTAATACCTGTACCATCATCTATTTGATGTACTATTACTTTTTCCTCAAAGGTTTTAATAGTTCTATAAAGTGTCGTTCTATCTGCCTTTCCAAAAGCATTTTCAATATCACTCAGAGTTACTGCTACCTTTTTTTCTGCAAGAAACTTGTAAATCAACAAACGCATTGCTGTAACACGAATATCTTTTGACTCTAATAATTGTTCTATTGTTTCCATAATTAATCGTGGTCTTCGTTACCAAAAGGTTTAATAATAAGACCTACACTAAAAATAAAACCATCTGTAGGCGCATAAATCTCTGGAAATATAGGGTTTTCATACGGTGGTAGAACCAATGGCGAAAATCTACTTTGTCTTCTATCTGTAAAGTTTTCAAAATTCATAAACACACTACCCAATTTAAAATTACGCATTAATAATAAACCCATAGTAACAAAATCTGTTGTTTTTGTACCATTTGACAAGAATTGTTCTCCTGTGTAATAGGTTTCATAGCCTATTCGCCACTTATCAGATTCATACATTAATACACTACCCCCATTATGTTTTGCAGTTAATGGTTTTTGTGGATTACCAGCTAAATAATTTAGTTTGGTATCAATAAGCGCATAGTTTAAAAACCATCTAAAGTCCTTATAAGTAAATTTGATATTAGTTTCTGCTCCTTTACTAAAGATTTCATCAGGTGCATTTTCAAATTGAAACAAACCATTATTAGTTGAATTTAGAAGTAGTGCATCATTTATTGCAGTTACATAAAAAAGTTGATTTAAAGAGAACCCTATCTCATCAGATAAATGTGTTTGGTAATTTAAATCGAAATTAATACCATAAGAACGTTCTGCACCTGCTGTAGATTTATCTATAGCAAGAACATTTTCAAAGTTGATATATTCTGCTTCCTCTGTAAAAATGTCTGGAATTTTATACCCTAAACCACCACCAATTCTACTTGAAAATCCACTATTATTTTTATATAATAATGAAATTCTTGGTAATGGGAAGAATCCGAAATCGTTATTATAATCTGCTCTTAACCCTGTTTCTAATATCCAATTATCTGAAATATCGTAGATGTTATTTGCAAATACTCCAAAGGTTACATCTTTTTGGTCACGTTGTAGTGATGCATTATCATTTTCATCAAAATTTGAGGTATATAGATTAGCTCCAACTATCCAATCGGTTTTTACTGATGCTTTATTATATGTAATTTCAGTAAAGGTATTAGTTTGCTTGCCATCAAAATTGAAATCAGGAACTGTTACGTTTCTGTCAAAAAACGAGATACTATTTTTAAACTGCAATGAACTAATAGAATCTAACTGCGTTTGATATACAAATTGACTACTTAAACGTTTTGAATTGTTTTCTTCTGTATATTGATGAATCCCTTCTTCGCCACTTTCAATTTTAGTAATATCTCCACCAACTCTATCATCATACGTTCCATTAAGTCCGAACCAAACTATAGTTTTCTCCGATGGATAGTAAAACAATTTAGGATTGAAAGAAATTGATGTTGTTTTTGGTAGATTACTAAAGCCATCATCTTCTGGGTCATACGCCTTTTGATAGTGACCCGAACCGTAAAGTGAAACACCAAACTTTTCATTTCGTTTACTGTAAAAGATATTAGCTGTACTTCCTAATGCTTGGGTTTGTGTAAGCATAATATCTAATGCTGGTTCTTCATCGGGTGTTTTAGACACCATATTTACTAAACCTGCAATAGCACCACCGCCATATAGTGTTGATGAACTACCTTTTATTATTTCAAACTGTTTAAGGTCTAAAGGTGGGATTTGTAATATGCTTAATCCACTTGAAAAGCCACCATAAAGTGGAAATCCATCTCGCAATAATTGTGTATATCTTCCATCTAAACCCTGAATACGAATATTAGTACTACCACTACTTAAAGAAGTTTGTTGCATTTGTATTCCCGTACTTTCACGTAATACCATAGAAATATTAGTAGGGTTCATTATTGCTTTTTCGCCTAATTCTTCTGTTCCAATAAACTCAATTCGAGTAGGTATCTTTTTTACTGTTCTTGTACTGCGAGTAGATTGAAGTACAACTTCATCCAATTCGTTGCCACCTTCTTTAAGTTTAAATAATAATTCTGTTTTGCTTGGAACTTGAATTGTCGTTTCTAACGTTTCAAAGCCTAAAAATGAAATTATTACATGGTGCTGACCATTTGTTACTTCTGTAAATTCTGCAATACCTTCAAAATTGGTTACTGCTCCTTTTTCTAATGTTTCAAAATAAACCGTAGCACCCATTAAAGGCTCGTCTTCAGCCTCTGTAATGACTTTTATTTGTATATCCGATGTTTGTGCCTTTAGTGATAGGCAAAGTATTAAAATGAGCTTTATGCTCAATATGTATTTATTCATTGAAATATTATTGTAATTAACTAAAAATTGATTTAAAAACTGTGTTGTTTTTAGCTAATTACTTGTGGCGGTTGCCAAATCTTGGGATGAACATCTAATCTGTAATGAAATTGGTATGAGGAAATCAATTCTGTTGAAATCATTAATTGAAGGATAAAGTCATAAGAATCCAAAGGCTCATAGGTTATTGCTATACCACAACAATTACATATACAGGTTACAGGGCAAGAATCATCACTATCTTCTTGATGATTGTGATTAACGCTAATTTCGCCTTGATGATGGTCTTCTAAATTTTGACCATCTGAACAAGGTTGTATAGACAAAAAAAGCATTGTAAGTGACAGTATGATTGTTATGAATCTCATTGAGGCAAAGATAAAAATTTAATGATGCAATGGTTGTGCAAAAACACTATTGGGCATTTATTACACATTCCTCATAAAGACTTCGATTAGTTTTATTTTATAATCATATTTCATATATTTCAATAAAACCCATCAAGGATAATTAATCTAACTATCATTATATAATGCGAATTGAAACAACCCTCTTAGCTTACTTAAACAAGGAGGGTTATTTATACTTAATCAATATTTAGAACGTCTTTTACATTATTGATTAATAATTATGCTCGTTGATTTCGATTTATTGGTTCATAGCCATTTCATGGTCATACTGGCAACAACCTGGTAAACCGCTATAGGCTTCTTCACTACTCGCTACTTTTTCCGTATCGTAACCTGAAGCTGCTATTGCTTTATGAATTGCCATAGCATCAGTTTTAGAATCATCAAAAGTTACATCAATTTTCTTCTTATCTACATCCCAAGTTGCTTTTGCAACACCGTCAACACTATTGGCTGCTTTTTCAATAGTCTTTTTGCACATACCACAATTTCCTCTAACACCAAAGGACAAATTTGTCATCGCCATTTCATGAGAAACTTCGGTAGTTGTTTCTGTTTTCTGTTTTAAATCACTTTTGCAGCTTACTAAACCAATAGCTGCAATTATTACTACACTTAAAATTACTTTTTTCATCTTTAAAAATTTAATTGTTATTATTTATAATTAATTATTCTATTACTTGTTTTACATCTCCGCAGGTAAGCATGGCTTCCCCAAAATATGGATTGATTACTTTTTCTTCTTTACTTAACCAATATGCTCCAGTGTTACTGTCTGCCATAGGGCAATATTGATAATAAACCTTTTCGTTTATACCAAATAACTGAAGTGCTTTTGCCAGATGAGATGAGAGATGTTTAAAATGATTTCTTTGCCCTTTAATATTTGATGTGTTTGAGATTGAACTTGCCGAAGTCTCTAATTCTTTTTCTAAGGTCATCCAATGGCTATGTCCCTTATTAGTTAATAGCTTCATATCTATCTTACTTAAATTAGACAATAACTCTTTTGCCGATTCAACCCCCTTTTTAGAATCCTCGTTTACCAAAGCTTCCTTTAATTCGATATAATCATTAAAAACTATTTTTAATTGATTTTGAAAATCTTCTGACACTTCTATTCTTTCATTCATATTGGAATGACTTTCATTTGAGCTTGATGGTTTTGAATCCATACCAAGATGTCCTTCATGACCAGTCATTACTTTACCTCCTTCTTTATTCATCATGGATTTTTTACCTTGTAATTGTGCAGCAGCATCCACAGTAAATGTGCCATTCGTTACAATTTCATCTCCATTATTAACCCCTTCTAATACTTCATAATTTTCTCCAACTCTGTTGCCCAATGTTACTTCTCGTAATTCAAATATGGGTTCGTTAGGATTCTTCTTTAAGTACACTACGGAGCGTTTTCCTGTCCATAAAACAGCACTTGAAGGTATAACAGATATTTGTCCATTAATTGCGTTAACAGGCTTTATATTACCTTCTATAAACATACCTGGTTTAAACAAATCTTTTCCATTGCTTAAAACAGCTCTCAATTTCATTGTCCTTGTTTTAACATCAAGTGTAGGGTCTATAAAAGAAACTTTAGCATTAAAAGTTTTATTGGGGTATGCATTAGTCTTAATAGAAACTTCTTGCCCTTCCTTAAATAGGTCTATTTGATTTTCATAGACATCAAAATTTGCCCAAACTGTATTTAGGTTTGCAATTTTTAACAAAGGCTGCCCTTGCTTTATATAACTACCTTGCTCTACTAATTTTTTAGATACCGTACCTGATACAGTAGCATAAACAGAAAAGTTCTCTTTTACTTTTCCAGAAGCTTCAATCTGATTTATTTGGGTATCTGATAGCTTCCAAAGTTTTAGCTTGTTACGAACTGCCTTATATAATTCTGGTTGAGATTCTTTTAAGGAAGATGCTGTAATAAGCTCTTGTTGAGCAGCAAATAGTTCTGGAGAATAAATAGTTGCCAATAACTGACCCTTTCTTACTTTTTCTCCTGTATAACTGACATTTAGTTTTTCTATTCTACCAGAAAAGTAACTGACTTGAACTACATTTGCTTCTTCATTTTCAACTATTTTACCAGAAAGTTTTATAGTACCTCCTTCAGCTTTACTATGACCTACAACTGATGTTTGAATGTTAGCCAATGCCATTGCATTTTTAGTCAGTTTAAATTGGTCTGCGGTTAACCCATCAGCTCCAGCTTCCGCTGGAATTAAATCCATACCGCATATTGGACAATCCCCTTCTTCTGGTTGCATAATTTGCGGATGCATAGAACATGTCCACATCTGATTGTTTTCTACTGTCTCGATATGATTATGTGCAGTTGCTTCATTTGAAGTATTACCAAAAAGTAACCATCCTAACAGAAGTCCCACAGCCAATACTCCGATATAAATTATATATTTTTTCATTTTAAAATATGTTTAATAACATTAGTACAGCCATTACAATCATAATAGCATTCTCAATAAATGTAGCTTCTGTCATGGGCAGTTTTAGTGCTGTTCCTAAACAAGCACATCTGATAGATTTTTTATCCAATAAAGTTTTAGTAACTCCAATAGTTGTTATTCCTAAAACAATAAGTGTGATAATTAAAGCAATATTCACTTCAAATCGCATTAAGAACATCAGACCTAATCCTGTTTCTATAAAAGGATAAACTTTGCCATAAGCAGGTACTTTCTTAGCTAATGGGTCATACATTCTAAACGATTCTGGAAAACCTTTTAAATCGAGCATTTTAAAGAAACTAAATACGATATAGAACAATCCCATAAAGTCAAGCATAAAAGAATCCCAAGACCAGTTTTTATAGTGTAGCAAAATACTTGCTGATACGATATAAAAGATAATAAGTAATAACGGTTTTAATTGTTGTAATTTGCTCTTTTCTTGTTCTATTTCATGGCTTGAAGGTTCTACTGAAGTAAATACATTTTTCTCTGTGAGTAAATATTTTTCTGGTAAGGCTTTTTGAAATACGTTAGTATCTATATGACTGCTCATTGTTATTTCTGCTTCTCCTCTTTCAAGGTTCACAGAAACATCCGTTACATTATTTACTTCACTTAAATACTTCTCAACAGAAGCTTTACAGTTTCCACAAGTCATGCCTTGTATATTATATGTATGTTTCATTTTTTATATAGTTAAGTAATTAATAATTGTTGATTGAACATAATAGTTCTTCACAGATTCTATTTGATTAATTTGAAACTTTAATTGTAATTCTTGGATGTCTAAGACATCATTAAAATCAATCGTTCCTGTTTCATAGCTTTTTATCAAAATGTCTTCTGCATCTTTTGCCTGTTTTAAGTTTTTGGCTTGCGTATCATAACTAATTCGTGAAGCTATTCTGTTATTAATTGCTTTAGATAAAGCAGTTTCTAAAACATTTTCTCTTTCTTGTTTCTGGAATGTAATTTCTTGTTGTTTTAAAGCGTTCTGTCTTGTTTGCGATTTGTTTTTCTTATTGAAAATCGGAATTGAAAGTGACACCATAGGCATAACAATATCTTTTCCGTTATCACTAAAACTCATGTTTGGTCGTTCTGAAACCGAAACATAATCCAACCCAAAACCAACCATAGGTTGACTATCTTTTTGATTCAATAATTCGGATTGTTCTACAGATTTAAACAACTTATCATATTTTGTCAGCTCAGGATGTAATGCTAAATTTTTCGAGTCATTTAAAGCATCATTTAATGGTATAGTTAATTCACTAACTAAATCAATTTCAACAGACTTTTCTCTATTTAAAAGCTTATTAAATGTTGTTTGTTCTGCTAAATACAACTGCGCCAGAACTTGCTTTGATTGCCATAACTCGTTCTGTCTCATCTGCAATCTTAATACATCAACTGCTGAAGCTTTACCTACTTCAAGAGACGTTAAAGCCAATGTTTCGTAGGTTTTAAGTAATGCTATATTGTCATCTAAAACCCTTTGTTTTGTTTTAAGCGCATAGAGGTTATAGTAAGACTGAGATACAGAAGCTACTAACTTTCGTTTTGCAATCGCAATATCTTCATATTTAGCATCCGCCAATGAGTTAACATAATTTTCTCTGGCAGTAATAGAACCAAACCAAGGCATCATTTGTTTTGCAGAAATTTTAAAACGTTGCGCTCCAGTTCTTGTTTCAGGTTCACTTACAAAATAGCCTACTCCAAATTCGGTGTTTGGAATGGTATTAACTTCATTTACTTTTTCTGAAGCAATACTATATTGTAATTCAAATTTCTGAATCTCTGGATTATTCGCTAATGCTTCATTAATTAATATTTCCAACTGTTGCCCATTTGAAAAATTAAATGTCATTAGACCAAGAAGTATTAATACTAATCTTTTCATTTTGCTACTTTTTTAAGTTGTAATTCTGCTTTCCAACTGTATAAAACTGGAACAACAAATAGAGTGATTAAGGCAATGAGCATACCTCCAAAACTTGGAATTGCCATAGGAATCATAATATCGCTACCACGACCTGTTGATGTTAGTACTGGTAATAGTGCTAATATGGTAGTTGCAGTTGTCATTAAACAAGGTCTAATACGCTTTTCTCCTGCCTCTATTACTGATGCTCTTACATCATTCTTGTTTGTTGGTTTATTCCTATCAAATATTTGAGTGAGGTAAGTTGCCATAACAACGCCATCATCAGTAGCTATACCAAACAAGGCTATAAAACCAACCCAAACAGCTACACTTAAATTAATAGGATGCATCTGGAACAAGTCTCTTAGGTTTTCGCCAAAGAAATTGAAGTTTAAAAACCAGTTTTGACCATATAACCAAATCATGATAAAACCACCTGCAAAAGCAACGGCTATGCCTGTAAATACCATAAAAGAGGTTGCTACTGAACGAAACTGAAAATATAGTATTAAGAAGATAATGAACAATGCCAATGGCACTACAACCGATAAGGTTTTTTCTGCTCGTAATTGATTTTCATAAGTTCCTGTGAATTTATAATTAATCCCTTTAGGAACTACTAATTCTCCTGAATCTATTTTTTGTTGAATTAAGGTTTGCGCATTTTCAACAACATTAACTTCTGCATACCCATCTAATTTATCGAACAACACATAACCCACTAAAAAAGTATCTTCACTCTTAATGACTTGTGCGCCTTGTTCGTAACGAATAGTTGCTAATTCACTCAATGGAACTGGACTTCCTTTTTCTACTGGGATATAAATGTTTTCTAAATCTGAAGGATTGCCCCTTAACTCTCTTGGATAACGAACTCTTACTCCGTATCGCTCTCGACCCTCAACAGTTTGAGTTAATACCATACCGCCTACAGCAACTTTTAAAACATTTTGGACATCATCTATGGATATGCCATAACGAGCCAATTTTTCCCTATCTATATCAATTAACAAATAAGGCTTTCCGACTATTCTGTCAGCAAATACAGCTTCAACTTTAACACCTTCAGCTTGTTTTAAAATATCCTCTAACTGAACACCAAAGGCTTCAATTTGCTTTAAATCTTGTCCTTTAACCTTAATTCCCATTGGAGCACGCATTCCTGTTTGCAACATGACCAAACGTGTTTCTATGGGCTGTAATTTAGGGGCTGATGTAACACCTGGCAACTTAGTTACACGTACAATTTCTTTCCAAATGTCATTAGGGTTGTTTATTACTGGCCTCCAGTTTCTATAAAATTCTCCATCATTATCTTCAATTAATTGTTCTCTAACTATATCAGAATTAAGAACAATGTTTTTATCAGAGTTATTAGGGTTTGCTACAAAACTTCCATCCTTCAATTCAAACAAACCATCTTCGTTAACCCTATAGCGTTGACGCTCTCCATGCAGATTTAACATATATTCAGGTTTATATTGAATCATATTTTCATACATAGATAATGGAGCTGGGTCTAAAGCAGATTCTGTCCGTCCAGCTTTCCCAACTACGGTTTTAATCTCTGGAATGCTTGCCACAGCCATATCTAATTGCTGAAGCACTCGTTTGTTTTCTTCTACACCTGAATGTGGCATCGAAGTAGGCATGAGTAAAAAAGACCCTTCGTTTAACGATGGCATAAATTCTTTACCTGTATTTTTCATTATGAAAAATCCACCAATCACGATAAGTGTTGGAATAGATAGAAATAAGATTTTATTAGCTAATGCCCATTGTAAAATGCGAGTATAGTATCTTCTAAATAATGTAAACACACCTAATAAGCCAAAGCATATCATACCAACAAAAATGAGATTCCAAAAGATGCTTTTGTCAACACCTAAAGGTCTCCAATATTCAGCAAGAAGAAAGACGATTGTTAATGATGAGATTACAATATTTATAAGGTTCGCTCTTTTTTCTAAAAGTTGTCCATTAAATTTTAATAAGGCTGTAATGCCAAATGCTATCAATATAAGACCGATCCAATATCCAGATATTATTGTTGCAATACCAATTATGATTAAAAGCCCATTTACTACATAACTAAAGGTCTTTTTTATATTCTTCTTTCTAAATAGAAATGCCGCAAATGGTGGTATCAGGAATAAGGCAACTATTATAGAAGCCGTTAAAGCAAAGGTTTTTGTAAATGCCAATGGTCTAAACAATTTTCCTTCTGCACCTATCATTGTAAACACAGGAATAAAACTTATAATAGTGGTCATTACTGCGGTTACAATAGCCCCTGAAACTTCAGCAGTTGCATTATAAACCACAGTATTTATTGGTAGCTTATTTTTGTTTTCATCTAAGTGTCTTATTATGTTTTCTGAAAGAATAACACCAACATCTACCATCGTACCAATAGCAATAGCAATACCAGATAAGGCTACAATGTTTGCATCAACTCCAAAGAGTTTCATAGCTATAAACACCATTAAAACAGCAACAGGTAGTAAACCAGAAATAAGAACTGAAGCTCGTAAATTGAACACCATAATAATGATGACCAAAATTGTTATCAATATCTCTAAAGTTAAAGCTTCATTAAGTGTCCCTAACGTTTCTTGAATCAATTCTGTTCGGTCATAAAAAGGTACAATAGTAAGTTGAGACGTTCTTCCATCACTCAATACTTTTGATGGTAACCCAGAACTTAACTCACTTATTTTTTCTTTTACATTTGTGATGACTTCCATTGGATTTGCTCCATATCGAGCTACAACTGCTGCTCCAACAACTTCAGCACCTTCCTTGTCCAAAACACCTCGTCTTGTTGCTGCTCCTAAAGACACATTTCCTATGTCTTTAATTCTAATTGCTGTAAAGTCTTCAGAAATTATAACAGCATTTTCTATATCTGCAATGGATTTTATATAGCCTAACCCTCGAACCAAATATTCAGCCTGATTAATCTCTAAGGTTTGTGCGCCTATATCTTTATTGCTTTCTTTTACTGCCTTTACAACATGATGCAAACCAATATTGTATTGTCGCATTAACTCAGGATTAACATCGACTTGGTATTCTTGAACATACCCACCAATCGAAGCAACTTCTGAAACACCACTTGCTGATGACAAAGCATACTTTACATAGTAATCTTGAATACTCCGTAATTCATGTAAATCCCAACCACCAGTTACATTTCCGTTTTCATCACGTCCTTCAAGGGTGTACCAAAATATTTGACCTAAGCCAGTAGCATCTGGACCCAAAGCTGGATTTACACCTTCTGGAAGTAATCCACTTGGTAGTGAGTTCAATTTTTCAAGAATCCGACTTCTACTCCAGTAAAATTCTATGTCTTCTTCAAAAATGATATAGATACTGGAAAAGCCAAACATTGATGAACTACGAATGGTTTTCACTCCTGGTATTCCTAATAATGAGGTGGTCAATGGGTAGGTAATTTGGTCTTCAATATCTTGTGGAGAACGACCATCCCATTTAGTAAAAACGATTTGTTGATTTTCCCCAATATCAGGGATGGCATCAACGGCTACAGGGTTACTTGGTAAAAAGCCAACATCCCAATTAAAAGGAGCATTTACAGTTCCCCAACCTATAAAAAGAACGAGCAATAAAACTGCTACAAGTTTATTTTCTATTAAAAATTTTATGCTTTTATTTAGCATTGTGTATGATTATTAAACAGTTAGACATTGATGTTAGAAAAACATCGAATACAACAAATTATCCTTATAGTGCATGGACTATAGGATAAACAGTCTATTGTTTAAAAATCAAATTAAATAGGTCTCGTCAAGCTTGAAGATTTGCCTTATGACGAGTGGCGGTTTGTATTCTTCGTAAGAAGATACACTTTCATTTAAACCTTCAAAAAGGTTAATATAAGTAGATATAAATGAAGCTATAAATACTTGTTGGTCGAAAGTTAATTTATCAAAAGATATTTTTAACTCATCCTGACCTTCAATAGTAATTTGTTCATCTGTACAACAATTCTTTTTTGTAACAGCACAATCAGTACTTGAAGGGTTTTGCATTTCCATACCACAACCTTTTGCTTTATGGAATACAGCAGTCTCAACCAAAGTATCTCCGCAATAGTGCATATCTATTGTAAATGACATTGTAGAAAATAATACTACAAAAGCCATTAAAAACGACATTATTTTATGGAATACTTGTTTCATATCTGATACAAAGGTATAAAAAATTAAGAACTCCTTATTTTGTTTAACATAAGTTTAGATGTCCTATTAGAAGAATCAATAGGGTAAATTGTTGTACTACTAAATATACATTAAAAAAATCTAATATGGGTATAGTCCACCCCGTGCCGTATTTTGTTTAGCCTATTCGAAAGAAATACAAATCTTTAGAATATAAATATTTACTTAGGCTGCTTTATCTAAAAGGGGGAGCGTCAGCTCCGACTTTTGACTGTCAAAAAAACTAAAAAGACTCAATGATTTAGCCATTGTTGAATAGATACACAAATCCCAAGGGAGAAAATCAGTTAAAATACTGAAAATCAACTATTTAAAATTCTATTCTTGAATTTCGGACAAGCTGTTTTGACTTTAAAAAGCCTTGCCAGATTCCAAGTTTCTACACTTGAAAAATATAGGGGATACTTCCCTACGACCTGCATTTATATCAAGAACTTTCAACTATGTAGGATTGCGATACGGATTCCAACCGCTCTTCAAATTTCTCCGCTATGTTTCCCTGTTATTGCAAAGGTACAGATATTAAACCCTCTAAGACCCCAACCAAGCATATTTGTGGATGCTCGTCCTTGGTCTGACTCGGCATGTCTCCATGTCCCAGTATAGTTTCCCCAAAATTAAGGTTAATATTAGCCTTAAAGGGTCAAAATTAATGAATAGTAAGTTAGAAAAAAAAAGTATTAAAATTCTACAAATAATAAAACATAGTACTTTTATTTTCAATTAGTTATAATATAACTATAAAATCAACAAAAAGGAGAATATTTATAGTTTATACTTTTGCAGTCTTGACTGTACATCTTCAATAGTTACCTTTCTATGTTTTTTTAATTTATCTGTATTTGCCCATTGGGTTTGTCTTTTTTTAGAATCAACAACGTGCAATGTTAAGCTATCCATTAAATACAATTCATCCTCAATAGGTAATTTGTAACTAATTGTAATTTCAAACAGTTTACTTTCGGGCTTCCATTTTACCAGTATGTTCTTTATAAACTTTCTAAATGTTTTTTGTCTTTCCAAAAAAGGTAGTTTTAAAGCGAGATACCCCTTAAAAACAGCGTCGGTGTAATTCTTCATAAAACCAGGGTGTGTATCTTCAAAAGGGTAATCTATATATGAATGAGCGATATTTGTTAGTTCTTCAATTTCTCTTAAAATATTTGTATCTCCTTTCAGCGATTTCAAGCTTTCCTCGATATTAGCTTTCTTTATTTTAATCTCATTTGCCTTACTATCTAACCTTTTAACTTGTCTTAAATATTGTACTTTATTATAAGTGCCGTCAGCAAGATAATTTTCTACACTTAGCTTGTTATTTTCTATGTTTTTTAAGTCAGCTTCGAGACTTTTAATTCTTGTTTGGAGTTCTTCTCGTTTATCTGAATTATTATCAGAAAATGATTCCTTAACTGTACTGTAGAGATTTCCATATATTAATTTAGTTATTATTGAATCAAGTACATTAACTGGAATGTATTTAGAATTACATTTTTTTTCCTTGTACCTTTTTCCTGCACAACCATAATAGTTTTCAAGTTTATTTGAACGCCCATTAAGTGATTGACCGCAACCGCATTGGAGTAATGGAGTAAGTAAATATTTATGGTCTGTATTTTTGCCTCTTAGAGAGCCTTTGTTTCTGTTTATATAACTATTATTAGCTTTTTCCCATTTTACTGGGTCAACTATTAAAGGAACATCGAAAAATTCATCCCTCCAACGTCTTTTCCCTTTGTAAATTGGATTTCTAATTATTTGTAAGATTGTGCCAGTTGTCCAAGTTGAATCAGACTTTTTATATACTCTTGTTTCATTCCTACCTTTATGAATTATTTTATTAGTGCCGCCTATTTTATTGTATCTTGTTTGCACATTATTATCAATTAACCAATTTCTTATCTCTGAAGATGTTTTACCTTGTATGAAGTCATCAAATATCTTTTTAACTATTTTAGATTCACTTTCGTCAGGCTTTAGATAACTATTTTCATCTTTAGTATATCCATAAGGTAAAACAGCACCGTTTACCTTTCCTTCTCTTGCTTTTGACCTTAATGTATCTTTAATTTTAATAGAAGTTAAGTCAACAAAAAATTCATCTGTTGCAGATAAGATATTATGTAAAAGTTTAGAGTGAGGGTCATTCCAATCAAACCTACCTGATTTAAAATATAATTCAATATCTTTTCTTTTGATAATAGCTAAAAACTTATGCTTAGTTTCATCATTTCTATATAATCTACTCGTATCATAAGCAAAGACAGCTTTGATTTTAGAATCTTTAGCACTTATTTTTTGTAGCATGTCCATCATAACAGGTCTATCCTTTAAGTCAAGCTTACCTGAACTGGTGTCTTCAATAAATAATACGGGTTCTAAATTAAGTTCTATAGCCTTTAAATTACCCTGATTCTTTTGTTCGTCAATTGAAGTAGAATCCCTATCTTTATTATCCTGAGATTTACGACAGTATATCGCTAATTGCTCCATAATTTCCACACTAAAATATGGTTAAAGATAGGGATTAAAATTTTTGTTTTACACAAATTTGTTTACAGCTCCTGTCAATACAACAATATGTTTCTTCATAATATAAAAATACTAACTTTGAAAATATGATTGACGAAAAACTTCTA
This sequence comes from Seonamhaeicola sp. ML3, assembly GCF_023273855.1. Lineage (NCBI taxonomy): Bacteria > Pseudomonadati > Bacteroidota > Flavobacteriia > Flavobacteriales > Flavobacteriaceae > Seonamhaeicola > Seonamhaeicola sp. ML3. Next base: position 455,009 of record NZ_CP096884.1, on the reverse strand, counting down.
GCGCATTTAGAAACCTATTTAACAGAACATCGTAAAACAAGATTTAACGCCGTTTTACAAGAACGTACAAAGCATTTTACGGTGGCTACCGAAGATGTATATCAGCTTCATAACACTAGCGCAGTTATAAGAAGTTGTGATGTTTTTGGTATTCAGGAAGTTAATATTGTTGAGGAACAGAATACCAAACGTATAGATCGCGAGATTGCTATGGGCGCACAGAAGTGGGTCGACTTAAACCGATACCATTCGGTTAAGGATTGTATTTCTGATTTAAAACGCAAAGGATATCAAATCGTAGCGACGACACCGCATAAAAATGATTGTGATTTAAGTGATTTTGATGTTACTAAGAAATCGTGTTTTTTCTTCGGAAGGGAAACCGAAGGGCTTTCTGAAGACGTTGTCAATGCAGCCGATAGTTTTTTAAAAATACCCATGGTTGGTTTTACTGAAAGTTTGAATATATCGGTTTCAGCAGCCATTATCCTTCAGTATGTCACATCTAAACTAAAAGCATCTGAAATAGACTGGCGTCTTTCGGAGAGTGAAATAAAAGAAAAGAAGCTCGATTGGATATCGAAAACTATCAAAAGTTACGACGATATCGTTAAGCGTTTTTATATTACACCTTAATTCTTTAATTTTAGTTCACCAACTAAACAAGATACCTTATGTATATTTTACTTTATATACTTATATCCCTGATTGTAATTTTTGTATTCCTTGTACTTATCGCACCTAAAAAGTATCATGTTTCTAGAGTTATAGAGATTGAAAAACCAATATCTGAAGTATTTAAGTATCTAAAACTTATCAAAAATCAGGATGAATGGTCACCATGGAAGAAAAAAGACCCAGATATGTCTCAAAAGTTTGTTGGTAAAGATGGTGAAGTGGGTTTTCTTTCTAAATGGGAAGGTAATAAAGACGTTGGTTCTGGTGAACAGGAGATTAAAAGGATTGTTAAAGACGATATTATTGAATCTGAACTCCGTTTTTTTAAACCTTGGAAATCACAATCTGATGCCTATTTAAAGGTAGAATATCTTGGTGATGAAAGGACAAAAGTCGTTTGGGGATTTTCTGGAAAGAATAAGTTTCCGTTTAGTTTATTTATGCTCTTTTTTAATATGGATAAGGCCGTTGGTAAAGATTTTGAAGACGGATTATCCACACTAAAGCATATCCTAGAAAAGTAGCTAAAAAAGTGTTTTGGGTAAGGATTGTTTATTCTAAAGTCTGTTGTTTCTTCCTCTGCTTAACACTTTGTATTCCTCATAACATTCACTAATAGCATCGAGGATTTGTAGGTCGTTTGCTGTTTGTATAAACCCTTTTGAATAGTTACATTGGCTAACAATTTCATCGAGGTCTATTTTATCTACATTAAGCAAGGCAGTTAGCATTTCTCTATCAAAACGCGAAGCCAACAAATTCCGTATTTCGTCATCCTCCTTCATTTTCTTTAGCTTTTTAAGTTCGTTTGGTTTCTTGCCAAACATTCTATGAAGAAAATCTGCCGGATTAAAAATTGAACCAATAATTTTATTTATGCCCTTAGATTTCGAGGCCTCGTATCCACTTGATGATAGCCCCGGAATTTGATACCTGTAGTTGTAATTTGGTTCTGGAACCTGTTTTATATCGACCTCTAAATAGCCAGTAAGCCTAAGTTGGTTTACAACAACCTTTTCTAGTGCAAGAGCAAGCTCGGTGAGTTTAATTTCAGAGCTTCCAAATTTTAACCAGTCGTTGGTTACCCTAACTTTAATCGATTTAAACCCTAGGTAAGAAAAATGAAGTGTGTCATTTACCTTGGCAGCAATTTCAAATTCACCTTTACTGTTGGTGATTGTTCCTTTTACTTGATTAAGGTTTACAATATTTACACTTTCTAGCGGTTTATTGTTTTCAGAATTTAAAACTACCCCAATGGCCAGTTTATCCTCTTGAGCCACGACAGCTAAAGACGAAAATAAAAGGCATAAAAGCAATAGTTGAAATCTCATAACAATTTTTATACTCTAATTTAAAGATAAAAGTACTAAACTAAACACTAATGTGTGTTTTAGTTCGATATTTTGACTAAAAATTAACAAAAGTGTTTAATTAAATATATTTTTTCAGTTTAACTGTCATTAAGAAGGAAGTGTGACAAAAATTCTTTCTTAATGACATTTAAATTTAACGTCTAGAACGTCTCGGTCTCGATGCTCCAAAATCTTTACCAGACTTAGAGCGTTTCCCTTTTTTATCAGAGCGTTTATAATCATTGCCTTTTGAACCAGAGCGCTTATCTCCACGTCTATCATCTCGTCTTCCTCCATCGCGTTTACCACCTTTTCGGCCATCACGTCTTCTACTTCTGCTTCGGTTTTCAGAGACTTCTACATTTACAAAACGTCCATTTTGTTTAAAGTCGGTAAAAAAGTCTAAAACTTTTTGTTGGTGTTCTGGTTCTGTGTTAAAAAATGAAAAACTATCCTTGGTCTCCACCTTAAAGACATCATCTTTTCCTAGTTCAAGAACTTCTCTTAAAAAGTCTTTAAGCGACATCCAGTCGTAACCATCTTTTCTTCCTACGTTAATGAAGTAACGGGTAGAATCGCCACTGCTTTCTGCTCTTCCACCGTCAGAAACATTTAAATCGCGTGCTTTTTGATAGTAGTTATGGAAACGTGTAAACTCAACCGAAAAGAACTTTTTTATAAGCTCGTCTTTCGTGGTGTCTTCGAACAGTTCGTTTATACTTTCTAGGTGTTTATCAATCTCATGATTCACTTCGGTATTATGAACCTTGTTGGCCAAAGACATCAACTGAATTTCACATATCATAGATCCATCTGGAATATCTTTTTTAACAAATTGCTTTTTTATAATACGCTCAATACTCTTTATCTTTCTAACCTCACTTTTAGAAACAATTACCATAGAAACTCCGGTTTTTCCAGCTCTACCTGTACGCCCAGAACGGTGCGTATAGGTTTCAATTTCATCTGGTAATTGGTAATTTATAACATGGGTAATATCATCAACATCAATACCACGAGCAGCCACATCGGTAGCCACTAACATTTGTATTTGCTTATTTCTAAAAGATTTCATAACCAAATCACGTTGGTTCTGACTTAAATCACCGTGCAGCGCGCCGGCGTTATAACCATCGTCAATAAGTTGTTCGGCTACTTTCTGTGTGTCGCGTTTGGTTCTACAAAAAACTACCGAGAAAATATCTGGGTTAGCATCGGCCAAACGTTTTAAGGCTTGGTATCTGTCACGAGAATTAACGGTGTAATATTCATGAGATACATTTTTGCTACCTTCATTTTTATGGCCAACGGTAATCTCCTTAGGCTCATACATGAATTTTTTAGCAATAGTAGCAACTTCTTTTGGCATAGTGGCCGAAAATAACCAGGTGCTTTTGTCGTCTGGAGTATGTGATAGAATACTGGTAATATCTTCATAAAACCCCATGTTTAGCATTTCATCAGCTTCATCTAAAACACTGTATTCTATTTTAGAAATATCTACCAATCTTCGGCTAATCATATCTTTCATTCTACCAGGTGTGGCTACAATAATTTGTGCACCTTTTTTAACAGCCCTTGCTTGGTCTGTAATGCTTGCACCACCATAAATGGCTACGACGTTTAAGCCTTTGCAATACTTTCCGTAGAGTTTTAATTCGTTGGTAATCTGTAAACAAAGCTCACGGGTTGGTGATAGGATTAACCCTTGTGTAGTTCTGCTATCTACATTTATTTTCTGTAGCATAGGGAAGCCAAAGGCCGCTGTTTTACCGGTTCCTGTTTGGGCCAGTGCCACCAAATCGGTTTCTTCGTCTAATAAAATAGGAATGGCTTTTTGTTGTACCTCACTAGGAGTAATAAAGCCTAAATCTGTAATGGCTTGCAAAAGGTTGTCTTGCAAACCCAAGTCTTGGAATGTGCTCATTTTTGAGTATAAGTAATCAGTTGTATTATGTAGTGTTACATAAAGAAGTGAACCGACATACTTAAACCTAAACCTTCCCGTAACACATCCTCACCCTGAGGAATTTAAGCGGCAAAGATAATGTTTTTTTATTTGGCGCCTGCCTGCTACCGCAGGTAGGCAGGTTTTAACACGCTTTTCGCTATATCTTTTTCTCACGCTTCAAAAAAGGATGCCGCTTCAATCGTTAACGTGTTTGTTTGCTAATTAAGTGACTAAGATGAAATCAAGTGTTTTTTTGGTGGTTTGTTTAATGGTTGTGTGTATGTTTCAGTTGCGTGATTTAAGCACTAAATTTAGCAAATAATTACTGAATGGAAAATCCGCGAGGATTTTCCCAAGTAAGCATAAAGCAAGCAATTGAATATACACGTTGTTGTAATTTCGTTGTTTTATTCATTCGTAATTTTACTCAATTAAAAGAGTGTCTTTTTTTTCATTTAAATTTATTAATTCCTTGCCTTTAATTAAATATTCTCTAGATATGAATTCAGATTCTTTTTCGTATTTTAGTTTCAAATTGTCATTGTTAACTTTATAAGTGCCAGTGATTTCCTCATAACAAGAACTAAAAAAACCTTCACTGTAAAATTTTCCGTTTTCATATAGTTTTATAAAAACCATATTATTCTGACTTGAACGAGCTTGGAATTTTAACTTTCCAAACCAAGTGGAAAATATCAATTTATTCAACCCGCCAAAACTTAAAATCAATAGAGAAATACAGATTATTAGAGCTGTTTTTCTATTTTTATTTCCCTTGTTCTTAGAAATTTTAAAGAAGTTTCTAATCAAAAAGATAAAACAAGCTGGAACGAAAATTAATAACGAAATGAAAATCATTCCTGCATCTTGGTCGCATATTTCTCCATAGCCAGGAATATTCATAATTAATTTAACAAAACAAAAAATAAGGATTATGGGAATTGTAATTAGGTCAATCAAATATCTTTTCAAATTCATTTTTCGGGTTTGATTTCGGTTTTTAGGGCAATGAATTACAACTTGGAGATAGACTTCCGTTTTAATGAAGTTTATCGATTGTTAAACGAAGTTAGTTGAAAATTTTTACAAAATCAATAATTAGGTCATTTAACTACACCTAAGGTTTATTATCTAAAGTATATTTTTAAATTACGTTTACTGAGCCTAAAACTTATTGTTTTACACCCACATAGCTAGTATTGGCTCCAATATCTTCACCATCGCTTGCCGCCTGTTTTCCTGTAGAATTTGGGGCTAGTTCATAATGCTTTGGCGGGTCTTGGTTTTCTAAAAACTGGGGTTGCCCAGACAAGGAATTGGTGTCTTGATTGCTTGGTATAGAAGATGCCTGCCATTCTTCTAAGGTGTATTTGTGAGTCTGATAGTAAATATGGTCACCATAGAGCTGATAGTTCGATGTATTCGTGTTTACGTTGTTATGATACCTTAGTATTTCGAATTTACCAGCAATAATATTGTTTGTAATAGTAGCATTAATCACAGGGTCATTGCCATTTTGTATTTTTAAGTCAGACAAAAAGGTGTTATGGGAAATGAAATGTCCTTCGGGTTGTTCTGACCCGCCACCGTTAGAGATTTCCACATAACCTTCAAAAATATTGTTGGAGATTTCAAAAGTACCAGCTTCGGCGCGTCCGGCAAAAAAACAATACTCGCCTATACCTTCTGCTTTATGATAATTATTTCTAATATGAATACTGGCAGTCCCGAAAGCAGGTTGGTTAGAGTGTTTGTAATAAAGCGGTCTTGGCGTATTACTTATACGGTTATTTTCTAAACGCATATGCGTAACACGGAATGCAATAATAGCCGCTGTATTTCCATGGATGCCATCGTTTGTTGTGCCTGGGCCAGTAAAATCACAATTAAAAACCCCAAAGTAATTGGCATTGTAATTAAGGGCTTGGAAAAAGCCATGATTATCACCGCCTTGTCCGCTCATGTTTCCTTGTATATTTCGAATGGTATGATGGTATGTTGGACGGTCATCACCAATGTTTACACCTTCTGTACCTCTCATTTTAAAACCATACCAAAGCCAATGTTGTTGTCCGTCTATTTCTACCCTAGCATTTATGGTTAATGTTATGGGCGTGGAAACCGAAGGGTCGCTTCTTATGTAGACAAATTGCGAGGGTGTACCCGGGCCAGGGCCGTAAAATTTGGTGTCTATTGGGGAGTCAATACTTAAATCTGATGCTAGATTTAAACAATACCAACTGCTAGATACAGCCAATTCCCTTAGGCCTTTATCAAATGTTGCCCATGGTGCCGATTTAGAACCGTTGTTGGAATCGTCTGCATTGGGGCCTCCTATATACCTTTGAGCTGAATCTGGGATTTCAAATGAAGGTATGTCTGGATAATCCTGATCTGAATATATTGTGAATTCCGACTGGTCTGGTATTTCATCAGGTTCTTCTTCTGAAAGTGGCGTAGTGTCGTTATTACTACACGAGTTTAACATGCAAAACATAAGAGCTATGAGAAAAATAGTAGGTTTTAATTGGGGATTCATCTTATTATATGTTTTGAAATGATTTGTATTATGGGCTTACTTCCTTAAATTTTTTATGCGTTGCAACAACGTGGGGTGTGAGTAATGCATAAAGACGTAAGCCGGGTGAGGCGTTAAATTGCTTAGACTGTTTTTGGATAGTTTTTTTAGGCTGGTAATGAGTGGTTCGCCTTTGTAAGTGCTTTTGGCATAATCATCGGCTTGGTATTCAAACTTTCTTGAAAAAATATTCATGATCAACCCTGTAATTTCAGAAATAGGGGAATAAAGTAGCATAAAGGCGATTAAACCAATATGAAAACTTGCTGTTTCAACACCTAAAGCCTGTGATAGTATGGGATTCGAAATAAAAAGTGATAAGATATACAGTGTTAATCCTGTAAGTAAAACAGAAGCTACTAAATTAAAAATGATATGTTTCTTTTTATAATGACCCACTTCATGAGCTAGTACAGCAACGATTTCTTCATCGTCCAAATCGTTTATTAATGTATCATAAAGGGTTACTCGTTTTTCGCTACCAAAACCAGAAAAATAGGCATTGGCTTTAGTACTTCGTTTAGAACCATCAATTACAAAAATCTTGTCTAGTTTAAAACCAACCGTTTTAGCATAAGCCGAAATTTTATCTCTTAAACTACCTGCTTCCAGTGGTGTTTGTTTGTTAAAGAGTGGCACAATGAGTTTGGAGTAAAACATATTCATAAAAACCGTAAATACGGTTACCAGCCCCCATGCATATAACCAAAAGTTTTTACCGGTAGCGTTGTAAAACCAAATGATTAATGCTAAAATACCACCGCCTAAAACGGCAGACATTAGCCAGCCTTTTATTTTATCTAAAACAAAGGTCTTTTTGGTGGTTTTGTTGAATCCGAATTTTTCTTCAATTACAAAAGTGCTGTAGTACGAAAATGGTGTAGTGAGTATATCGCTAGCAATCATAATGATTCCGAAGAAAATCAAAGCAATAACAATAGGATTGGTGCTTAAGCTACGGGCTATGTTGTCAACGAATTCAAAACCATCTAGAAGTAAAAAACCTAAGGTAAGTATAATGGAAAAGGTTGAGGTTAGCATCCCAAATTTATATTTGGTAGTCTTATAGTTTTGCGATGTTTTGTATTCGGTCTCATCATAAACATCGTGTAAATCTTTTGGCAAGGCGTCGTTAAAATGTTTGGCGTTTAGTGCATCAAGAACCTTGTCTACTATAAAGTTGATTACTATAATGGCGATGATGATGTAAAATAGGGTTGTTGAGGTCATTTTTGTTGTTGCATTACTTGTTGTCACCCTGAACTTGTTTCAGGGTCTTTTGAGATGCTGAAACAAGTTCAGCATGACAGGTTATTGAAAACCACGCTGGCGCTTGGCCTCAAAAATAAGAATTCCTGCGGCAACCGAAACATTCATAGAATCTATTTCTCCTTGCATGGGAATAATGATGTTTTGAGTTGCGTTAATCCGCCAATCCTCACTTAAACCAGTAGCTTCTGTCCCAACAACTATAGCCGTGGCTTTTGTGAAATCTTGAGTATGGTATTCAACAGATTCTTGTAAAATCGCACTGTAGATATTGATGTTGTTTTCCTTTAAGAATTCAATAATTTCTATGGTAGTTCCTGTTGCTATTTGATTAGTGAATACACAACCAACACTGGAGCGAATAATGTTTGGGTTATATAAATCGGTCTTTGGATTCGCTATAATTACAGCATCTATATTTGCGGCATCTGCTGTTCTTAAAAGAGCGCCTATATTACCGGGTTTTTCAGGAGTTTCGGCAACTAAAATCAAAGGTGAGTCATTTTTAAAGCTTAACTTGTCTAGCAAATTAGACTTAGATTTTGCAACTACCAAAATACCCTCTGTAGTTTCTCTGTAAGCAAGTTTTTGGTATACTTCTTTTGAAATCTCGATGGTGTTTATTGGGTCTTCGACTACGCTAAGAAATAAGTCGTTTAGTTGTTCTAGTGAGAATAAATCTGGATAAAACAAAAGGGTTTCAAGTTTATAGCCACCTTTAATAGCTAATGAAATTTCACGTAGCCCTTCAATCAAAAAGGTGCCCGATTTTCTACGTTCTCGAGACTTGTCCCTTAATTGAACAAGTTGTTTTATAAATGGGTTTTGTATACTCGTTATTTCCTTCATATGGATTGTTAATCTAAGCCATTGGTCTCAATGTAATTCACTAATAGCGCCACAACATAATTGTAACTGTTCATGCCCTTGCTTTGGTTATTGGCTTTTAAATAGCTGCCATAGAATATTTTAAAAAACGGTTCGATGGGGTTTTCTTGGGCTTCCCAAAATAAACGAACCTCTTCATAGTTTTTTAAAACGCCTTTGTTTATAGTTTTTATGATTTCTTTAAAAAGTGCTTCATCACGCCTGTAAATTTCGTTTAAACAATAACGTAATCCGAAGGTGTAACCACAGTATTTAAAGTAAATATCATCATTATGAATGGAAGCCAGAAAACCAAGAAAATTTGCTTCGTTTTCTGCGGCATAACCCAATTGATGCGCCATTTCATGAGCCGTAGTTGTGGGGATTTTTATTAAGGGCATTACCCCGTTAACTTGAGATTCATTAGTCAGTGGATTCAAATACCCGCTAAACCCCATATAAGTTAAAGGGTAGCTAAATAAAGATTTTTTAATGCTCTTGGGCGCGTATTCTAAATGTGGAAAAATAGCTTTTAAATTATCATAGCCCTCGGGTGTTTTCTTAAAGATTTCACTTTTAGAATAGGGTAGTGTAACCTTAACCGTATCGTTTTGTTTTATTTTAGCGTGTAAGGTGTTAGTATGTTCAATAAGTTTGTTTGTCGTAGCCACTAACTGTTCTGTAGTATACTTATGGTCTAAGTTTAGGCTTTCGTGTAGAGGTAATCTATAATAATTTAATCCCCAAAACAGATGAAAGGTAAAATACAAGATTGCAGCAGCTGCTACTATATCAACTAACCAATTTATAGTGTCTTTAATTATGCGTTTGCGATGTATTATCAACCACCTCATAATATAGATGATAGCTAAACCGTAGACTAGGTCTCCAAAAGAAAAGGGCAGCCATCCTAACATGAATCTAAATAACTTAGAAACATAAACATATATTCCATTGCTGTAGAAAGATTCTATAAATTCTGGGTTTTTAGATAGCAAAACAACCAATACATATTGTGGAATAAGGCTTAGTGCTAAGAGTAGTTTTTTGTTTTTCAGCATAAATCAAAAGTAATAAAAATTGTGTCTATTGATAAGTTGTATACCAGTTCATTTTATGTACTTTTATAATACCTAAAACTCTTTTTGTCCATGAAAATTATAAATAAAGTTATGATTATTGTTCTCATTTTGATATCCAATATTACTATTGGTCAAAATGGCACAACACAGGATAAAAACATATTTACCAAGATTGAACTTCTGGTAAGACATAGCAGGAAGATTATAGATAAAGAAGTGCACATAACTATATTCAATCGTCCAGAACCTAAAAAATCTGAGATATTTGTATGGACCACAGATGCTGATAAAGAAACTTCTGTAAAACCAGATTTCAGGATTAAGATTTCAAAAGACGAATATAGTCAAATTGAAAAACTGATTCATTCCATAGATATTGACAGTTTTGTGAAATTTGAAAATAGAATAGGGGTCGATGGTTACGAATGTCAGTTAACATATGGAGATAGTATGAGTTCAATTTCATTAAATGCTTGGTCGCCTTCAAGTAATACGGAAGAAAGGCAGTTGCAGACCTATTTAAAAGTATGCAATATGATTTTGAAAGCTGCAAAAAAAGAAGAGCTTTAAAATAAAAACTAAAATGAATACAGAAATAAGACAATTAGAGCCTAAACAGCTTTGGAATAAGTTTGCAGATTTAAACGCTGTGCCCAGAGCTTCGAAGAAAGAAGCGCGGGTTATTAATTTCATGAAAACTTTTGGAGAAAACCTAGGTTTAGAAACTTTGGTCGATAAAGTAGGTAATGTAATCATAAAAAAACCAGCGACAGTAGGTTTTGAAGATAGAACAACAGTAGTTATGCAGTCGCATTTGGATATGGTTCACCAAAAAAATAGCGATACCGTTTTTGATTTTGAGACTCAAGGTATTGAAATGTATGTAGATGGTGACTGGGTTTACGCAAAAGGAACAACCTTAGGTGCAGACAATGGTTTGGGTGTTGCAACCATTATGGCGATTTTAGAGAGCAATGAGATTGAACATCCTGCGATTGAAGCCTTGTTTACTATAGATGAAGAAACCGGTATGACTGGTGCTATGGGATTAAAGGGCGGTCTTTTAGAAGGTGGAATCCTATTGAATTTAGATACTGAAGAAGACGATGAAATAGGTGTGGGCTGTGCAGGAGGAATTGATGTTACTGCCACTCGTGCTTATAACGAAGAAAAAACACCAGAGTTTAAAATAGGTTTTACAATTGAAGTGAAGGGGCTGCAAGGAGGGCATTCGGGCATGCAAATTCATGAAGGTTTGGGTAACGCCAATAAAATCATGAACCGTTTACTGTTTGACGGTTTTGAGAATTTTGGACTAAGAATTTCTGAAATTGATGGTGGCGGACTTCGTAACGCCATTCCACGAGAAAGTAAAGCTCTAATTGCCATTGATGCCATTCATGAAGATGCTTTTTTATTAGAAATGGCAATGCTATCTAATACTATTAGAAAAGAATTAAAAACAACCGAACCTGATTTAGATGTTGTAGTGTCTAAGTGCGATGCTCCTAAAATGATAATAGATTTAGGTGTTCAAGAAGGGGTGACTAGGGCCCTATATGCCACACAGAATGGGGTTTACAGGATGAGTGCAGATATTCCGGATTTAGTTGAAACTTCTAATAATCTTGCTCGTGTGTTGATTAAAGATGGAACTATCAAAATTGCTTGTCTAACTCGCTCTTCTGTTGAAAGTGCTAAAATGGATTTAGCCAATACCTTAAGGGCTACTTTTGAACTAACAGGTTGTGAGGTAGAATTTTCTGGGGATTATCCTGGGTGGACGCCAAATATGGATTCTGAAATTCTTAAGGTAATGACAAAACTTTATGAAGCGTTAAACGGCGAAAAACCTCGTGTTGCAGCTTGCCATGCTGGCTTAGAATGTGGTATTTTAGGAACAAACTACCCAGATATGGATATGATCAGTTTTGGGCCAAATATTAAAGGCGCACATTCTCCTGATGAACGCGCTCAAATATCTTCAGTTAAAAAATATTGGAGGTTTGTACTAGAAATTTTAAAGGCTATCCCAAGGGAATCGATTTAAAAAAACAACCTTAGAATTAATCTTAGGAATTTTTTAGTAGAATCTTAATTTAATATAATGGGAATTCGTAAATGTAATGTGATTAATTTTTTTGCTATGATATTAAGTTGTTAATACGAGTATTAAGATTCTAAAGTGCTAAATTCATTATGTTCTATACCCAGTTTATTTAGTAAATCGTGCTTTGAATTATGGATACAAAAAACATTAAAAAATACATTTTTATAGTCAGATTCAGCAACTAGTCTCTTTTTAGGAGTGAAAATTACATAACCAAAATCATGAATAAATTGGAGAGTCTCACTAATGTTTTCGGTAATTTCTACCATTAAAGTGGGATGATGAAGTTTTATAGTTTTCTGCATTCCTTTAAGAGCTAATAATTCAGCACCTTCGATATCTATTTTGATAAAGTCTGGTTGTTTACTTTTGAATTCTTCTTCTAAGAGGGAGTCAATTGTAATAGTTTGTACTTCAATTTTTGTTTTTTTAACGTTCTTAATCCCTGAGTTTTTAACAACTTCATCAAAAACCTTATAGTCACTTAAAAGAGAGTTGTTTTGACCAGTTAAGTCGTCGACATAGAAATTAGCAGTTCCACTCTTATTTGATACGGCTTTTTCTATTATTCTTACACTATTATGCTTGTCTATGTTTTTTCTTAGATATGTTAAGTTTTTATTTTCAGGTTCAAAAAGAAGGAGTGTTTTAGGGGACTTCATGAGTTCAAAAAAGTATTGACTAAAATAACCAATGTTGGCACCGATATCAATAACAAAACTACATTCTGGTAATATGTCTTTAAATAGAGCTATGGTGTCTTTTTCTCTTCGGGTTCCATAGTACCAATACCCTTTATGTAAAAACATGTCGAGATAAAAGGGTTTTTTGGTCAGGTGATGTTTTATTCGAATAGTACCTGGATTGAATTGTTTTAAAAGATAAATAATCAATTTTCTCATGAAATCAAGAGGTTTTTTAACGGCCTGAATTAACTAAGTTAATGATTATTTTTTAAAGTGATTTAACTTCAGGAATGAAGTAGATCACGTAAAGACCTCACTAGGGCACAGGGTCATACCCAGAGCCTCCCCATGGATGACAAGAAAGTATACGCTTTATAGCTAACCAACCTCCTTTAAAAAGGCCGTGCTTTTTTAAAGCTTCTTTACTGTACTGAGAACATGTTGGGTTGTATCTGCACGTAGCCGGTGTAATGGGAGAAATAAACAATTGGTATACTTTTATCAAAAATAAAAATGGTGCTATGAGGAATTTCATAAAATGTTTATTTGTGGATTTGTTTAGATGTTAAGTGGGAAACGAATAAACAACTAAACGTCTAAACAGATAAACGACTAATTAATTCACAGTAAATGTGGTGCCGTCCTTCCCGTCTTTAAGCACAATGCCTACATCGGCTAATTCATCTCTTATTTTATCGGATAACGCAAAGTCTTTATTCGCTCTTGCTTCTTGTCTTAACTTAATTAGTACATCAACAGCTCCAGTTAATTTATCACCACCAGAAATTACTTCGGCATCTTTTAATAGTCCTAGAATATCAAAAGCAAATATGTTTAAGCTGTTTTGTAGAAGTGTAATGTCTTCCGCGGTTAATGTCTTGCTACCTTCTTTTACTTGATTAATGTATTTGGCGCTTTCAAACAAGTTGGCTATTAAGATCGGTGTGTTAAAATCGTCATTCATGGCATCATAACATTTTTGAAGCCATGATTTAATATCAATTGATGAAGAGCCAGAAGCTTTTAGATTAGATATTAATCCCATAGCTTCCATTAACCTGTTATAACCTTTCTCACTAGCTAACAAACCAGCATCTGTTAAATCGAGCACACTTCTGTAAGACGACTGTGCCATAAAGAAACGTATTACGCTTGGAGAGTAAGCTTTACTCATTTTATCATTTTTTCCAGATAATAGTTCATGCGGGTTTATGATGTTTCCTGTTGATTTAGCCATGCGCTGACCGTTCATTTCCAACATATTGGCATGCATCCAGTAGTTTACAGGCGATTTACCTAAAGCTGCTTCGTTTTGAGCAATTTCGCATTCGTGATGTGGAAATTTTAAGTCCATACCACCACCATGAATATCAAAAGTTTCACCAAGATATTTGGTGCTCATAGCTGTACATTCTAAGTGCCAACCAGGGAATCCATCACCCCATGGAGAAGGCCATCTCATGATATGTTGAGGCTCTGCTTTTTTCCAAAGCGCAAAATCCTGAGGGTTCTTTTTGTCGCTCTGCCCATCTAAAGTACGTGTATTATGAATTAAGTCTTCAAGTACTCTTTTGCTTAGCTTGCCATATTTGCTGGTTTCGTTGAACTTATGAACATCAAAATATACCGAGCCATTAACCTCGTAAGCGAATCCGTTATCGATTATTGCCTTTACAAGTTCGATCTGTTCTATTATGTGGCCTGTTGCCGTAGGTTCTATACTTGGAGGTAAAAAATTCAATGTACTTAAAACATTATGAAAGTCCAGTGTATAACGCTGTACCACTTCCATGGGTTCTATTTGTTCTAGTCGTGCCTTTTTTGTGATTTTATCTTCTCCTACATCTGCATCATTTTCTAGATGACCAGCATCTGTAATATTTCTAACGTAGCGTACCTTATAACCTAAATGTTTTAGATATCTAAAAATCACATCGAAAGACATGAAAGTCCTAACATTACCTAAATGAACATTGCTGTAGACTGTAGGTCCACAAACGTACATGCCAACGTGGCCTTCGTTTATAGGTTTAAAGATTTCTTTTTCTCCAGTAAGTGAGTTGTAGATTTTTAATTGCTGTTGTTTGTAGAGTTGCATGTTGATGGTTAGAACGTGGTTAAGCTATTAGAAATTAATGAGGTAATTATGCAGAATCTTTTAATTTGTTTTATCTAGATTTAAATCCAAAACTAATGCTTTTATAATTTCCTAGTACAATTAATCTTGATTTTTTAGAAATAATTAACTGATTTAATAGTTTAGATTAGAACTACTAAATCAGTTAATAAATTAGGTTTTGTTATTTGAATATACTTCTTCTAAAATATTTAAGAAGCTTTCGATTTGAGCCTGTTTTAAAAAGATACTCTACATATCTTAATATCGAGGATGACAGATTATCTATTTAGAACTGAGTATCTAACTTAATGTAATCTAAAAACTCTCTTCTGGTAGCCATGTCTTTAAATTTTCCGCCAAATTCAGAAGTTACAGTACTGCTCTCAATATCTTTAATACCTCTGGAGTTTACACAAAGATGTTTGGCATCAATGATACAAGCAACGTCTTTAGTGCCTAAAACTTCCTGGAGTTCTCTTACGATTTGAATAGTTAGACGTTCCTGAACTTGAGGACGCTTAGCATAGTAATCTACGATTCTATTCATTTTAGATAAGCCAACAACCGTACCGTTAGAAATGTAAGCTACATGAGCTCTACCAACTATAGGTAGCAAGTGGTGCTCGCAAGTTGAGTATACTGTGATATTTTTTTCAACCAGCATTTCGCCATACTGGTATTTGTTTTCAAAAGTGGAGGCTTTTGGTTTGAGCTCTGGGTCTAATCCACCAAAAATCTCTTTTACGAACATTTTTGCAACACGGTTAGGAGTGCCTCTTAAACTATCATCGCTTAGGTCTAAACCTAAAGTTTCCATAATATGACGAACATCATCTTTTATGATGTCTATTTTCTCTTCATTTGTTAACTTAAAAGCATCACTTCTCATTGGCGTATCTTGCGAAGCCCCAATGTGGTTGTCTCCTATGGCGTCAAAATCTTCAAAATCTTTATCAAATTTCATATGAAAAAGTTTAAAAAATTAGTTTGCAAAGATAAACAATAAAGATTTGTTATTCTTGGTCTTAGCAAATAATTAGTGTTTTGTTAATAGTCTAAGTGCTCCTGTAAAAATTACATAAAAAAACAAGGGATTTGCAACGGTATCAGTTAAAGCCCTTATTTTCATTGATTATATATTAAAATTTAGTGATACTGTAATATTTGAATTTTCTCTATTTACTGCCGCCTGAGGGGCATTACCAAAATTAAGGTTGTAAAGATTGTTGTTAAAAGATCTTTCGGCACGGTCGTAAGTGATGTCTAACTTGGTATTCCCAAAGTTATAACCCAACCCTAAAGAATAACCGTTAAGGTCACCGACTGTAACTCCATCTAAATACGGGCTCTCTTCAAAGCGATAACCACCTCTAAAGCTAAATTGCTTGTGTTTGTATTCGCCGCCTAGTCTGTATGTAGACGCTTCGGTAAGTACGTTGCTAATATCTGTATTTAAGTCTTGGAAAAAGACATCAGATTCTGGTCTAAATTTAGTGTTGCCGTAGTCTTTTCTAGAGTAATCAAAGCTTATTAAGCCTTTTTTACCAAAGACATAAGCTAAACTTCCTGTTACTTTAGAAGGTGTTTGTAGTCTATATTGTGGGTATATGTTAACTGTTTGTGGAAATATCTCAAGAAAACCATTAGTGCCATCGGTTCCTAAATATTGAGAGGTTTCTTCTTCTATAGTATACCACACTGGTGAATCATATGTGATACCAACCCTAAACTCTGGGGTTAGTTTCATAATACCACCAACTTGAAATGAAAAACCGTTACCCCTTGTGGTTAAAGTATTTTCAAACTCTACAAAATTTACTGTAGATCCAATATTGTTGTTGTCTTCGAACAATAGCGTGGAACGTTGATAGTCGATAAAGTGTGAGTTAAGGTTAACGCCAAGGTATAGATTGTCTTCGTATTGCGTGGCTAAGTTAAAAGATACTTTTCCGTTATATCCTGTAGCTGCATAGGTATAATCGTGAATAAAACTTCCAGGTGATATATTGGATGTGTAAGTTGTGTTAGCATCATTATTTATGTTGTCTGGTTCTAAAATAAAGGATTCAAAACCGAGAAATGCCTGTTGGTGTGCAAAGCCAAATACTTGTCCAATGTCTTGGTAGGCGTTTGCAAGTGATTCATTTGGCATAGCGGAGATTTCATCTAGTCTTTTTCCATCAGCAAAATCAAAGAAATAACTGGCTACAGAATTGCTGAAATTGGGGTCGTTAGTAGTATTCGTTCCTGCGGCAAACCAAGTGTCCTCATGGTTGTTTGTCCTTTCAAAAGCAACTGCCAGAGAAAACTTTTTCCATGGAGAATTGTTACGAGCGGCAAAAACAAACACCGCTCCAGCCTGATTGATATCGAAGTCTGTTTCATTAGTAATACCTGTTCCTCCAAAATAGTTTGAGCTATTTTCGGTTTCAATGTTTGCACCAGAGATTGAGGCATGACTTCTGCTGAATACTGCTGAACTTGCCGGATTAATACTTACAGCACTCATGTCGCCTCCTAGGGCACCAAAAGCACCACTTAAAGCTCTAAACCGGGCTGTTCCCTGAATTTCATCTTGAGAATATCTTAAAGCATCTGATATATCTTGGGCATTTATTGAGGCCATAGAAATCAAGCCTACAAATAGGAAACTAAACTTTTTCATATAGTTAATTTTTGTTTTTGTAATGTTTGGTATTATCGGCGTCTTCCTCCTCCGCTTGATGAACTTCTGCTACTACCTCCTCCCGAGGATCTAGAATAAGACCCTGAGCTAGAGCTTCTACTAGGTGTACTATAAGAGGAACTCCTTGAGGAAGATGATGAAGACGAGCGAGAAGGGTAACTCGAGTACGAGGATCTACTAGGTGTACTATAAGTGCTCGAGGGCTGTCTATAGGTGCTCGTGCTTCTTCTTGCCGTAGGCGATGTAGACCTTGTTGT
This sequence comes from Seonamhaeicola sp. ML3, assembly GCF_023273855.1. Lineage (NCBI taxonomy): Bacteria > Pseudomonadati > Bacteroidota > Flavobacteriia > Flavobacteriales > Flavobacteriaceae > Seonamhaeicola > Seonamhaeicola sp. ML3. Next base: position 437,371 of record NZ_CP096884.1, on the reverse strand, counting down.
AGAATTCGATGTAGGTGTTCTCGAAGTTGTAGTTCTCGATTGAGAATTAGAATATCGTCTTACTGTACTACTCGTAGGCCTTCTGTTGTAGGAACTGTTTGTGCTATTAGTGTTATTGTAATTTCTGTTAACACTACTAATACGTGATGTTGTTCTGGTGTTGTTATAAGTTGTTGCTCTACTGGATGTTCTAGATATACTACTTCTCCTCGCAGTGTTATATTTAGAATTAGTGGCCAATCTGTTAGAACTAGATATGCTATTTCTTCTAGATGTATTGGAGCTTACAGCTCTGTTACTTAAAGTGTTTCTAGAACTATTGCCGTAATAGCTGCCTCTTCTAGTTGAATTAAAGGCTAATCTTCTACCATTATAAAAGCCATTGTTGAATCTCCAAGGATTATTAGCCCAGCCTCCGTAGAAGCCTCCGCCAAAATATGGTGGACACCAAAATGGGTCAAACCCCCAACCCCAGTTGTTCCAGCCTCCACCCCAGGCCCAGTCATTCCAACCCCATCTGTTCCATCGGTTCCAGCCCCAGTTATTCCAACCCCAATTGTTCCAACCCCAGTTGTTCCATCCCCATCCGAAACCTGCATTCCAACCCCAGTTGTTCCAACCGTTGTCAATATAATTTATGGTAACATTATTGCTTTGTTGGCCCCAACCAGCATGACCTAGGTAATCATTATAAATGGTGTCGTTTACAGCGTAATTGTCAGATTGGTAACTGTCTATATCTGTAAATATAGAGTCGTTGTCCAATACAACTTCAGATTCTAGAGTTTTCGTTCTAAAGTAGTTTTTGTAGTAATTGCTGTTAGATGGGTTAGGAACCTCAACTACAGTTTCTGTTGGTGTGTTCACTACTTTCACTTGCGAATCGCCATATATACCATCATAGTCTGTACCAACGTATTGGTATGATCCACATGAAACTAAGCCAAACATTAGAACAATTAAGACAATGAATGACGCTTTTCCTATTGGGTTGTTATTAAAGCGCATATCTCTAGAATTTTATTGTTGAACATAACAAAAATAGTTAGTTTTGCGAAACTATTTTTCATTTAACATAAGCACAATATTTGTGCCAAAGCATTGATATGAGCAAAAAACTTACCAGTAGAGCAGAAGATTATTCAAAATGGTATAACGAGTTGGTTGTAAAAGCAGACCTGGCCGAGAATTCGGCAGTAAGAGGTTGTATGGTTATTAAACCTTATGGCTTTGCAATTTGGGAAAAAATGCAAGCAGAACTAGATAAAATGTTTAAAGAAACGGGACATCAAAATGCGTATTTTCCTCTTTTTGTACCTAAGAGTTTATTCGAAGCTGAAGAAAAAAATGCTGAAGGTTTTGCAAAAGAATGTGCAGTTGTAACACATTACAGATTGCAAAATGATCCAGATAAACCAGGTAAGTTAAGGGTAGACCCCGAAGCTAGGTTAGAAGAAGAGTTGGTTGTTAGACCAACAAGTGAGGCCATTATATGGAATACCTACAGGAATTGGATCCAATCTTACAGAGATCTACCCATATTGATTAACCAATGGGCAAATGTGGTTCGTTGGGAAATGCGAACACGATTGTTTTTAAGGACTGCTGAATTTTTATGGCAAGAAGGCCATACAGCACATGCCACTAAAGCTGAAGCTATAGAAGAAACTAAGCAAATGAATAATGTTTACGCCAATTTTGTTGAAAACTTCATGGCTATACCGGTTATACAAGGTGTAAAAACAGAAAGTGAACGTTTTGCAGGAGCCGAGGATACCTATTGTATAGAAGCTTTGATGCAAGATGGAAAAGCGTTACAGGCTGGAACATCCCACTTTTTAGGACAAAATTTTGCGAAAGCATTTGATGTTAAGTACGCTACAAAAGAAGGAAAACAGGATTATGTCTGGGCAACTTCTTGGGGAGTATCTACGCGATTGATGGGTGCTCTAATCATGACCCATAGTGATGACAACGGATTAGTACTACCTCCAAATTTAGCACCTTACCAAGTCGTTGTGGTGCCAATATATAAAAGTGAGGAGCAGTTTGAAGCCATTAGTAAAGTAGCCGAAGACATTATCAGTGATTTAAGAGATCGAGGTATTTCTGTTAAATTTGATAAAAGGGATACATTACGTCCTGGAGCAAAGTTTGCCCAACATGAGTTACAGGGGGTTCCTTTAAGAATTGCAATTGGACCAAAAGATCTAGAAAATGAAACTGTAGAAGTCGCTAGAAGGGACACTTTGAGCAAGCAAACCGTAATTTTAGATAGAATTACAGTTGTTATTGAAGATTTGTTAGAAGAGATGCAGGAAAACCTATTTAACAAAGCTTTAGACTTTAGAAATGAGCATATCACCCCAGTAGAAACTTTTAATGAGTTTAAGGAAGTTTTAGAAGGTAAAGGTGGGTTTGTTTCTGCACATTGGGATGGTACTAATGAAACCGAAGAAAAAATTAAGGAGCTTACAAAAGCAACCATTCGTTGTATTCCGTTAGATTCTAAAGAAGAAACAGGTACTTGTGTGTACTCTGGAAATCCTTCTAAAGGCAGGGTTTTATTTGCAAAAGCTTATTAGATTAAAATTTTTTCAAAAAAAAATGCATAAGTATTGCAACATTTAAAAATAGTTGTATTTTTGCATCCGCAATCACGAATTGCATGCTCATTAAATAATGAAGTAACCTAAATGGCCCGTTCGTCTATCGGCTAGGACGCCAGGTTTTCATCCTGGTAAGAGGGGTTCGATTCCCCTACGGGCTACAATTTTTTATAAAGAAAAAAACAACATGGCAAATCATAAGTCAGCATTAAAAAGAATTAGAAGTAACGAAGCTAAGCGTGTGATAAACAGATATCAACACAAAACTACACGTAACGCTATTAAGAAATTACGTGAGCTTTCAGACAAGAAAGAAGCTGAGGCTTTATTTCCTCAAGTTGTTTCTATGTTGGATAAGTTAGCTAAGAAGAACGTTATTCATGCTAACAAAGCTGCAAACCTTAAATCTGGTTTAGCAAAACACGTTTCTGCACTTTAGGATAAGTCACCAAAAAAGATATTTGAAAGCCTTTCAGAAATGAAAGGCTTTTTTATTTTGTGTGGACTTATTTGTGCACAGACTAAAAGAATTGTTCTGAACGGTTCATTAGAACCAAAAAAAAAGCCTCAAAACAAACAAGTAATGAGGCTTTTTAGGGTTTAGTTTAGTTGGTAAAGGTTATCCATTCATGGATATTAAAAACTCTTCGTTATTTCTGGTTTGCTTAAAGCGTTCGTTTGTGAATTCCATGGCTTCAACAGGGTTCATGTCGGCTAGGTATTTACGTAATACCCACATACGTTGTATGGTACTTTCATCTAGTAATAAGTCATCTCTACGAGTACTTGACGAGGTAAGGTCGATAGCTGGGAATATTCTACGGTTAGATATCTTTCTATCTAACTGAAGTTCCATATTACCTGTTCCTTTAAATTCTTCGAAGATAACCTCGTCCATTTTAGAACCAGTTTCTGTGAGTGCTGTAGCTATAATAGTTAAAGAACCACCATTTTCAATATTTCTGGCAGCACCAAAGAAACGTTTTGGCCTGTGTAAAGCGTTAGCATCTACACCACCACTTAATATTTTACCAGAAGCTGGTTGTACTGTATTATAGGCTCTAGCTAAACGAGTAATGGAATCTAGAAGTATTACAACATCATGACCACATTCTACCAAACGTTTTGCTTTTTCTAAAACGATATCTGCAATTTTTACGTGCTCATGTGCTTCTTTGTCGAAAGTTGAAGCGATAACTTCACCACGAACATTGCGCTGCATGTCGGTAACTTCCTCAGGACGTTCATCAATTAATAGAATCATTTGATAAACCTCCGGATGGTTAGCTGCTATGGCATTAGCAACGTCTTTTAGTAACATCGTTTTACCAGTTTTTGGCTGCGATACAATCATACCACGTTGGCCTTTTCCTATGGGAGAGAATAAATCCATTATTCTAGTTGAAATAGTGCTTTGTTTTTCAGCGATATCAAACTTTTCCTTAGGGAATAAAGGCGTTAAATGCTCAAAAGAAACACGGTCTCTTACTACCTCAGGTTTCTGTCCGTTGATTTGGTTAACCTTGATTAAAGGGAAATATTTTTCACCCTCCTTTGGAGGTCTTACGTTACCAAGTACGGTATCTCCCTTCTTTAAACCAAATAGTCTGATCTGTGATTGGGATACATAAATATCGTCTGGAGATGATAGGTAATTATAATCTGAGGATCTTAAAAACCCATAGCCATCTTGCATAATATCGAGAACGCCTTCACTTTCTATTATGGCATCAAACTCATAATCAGGTTCACGGTAACGATTTCTATTGTCTTTGTTACCACTATCAACATTGCCTTTTTGGCCTTTATGATGTTGGTTTCTATGTTGATTTTTGTGTTGATGTTGCTTTTGCTGATTCCCTTGAGGTTTAGGTTTGTTTTCCTGTCTAGGAGCGTCCTCTTTTTTAACCTCTTCTTTCTTCTGGTCTTGTTTTCTTGGTTCTTGGACTTCTTGTTTGGTTGCTTCTTCTATTGGAGCATCCTTTGTGGCGTTAGCATTTGGTTTTTGTATGCGTTGCCTTTGTCTTTTAGGTTTTGGCTTACTTTCTTCTGTTGCAGGTTTTGGTTGCGCTACGGCTTTTGGGTTAGCTGCTTGGTGGTCTAGTATTTGGTATACTAGATCTAGTTTTTTTAAAGAACGGTACTTAGGGATACTTAATTCTTTTGCAATCTCTTGTAAGTCAGAGAGTTTTTTTTCTTTTAATTGCGAAATTTCAAACATATAAGTTTAGGTTGAATATATTTTTTGCGTGTAAATTTTTGAGTAATTCTGAGAAAAATTAGATTTTAATCTGGAGAATTAACCGCTTGTAACAGCGATTGTTGTGAATTATTAATGCAATTATACAACTTTATTTTAATTTTTAGTGCTTATTTATTGAAGAAACTGCTATTTTTGCTGTCCAGTTTTAAAAAGACATGTTACAAAGAATACAAACAGTTTACCTAATACTTGCCGCTGCCGTTTCGGGAGGGTTGATTTTTGTTTTCAATTTGTGGGAACTAGAAGATGGTACTCAAGTTTGGGCAAAGGACATTAATTATGTTTTTGCTGGGTTTGTAACTTCTGCATTTTTTTCGCTGGTAGCCATATTTAGATACAAAAACAGGAAGTCTCAGTTTATGTTGGGGCGACTTAACATCATATTAAACTTTATTTTACTAGGATTTTTTGTGTATCAATCTCTAAATTTATCTGGAGAAACTGGGGTTTCTGAGAAAGGTATTTCGATGTTCATTCCTATCATTTCTATCGTGTTTTTGGCATTAGCCAATAGAGCCATTAAAAAGGATGAGGATCTTGTAAAATCTGTAGATCGATTGCGATAAAAACCTAATATCTTAGTAGTATTAGTGCGTAAGCCCAAGGTGAAGACTTTGGGCTTTTTTTGTCTCCTCCCTTTATTACCTGTAACTGCATATTGTTACCGCTTATTGAATTCAATAACTTCTAGATTATCAATTTTTTTACCATCAATAGTAAAACGTAACATAGTACGGGTTTTATGAAAGCCATGTTTGCCCACAGCACCGGGATTCATGTGGATGAGGTTTAGTTTTTTATCGGGCATTACTTTTAAAATGTGTGAGTGGCCGCATATAAAAAGTCTTGGCGGATTTTGCTTTATTTTTTCAGATACTCTAAGGTTGTACTTTGGTGGATAGCCCCCAATATGGGTTATCCAAACATCAACATCTTCACACATAAAGCGATTGTGCTCGGGAAATTCAACTCTTACCTTGGCATCATCGATGTTTCCATAGACGCCTTTCAGTGGCTTTAATGCTTTTATAGTATCGGTTACTTTTAAATCGCCTATATCTCCTGCATGCCAGACTTCGTCGGCTTGTTTTACATACTTTAGGATATCATTGTCCATGAAGCCGTGGGTATCTGAGAGTAGTAAAATCTTTTTCATTTAATTAATTACGTTTGGCGCGTTTTTAATATTTAATTAAGAAATTCAAACTTCGGCATAAACCTAAAACTATCTATCTTTGCTGTTTTACAAATGTATTAATTCAGTTTGAGGTATTTCATAGAACTTTCTTATAATGGTAGCGCCTATCATGGTTGGCAAATTCAACCAACAGCTATTTCGGTACAAGAAGTTCTTGAAAAAGCACTTTCAACCTTACTCAAGGAAACTGTTAGTATTATTGGAGCTGGTCGTACAGATACTGGGGTTCATGCCTCACAAATGTTTGCCCATTTTGAATCTGATACCAAGTTTGAAGAAAGTCAATTAGTATATAAGCTCAATGCCTTTTTGCCAAAAGATATTGCGATTCATGATATTTTCAGAGTTAACCCAAATGCTCATGCGCGATTTGATGCTTTGAGTAGAGAATATCTGTATAGGATTACCTTAGAAAAAAATGTGTTCACTTTTGATAATACATTGTACGTAAAGCAAGATTTGGATATCGATAGGATGCAAGAAGCCTCAAAAATATTATTTCAGTATAAAGATTTTCAATGCTTTTCTAAAACGAATACAGATGTAAAAACGTATTATTGTGATATTATGAAAGCCGATTGGTTCTTCAAAGAAAACGAACTCCATTTTAGGGTAAAAGCTGATCGTTTTTTGAGAAATATGGTAAGAGCTATGGTAGGTACAATGATTAATATAGGTTTGAATAAATTGGAAGTACAGGATTTGCATACCATTATCGCATCTAAAGATAGAAGTAAGGCTGGTTATTCTGTTCCTGCGCATGCCCTTTACTTGGTTAAAGTCGAATATCCAGAAAGTATTAAATTAAATGACTAAAGCAAAAGAGAATACATTTGATTTTGTATTATTTAAACGTCTGTTTAAGTACATTAAGCCTTATAAATTTGTGTTTTCAAGTTTATGTCTTCTAGTATTGCTTTTGGCGGGAATAAGTACTGCGACTCCTTACTTAACCAAAGATGCCATAGATAAAGGTATCGAGTTAGATAACCCAGATGCATTTCTGTTCTACTTAACGTTAATGCTTGCAGCCCTAGTTTTGCAAACTCTATTTCAACTTATCTTTATTTATTATGCTTCATGGTTAGGGCAGAGTTTGGTTAAGGACATTAGGAGTAAATTGTTTAATCACCTACTTCGATTTAAAATGAAGTATTACGATAATTCTTCGGTAGGTGTATTGATAACAAGATCGGTTACCGATATGGAGCGTATTGCAGATATATTCGGTCAAGGTCTGTTTATGATTTTTAGGGATGTACTGACCATGATAGTTGTCTTTGTGGTGATGTTGTCCATAGATTGGCAATTAAGTATGATTGTTTTTGCGATGTTGCCTGTTTTGGTCTATGCTACAAAGATTTTTCAAAAATACATGAAAAAGGCTTTTGAAGAGGTTAGGACCGAGGTGTCAAACCTAAACTCTTTTGTGCAAGAGCGCATAACAGGCATGAAAATTTTACAGCTTTTTTCTAGAGAAACAGTTGAGTACAGAAAGTTTAAAGAAATAAATGCACGTCACAAAAAAGGGTGGTTAAAAACGATATGGTATAATTCCATTTTCTTTCCCATACCAGATTTAGCTTCTTCAATAGTAATTGGTTTAGTGTCTTGGTATGGTGGTATAAAAGCTTTGGAAGGTGAAGCAATACAAGGTACGCTAATCGCCTTTATCATGTATATACCTATGCTCTTTAGGCCGCTACGACAAATGGCCGATAAGTTTAATGCGCTTCAAATGGGGATGGTAGCAGCCAATCGTGTTTTTAAGGTATTAGATACTAATTCTCAAATAGATGATACCGGAACCAAAGTAGCTGAGGATTTTAAAGGCAATATTAAATTCGAAAACGTGCATTTTAGTTATGTTGAAGATGAAAAGGTACTCAAAGGTATTTCTTTTGAAGTGAATGCAGGAGATACCGTTGCTATTGTAGGAGCGACAGGTGCGGGTAAGTCCACAATTATAAATTTACTAAATCGTTTTTATGAAATTAACGATGGCGCTATACTCATAGACAATACCGATATAAAAGATGTCACCTTATCCTCGTTGAGAACACAAATAGCAGTAGTGCTTCAGGATGTATTTTTATTTGCTGATACCATTTTGAATAATATCACATTGAATAACCCTGAAATAACCGAGGATAAAGTACAGCAAGCAGCCAAAGAAATTGGGATTCACGAATTTATTATGAGTCTTCCAAACGGTTATCATTATAACGTTAAGGAACGTGGTGTGATGTTATCGTCTGGACAAAGACAGCTTATTTCTTTTTTAAGAGCCTATGTAACTAATCCGAGTATTTTGGTTTTAGATGAAGCAACTTCTTCTGTAGATTCATATTCAGAACAACTTATCCAAAATGCAACCGATAAAATAACTAAAGGAAGAACATCCATTGTTATTGCCCACCGTTTAGCCACTGTTAAAAAAGCAGATAAGATTATAGTTATGGACCTTGGGAATATTGTTGAGCAGGGTACACACGATGAACTCCTTAAAAAACAGAATGGGTACTATAAAAACCTTTACGAGGTGCAGTTCTTACAGGAGCAAGAGGCGGTTTAACCTATTGCTTGGGAATAACGTCTTGAATAGAAATTTCTCCAGTAACAAAGAGCATAACTACTGCCATAATTGAAACACCCATGTAGCCCACAAAGAAAATAACCAAAAAAGAGGGCAGTCTCCATAACAAAGAAACTGGTTTGTCTTCAGAATTTTTATAGGAGGCATAAGCACAAAATAGAATCATTACCAAAACATAAATTAAGGCAGTATCTATGTATATCTGTGGAAACCAAATTAATAAAACAACAGCATAAAGGGTAGATAGAATACTAAAACTTGTGAGGGAGTATATGCTAATAACAACATGTTCGGCATAATTGTAGTTCTTTTTATTAAAGACGCAATAACTGGCAAATGCAATTATTGGAATATATAAAAAATAAAGAAAAGAGCTATATTCCATAGTGGCAGCCATAATTTTTTCAGTACCGCTTCCTCCGGTGCTGGTTTGAGCATAACTTATGGAGGAGAAGTCTATTTTTTGCCAAGCAGTCTTCTTCATTAAATAAAGAACAAAACCAGATGCGGTCAACGAAATAGCTAACATGCTCACAGGGTTGAGATATTTTTTTCTTACCCCAGATATGTAACCACCGCAAACATCTTTTGGTTTAATAATCATATGCCACAGTGTTAGCAAAAAGGTATTATCTAGATTAAAATAACGTTCAATAACATCGTAAAACAGATTTTTAGTTGTAATTCTATTTCTAATAACCTTTGCTCCGCAATCTGGACAAAAGCTGTAATCTGTTCTTAAACTACTTCCGCAATTCTTACAATTCATTACACCAAATCTTTTTTAATCAATGTTATCAATTCAGAGCTATCTTCAAAAGCGATAAACTCACCATCTTTAAAATAGGATATATGACCGGTTTCTTCACTAACTGCTAAAGCTAAAGCATCAGTCTTTTCGGTTACTCCAATAGCAGCTCTGTGGCGCAGGCCAAAGCGTAAAGGAATCTTCTTTTCATTATTAACAGGAAGAATAACTCTTGTGGCCTTAACCACGTTATTACTCACTATAATGGCGCCATCATGCAACGGACTATTCTTAAAAAAGATACTTTCAATAATAGGTTGGGTAACCTGTATATTCATTTCATCACCAGAGGAGGTTAAGAAATCCAGGTTATTGTTGCGTTCAAAAACAATTAAAGCCCCCGTTTTAGACATAGACATTTTGTTGCAAGCCGAAACAATAGCATCAACATTTGTAGCATTGGTGACATCGGTTTTTAAGAAATTAAAACGTTGTAAAAACTTAACGCGCCTACCAAAGTTTGTGGAGCCAACCATTAATAAGAACTTCCTGATTTCGGGTTGAAACACTACAATTAATGCAATAAGCCCAACTTTCATAAAACCACCAAAAATACCAGAAAGCAATTCCATGTCTAGAAACTCAGTGAGTTTCCATGCGCCGTAAATAATAATGATTCCCAAAAAGATATTTATGGCAACAGTACCCTTAACTAGTTTATAAAGGTAGTAGAGTAGAAGAGCCACCAGAACAACATCAAGATAATCTATAAAGCGTAGGTTTAAAATGTCGTTAAAGATGTCCAATGGCGAATGGTTTTTGTAAATTTAAGAAATTACGTTTAATCTCCTATAAATTCATAGTTCGAAACCTTTATCCGCTCATTTTTAATATTCTTCATAATAGATTTTAATACGATATAATCCTGAAATTTTAAGTTTCCATGAATACTCATAAATATTTGTCTTTCTTTAGAATTACTATCTAATGAATCCTTGAGAGTACTCAATAGAGAATTTATGTTGGTCTGATATATCCTGTTTTCTAAGGTAATAATACTAATTTCTTTGTTTTCAAAAATTAACATATTGGTGAGGTCCTCATCGGGTTCCAAAGCATGTCCTGCTCCGTCCATAATGTAATTTACATCCGTAAACTCCACAAACCCCAAATTATTCCTATTGGTATCATGACACGTAAAATAGTTTTTAGCACTTTCGTTCTTATGAGCACCATTGGCCTTTTTTTCTTGTAGAAATTTAATATGCGGGATTACTTGTTTTAAAGTCAAGCGTTTATCAACGTTTACTAACCAATTGGTTGTACTTATCAGGTTTTTTCGGTTTAGTTCAACACTATCGGTTTGGGTTTCGTCATAAAACAAGTAGGCGGCAGAGACATCTTTAATTTCGGTAATATCCGAATGGCTAATCTCGGGTAGCTCTACAACTTTCTTGTTACATGAAAAGACTAGGGTAATTAAAAGTAATAAGGTGATATTTTTCATGGTAGATTATTGACTTAACATCTCAACTAGTTTAACACATTCCATAGCTTCTTTTACATCATGCACACGTAAAATGGAAGCGCCTTTTTGTAAGGCAACCGTATTTAATGATGTTGTGGCATTTAAAGCTTTATCGGGTGTAGTTTCCAAAAGTTTATAAATCATGGATTTTCTTGAAATGCCAACCAACAAAGGTTTGTCAGTCATTTTGAATAATTCAAGTTTGCTCAAAAGTTCATAGTTCTGTTCAAGGGTTTTTGCGAATCCAAAACCTGGGTCAATAATAATATCAATAACACCTAAAGCCCTAGCGGTTACAATACGTTCAGAAAAATAGAAAATGATGTCTTTAACCAAATCGTCATAATCGGTCAGTCCTTGCATGGTTTTCGGGTTGCCACGCATGTGCATCATAATGTATGGAACTTGTAAATCGGCAACCGTTTGTAGCATGTATTCATCCATTTTGCCACCAGAAATATCGTTTATCAATGCCGCTCCAACTTCTATACATTTTCTGGCGACTTTTGCTCTATAAGTGTCAACAGAAATTAAAGTTTCAGGGAAATGTTCTAGGATTAATTCAACAATTGGGACAATACGTTTAAGTTCTTCTTTCTCACTCAAAAAATCAGCTCCCGGTCGCGAACTATAAGCGCCCACATCAATAAAAGTAGCACCTCCGCTTAACATTTTATCAACCTGTCTTAGTATTTCCTTTTCATCATTGTACTTCCCTCCGTCAAAAAAAGAATCAGGGGTAATATTTAAAATCCCCATCACTTTTGGTGACGCCAAATCAATGAGTTTTCCTTTGCAATTAATGGTCATTAATCCCGTTTTATAAGGTGTTTGCACTTAGTTTAAAAGTTTAAACCGTAAACCTTGATGTTTAAACAATTTTATGCGAAATTTACACAAAATACATTTTATTTTATGCAAGATACTTCAAAACAATACAATGATGTCATTGATACCTGTAAAAGTTTATTCAAAAAGAAAATGACCGATTATGGCAGTGCTTGGCGGATATTAAGACTACCATCTTTAACCGACCAAATTTTTATAAAAGCACAGCGCATTAGAGGGTTGCAGGAGAATGATGTTAGGAAAGTTGATGAAGGACAGGAAAGCGAGTTTATAGGGATTATAAACTATTGTGTGATGGCATTGATTCAAATTGAAAAAGGGGTTGTTGAACAACCGGATTTAGAGACTGATGAGGCCGTTGAATTGTATGAAAAGCATATTGGTATTACCAAAAAATTAATGGAGGATAAAAACCATGATTATGGTGAGGCTTGGCGAGATATGAGAGTGAGTAGTTTAACCGATTTGATATTACAAAAATTGCTCCGTGTAAAACAAATTGAAGACAATGCTGGTAAAACTTTGGTAAGCGAAGGTATTGATGCCAATTATCAGGACATGATTAACTATGCAGTTTTTGCGCTTATTCACTTAAGTGAAAGTTAACTGTCATTCCTGCGAAAGCAGGAATCCATAAAGATATTGTAGATTTTTAAAAGTAAATTCCTGCCCACGCAGGAATGACAAAAATTATGAAACCATTAGTAGCATTATCAAGAATATTCGTTGGAGTCCTTTTTATTATTTCAGGGTTTATTAAGCTCAATGACCCGCTTGGGTTTTCTTATAAGTTACAAGAGTATTTTAGCCCTGAGGTTTTAAATGTACCCTTTTTAGAACCCTATGCTTTGGGGATTTCGGTATTTGTGGTTGTTTTTGAGGTCGTGCTAGGTATGTTTCTACTAATTGGTTATAAACCGAAATTCACAATATGGAGTTTACTGTTAATGATTGTGTTTTTCACATTTTTAACGTTCTATTCAGCTTACTTTGATAAAGTGAAAGACTGTGGTTGTTTTGGCGATGCCTTAAAACTAACACCTTGGGAAAGCTTTGCAAAAGATGTTATTCTATTGGTGTTGATTCTCCTGCTATTCTTCGGAATAAAACACATTAAACCAGTTTTTGGAAAACTACCAACTACAGTTTTGGCTCTATTGAGTTTTATAGTGAGTTTATGGTTTGGGTATCATGTTTTGATGCATTTGCCAGCTATCGATTTCAGAGCTTATAAAATTGGAAATAATATTACCGAAGGCATGATTATTCCGGAAGATGCGCCTAAGCCTGTATTGGAATATAGTTGGAAGTTTAATGTGAATGGGGAAGAGCAAGTAATTGTTACCGATGGTTCTTATCCCTCAGTAGAAGGTGAATTTATAAGTGTTGACACAAAAGTTTTAGAGGAAGGGTATTCGCCTTCAGTAGTCGATTTCTCTATGGAGAGTGATGAGGAAGATTTAACCGAACACTTTTTAAACCAAGAAAATCTAATAGTAATCATATCCTATAATTTAGATAAGATAGAATATGAAGGCGCCAAGAAGTTAAAGGCCTTCTCTGAAACTGCTGAAAAGAATGGATATCAAGTTATTGGCTTAACAGCATCTGGTCCTGAAACTAAACAACGTATAAATGAAGCCTACAAACTTAGTTTTACATGGTATCTATGTGATGAAAAAGTATTGAAAACGGTAGTGCGCTCTAATCCAGGAATTTTAGAGTTGGATAAGGGAACGGTGATGCAAAAAGTACATTGGAATGATATTGAGGATTTAGAGTTGCCAAAAGTTGAAAGAAAGTATGAACTTCTAAATTTAAATAATCGAGGTAATTTGTTTCTCACAAATGGAAAGATGTCAACTAAATCTGATTTTGATAAATTAAATCAAGATGATATAACTAAACTATATGTGGTAGAAGATGAAGAGGTCTTGAAATCAATAAATGAAGCCAACAATTCAGAGTATACTTCTTTTATAGAAGTAGAACTAAAACCACAATATAAAGAACACTGATAACCTATTTACTAAATAAAATCACTTACGCCTTACTCACCTTATTTGGAGTAATAACCGTCATATTCTTTTTATTTAACGTGCTACCTGGAGACCCTGCTCAAATGATGTTGGGGCAAAATGAGGATACAGAACAATTAGCTTTGGTAAAAAAGAAATACGGATTTGATAAGCCTATATCTACGCAGTATTTCTATTATTTAAATGATTTGTCTCCAATTTCATTTCACTCTAGCTCCAAAGAAGATTATACCGCTTTACAAAGTGGAAAATATTCGGCAACTAAACTATTTTCAATTGGAAACACGACTACGGTTTTAAAATTCCCATACTTGAGGGAATCGTTTACAAAACAGGGAAAACGAGTTACTGAGGTTTTAGGAGAAACCTTGCCTAATACTTTTGTTTTGGCAGTATCAGCGATTATAATAGCCATTCTTTTGGGAATTGCTCTAGGTATAGTTTCAGCGTTGTTTAAAGATCAATGGTTGGATAAGGTTATTCAAGTGGTGAGTACTTTAGGAATGAGTGTGCCTTCTTTTTTTAGTGCCATTCTGTTTGCCTGGGTGTTTGGGTTTGTATTGCATGAGTATACTAACCTAGAAATGACAGGAAGCCTTTATGAACTGGATGATTTTGGTGAGGCCATGCATATAAAATGGAAGAATTTAATATTGCCGGCCATTGTTTTAGGCATTCGCCCCTTAGCTGTGGTGATTCAGCTTATGCGAAATTCTTTGTTGGAAGTTTTTAATCAGGACTATATTAGAACTGCCAGAGCTAAAGGTTTAAGTGAGTTTCAAATTATAAAAAAACATGCTATAAAAAATGCTATGAATCCCGTAGTTACGGCTATTTCGGGTTGGTTTGCATCCATGTTAGCCGGAGCAGTTTTTGTGGAGTATATTTTTGGTTGGAACGGTTTGGGGAAAGAAATCGTAAATGCCTTGAATACATTGGATCTGCCTGTCATCATGGGGGCTGTATTGGTTATAGCTACCATGTTTGTAATGATTAATATTTTTGTCGACTTAATCTATGCTTGGTTAGATCCAAAAGTAAAACTTAACTAAGTTTTATTTCCGCGAAGGCGGAAATCTCAATAACAAAAAATAAAAATGAAAAAAATGAATATACTTATTGTTCTGCTAATTAGTCTCTTTAGCTGTGCCGAACCTCCAACACAATTTAGTCAAGAAGCCTTAAATGATACCTTTATCACTCTTGAAGGAAATGAAGTTGCCTTTGAATCTATTTTAGAAAGACATAAAGGAAAAACTATCGTTATTGATGTATGGGCATCATGGTGCGGCGATTGTTTACGTGGTATGCCTAAGGTGAAAGATTTACAGTCTAAATACAATGATGTTGCTTATGTGTTTTTATCATTAGATAGAGGACAAGTGGCTTGGAAAAAAGGCATTAAGAAATACGGGGTAGTCGGTGATCATTATTTCATGCAATCTGGATGGAAAGGTGCCTTTGGGAAATTTCTTGATTTAGATTGGATTCCCAGATATTTGGTGATTAATGAAGCCAGCGAAATCGTTGTATTTGATGTTATTAAAGCTAATGACAAAAAACTTATTAAGGCTTTAAAAAAATAAGTACTTTAGCACTTGAAATTTTAATTAGTATTCAATTTTAAATAAACAATCCTTCCCGTATGGAAGGTTAGGATGGGAATTATGAGAAAAAATATCGTTGCCGGAAACTGGAAAATGAATAACGATTTATCACAAACTGAAGCGTTATTGGCAGATTTAACACAACAAACAAAAACCTCTAATGCAGAGGTGATGGTAGCACCAACATACCCAAACTTATATCAAGCCTTTAATGTTTTAAAACCAACAGGCATTGAAGTGATTGCTCAAAACATGCACTTTGCTGAAAATGGAGCTTATACAGGTGAAGTTAGTGCAGCTATGTTAAAGAGCGTAGGTGTACAGACTGTTATCTTAGGTCACAGTGAACGTAGAGAATATTTCAACGAAACCGATGAGCTTCTTGCTAAGAAAGTGGATGCTGCTTTAGCGAATGAAATGAGCGTGATTTTCTGTTTTGGTGAAGAATTAGCCGATAGAAAAGCAGGAAACGAAGAAGCGGTAGTTGAAAGCCAAATTAAAAATGCATTGTTTCATCTAGAAGCTTCTGCATTTAAAAATATCATTTTAGCCTACGAACCTGTTTGGGCTATTGGTACTGGTGAAACTGCTTCGCCAGAGCAAGCGCAAGATATGCATGCGTTCATTAGAAAAACATTAGCAGACAAATACGGAGCTGAAGTTGCAGATTCTGTGTCTATTCTTTATGGAGGAAGCGTAAAGCCAGCCAATGCTCAAGAGATTTTCTCTAAACCTGATGTAGATGGTGGATTAATTGGAGGTGCTTCTTTAAAAGCCGAAGATTTCTTCGCTATTGTAAATGCATTCTAATAAATAAACTTTCTATGTCATGCTGAACTTGTTTCAGCATCTCACTATAAAAAGCTTCAATAAGCAGTACAAAACAAACCTCACGAATTAGTATATTCTTGAGGTTTTTAATTTAAATAAAAGCCTCAATAATGTTGAGGTATCATCTAAATTTTCATTCTTATTAAGACGAGAATACCAAAATAAATAGAGATATGTCTAACACCATTTACATAGGTTACGAGTTTAAAGTTGAACCGTTGCAACCCGTAGTAGAAATCCTTATTGCAGAATTAGGTTACGCCGGTTTTGAAAGTTTTGTTGAAAACGAAACGGGTGTTACTGCATATATCCAAAAAGAAGAATGGAATGCATCGATTTTAGATGATATTCACATTTTGAATTCCGATGAATTCGAAATCGCCTATACGTTTTCTGAAATAGAACAAACCAATTGGAATGCCGAATGGGAAAAAAACTTTAATCCTATTGTAGTAGATGATGTTTGTGCCGTTAGGGCGCCATTCCACGATAAGTTTGATACCGAATATGACATCGTTATCGAACCAAAAATGAGTTTTGGTACGGGACACCATGAAACTACCCATATGATGATTCAGCATATTTTAAAAAATGATTTTGATGAGAAATCGGTTTTAGATATGGGCTGCGGCACAGGTGTTTTGGCTATTCTAGCTGAAATGAAAGGCGCAAAGCCCATTGAAGCTATCGATATCGATAATTGGTGCTATTTGAACAGTTTGGAGAACGTAGCGCGTAATAACTGCAATGAAATTACAGTTTTTGAGGGAGACGCCTCTTTATTGGAAGGCAAAACATATGATGTGATTATTGCTAACATTAATAGAAACATTTTGCTTCAGGATATGAACACCTATACCGCTTGCTTAAAAAAAGGTGGTGTGTTGTTTTTAAGTGGGTTTTACAATAGTGATATACCCACCATTGATGCTGAGGTTACTAAATACGGACTTACAATTCAGGAGACTTTAGAACATAATAATTGGGTAGCCTTGAAGTATGCTTAGATGTTAAATATTTGTTTAGCATAAAGCCTGTGGTGAATTTTTTTGTAAATTTGAACTGCTATGAGTACAAAAGAAAAATTACAGGAAGAATTAGAGGTCTTAGAACAAGAAACTAATTTAAATGAAATTGTGTTGTATAACGATGATGTAAACACTTTCGATCATGTTATAGAAACACTCATTCACGCTTGCGACCATACAGCCGAACAGGCTGAGCAGTGCTCGATTATTGTACACTATAAGGGTAAATGCACAGTTAAAACTGGTGAGTATAACGATTTAGAACCACGTTGCACCATACTATTAAATGCGGGTTTAAGTGCGGAAATAGTTTAAACTATTTCAAATATACGGTTGGACCAAATAGATTTTAACTAGTTTATTATCATTTTTTCACAAGACTTTTTGATTTTAAATAATTGAATTAGGCCACCATATATATCAATGTTTATTTTCTGGCTGCTAGAAATCTTCATGATATTTGTCATGCTTTAAAAAATTGATGTTTATTAATTTTAGAGGTAACTAATCTAAATAATAAATGTTATGATTCGAAAAGCACCTATTACGATGATTATGACAGAGCCGGTCATTACATTAAACAGAACAGATTCATTAGAAAAGGCCGAGTATTTATTCAAACACCACCACATAAGACATATTCCAGTGGTAGAGGATAAAGAGGTTATTGGTATGTTAAGTTATACCGATTTACAACGCTTGAGCTTTATTGATATCACCACAGAAAATCAGTTGGATACAGATGCCATGGTATACAATATGTTTACTATTAACCAAATTATGAAAAAGAAGGTGGTAAGTGTGTGTACATCAAATTCTATAAAAGAAGTAGCCGAAGTCCTTGCGAGCAGAGAGTTTCACGCCCTTCCAGTTTTAGAAAACAATCAATTAGTAGGTATTGTAACTACAACAGACTTGATTAGGTATCTTATAAAACAGTTTTAGTTAGAATTAATGATTTTATGTTATGAGACATCATATCCCCGTAGCAACAATAATGACTAAGGCGTTAATTACTTTAACACTTTCTGATGACTTACAAAAAGCCGAAAAACTTTTCGAAAAGCATAAAATAAGGCATATTCCAATAGTGTCTAACGAAACACTTTTGGGGATATTAAGTTTTACAGATTTAATGCGTATAAGTTATGCGGAATTGTCTGAAGATGACTCAGATACCGTCGACTCATTAGTTTTTAATATGTTTAGCATTGAACAGGTTATGGTTAAAGATGTTTTTACCGTAAATAGTAAAACTTCCATAAAGCAGGTTGCAGCAATACTCGCCGAGAAGGAATTTCATGCACTACCAGTAGTTGATAACGATAAATTGGTTGGAATAGTAACAACCACAGACGTTTTAAAATATTTTGCTGAACTTTAACTAAGAGTTAGCTAGAACCTTTAAGTCTTTAATGGTTTCAGTCTGGTTGTCACTTTTGAAAATATAACTGCCGGCAACAAACGTGTCTGCACCAGCCTCTACAAGTGCTTTAATGTTTTTATTGGATACACCTCCGTCAATTTCTATACGAGTATCTAAGCCTTTTTCGTTAACCATTTGTCTTAGTTTCTTAACTCTATCATAAGTGATGTCCTCGAATTTTTGACCACCAAAACCTGGATTAATGGACATTAAGAGTACCATGTAGCACTTAGGTAAAATATCTTCTAGAACCGATACAGGTGTAGTTAAATTGAGTACAACACCAGCTTTACAGCCTACATTTTCTATTTGTGTTAGAGTTCGGTGTAAGTGCACCGTAGCTTCATAGTGAACAGTGATAATATCTGCACCAATTCGAGCGAATTCCTCAATGTAGCGCTCAGGTTTTTCTATCATTAAGTGAACATCCAAAGGCTTTTTAGCATGCTTCTTAATAGCTTCTATAACGGGCATGCCATAAGAAATGTTGGGTACAAAATGACCATCCATCACATCAATATGAAACCAATCTGCATCACTATTATTAACCATTTCAATATCTCGCTGTAGATTTGCGAAATCAGCCGCCAGAATAGAGGGTGCTATTAGTTTAGAATTCATAAGAAAGCATCTTTAATTTTGGCAAAAATAGCATTTTTGTTGGTTCTTCTAGGACTTCCTGTCTATAAAGTTTTCAACCATGTTTATGACATCATTAGCTAGTTTGTGGTCTCCATTTCTTAACCATTCTAAGTAGTCGTAAAGATTTTTTAGTTCTGATTTACTATTAACAATGGTAAAGCCAAAATTGTAATCTTCGAAAATCCGTACATCTACGGTAGTGTTAATTACCTCGAAAATATTCCTGTGTCTTCTGTCAAACCGAATTCTGTCAAACGTGGCGTTCACTACCTCTTCTTCTCCTTCAAGAACTTGTAAGAAATTAAGATTGTTGTAGATTAATACTCCAGTAATGTTGTTTTTTTTGTTATTCGCCCTTGCCTTAAGATAGAGTGTTTCTAACTTTTCCATAGATTCGTGGGCTATAGAATCACTTAAATAACAAATGGTTTTAATCATGTTAGGGGTATTTCATTAAAACGAATTAAAGTTAAGAAAAAACAGATAAACATTAAAAGAATACTTACAAATTAGTATTTAAAAATAAACCCCCGGTAATCAGCCGGGGGTTCTTTCATCAATCAAAAAACGAACAGTTATGTGTAACTGTTGTTGCGGTAATTTAGGAGTATTTTGATTATTATCCTAAATAAGTTTTTAATATTTTGCTTCTAGACGTATGTTTTAATCTACGAATAGCTTTTTCCTTAATTTGTCTAACACGCTCTCTTGTTAAATCGAAAGTTTCTCCAATTTCTTCAAGCGTCATAGGGTGTTGGTTTCCTAGACCAAAGTACAAACGAATAACATCAGCTTCTCGAGGTGTTAGTGTTTCTAGTGCACGTTCTATCTCGGTTCTTAAAGATTCGTGTAGTAATTCTTTATCAGGATTTGGAGATTCGCCACTATTTAAAACATCGTACAAGTTTGAGTCTTCACCTTCAACAAGGGGCGCATCCATACTAACATGACGACCAGAATTCTTCATAGATTCTTTTACGTCGTTAATTGTCATGTCTAGCTCTTTAGCAATTTCCTCGGCACTTGGTGGTCGTTCATGACTTTGCTCTAAAAAAGCAAAGGTCTTATTGATTTTGTTGATCGAACCAATTTTATTTAGAGGTAATCGTACAATCCTAGATTGTTCAGCTAATGCTTGAAGAATGGACTGACGTATCCACCAAACCGCATAAGAGATAAATTTAAAACCACGAGTCTCGTCAAAACGTTGTGCAGCTTTAATTAATCCAAGGTTTCCTTCGTTAATAAGATCCGGTAATGTAAGTCCTTGGTTTTGATATTGTTTAGCTACCGATACTACGAAACGTAAATTAGCCTTTGTTAATTTTTCCAGAGCAATTTGGTCACCCGCTTTTATACGCTGTGCTAACTCCACTTCTTCATCCGCAGTAATAAGATCTACCTTCCCAATTTCTTGTAAATACTTGTCTAGGGAAGCCGTTTCTCTATTAGTAACCTGCTTCGTAATTTTAAGTTGTCTCATCTAAAATCTCCTGTAATTTAATTTATGAATGTTAGGGCATTCAGTAGTTATACGTACATAAATCAAATTATGTTACAAAAACATATAAATTATTTTCTTTTTCTCATAAGTTATGACACATAGATATTGGTAAGGTCACATTAGAGAGCTTTATTTATTTTACCCATTTAGTTTTTAGAGATAAAAAACCATCGCAATTTTTTTTAAGATGGTTTTTTAATGATTTACTTTTAAAAGAAGATAAATTTATTTAAAAGCTACTCTGAATGAGATATAAGTATAAAGGCATACCAAGTGTAATATTAAATGGGAAGGTTATAGCAAGAGCCATAGGTATATACAAACTCGGGCTCGCCTTGGGTACAGCAATTTTCATAGCAGCAGGTACAGCAATATAAGAAGCACTTGCAGCCAGTATTGCAAATAAAAGTCTGTTTCCTACTCCAGTGACAAAAGATCCAGTAACTAATGCTACAATACATCCATTAACAATAGGTACTATGATTGCAAAAATGAGAGCGAATTTACCCTTCTTAATAAATTCGTTTAGCTTTTTACCACTGGTAATCCCCATATCTAAAAGAAATACAGCTAAAAAGCCTTTAAAAATGTCTGTTGTAAAAGGTTTTATTCCTTCAGCCTGAGCTTCGCTTGCCAAAAATCCTATAACCAAGCTTCCTAGAATGAGTAATACACTACCATTAAAAAGCGCATGCTGAAGCACTGTTTTTAATGGAATGTTTGATTTTTTCTTCCCTCCGCTGAAAAGCATGATTAATAGAAGGCCGATCATAATAGAAGGAGCTTCCATAAGAGCCATCACGGCCACCATATGACCACTAAATGCAATTTGTTCTAATTCCAAAAAAGAAATGGCGGTCACAAAAGTTACAGCACTAACTGATCCGTAAGAGGCTGCAATAGCACCTGCGTTCTCAACATTAAACTTTCTTCTTAAGATAAAGTACGCATATACTGGAACAGCAACTGCCAAAAAAATTCCAAAAAGTAAAGACCAAAGTATTTCTAGATTAAACTCACTATGTGCCAACTCTTGTCCACCCTTAAAGCCTATGGCTAGCAAAAGGTATAATGATATGAATTTTGAAGAGTTTTCAGGTATGCTCAAATCACTTTTAAGCTGCACTGCTATAACTCCTAAAAAAAAGAATAATAACGCCGGGTTTGATAAGTTGTCTATTAGTAAATGTAGATCCATACAAGTGTTTTGTTTGAGTTCTTATTTGTTGTTTTTTTTATTAATTGAACTAATCATTGCAAAAATTATAATAAGTCCGCCTAGAGTAATTTCTTTTAAAAAGAGATTATCATTTTTTATGGAAAGCACTAAAAAAATACAGTAGGTAAATAACAGTATAATTTCATTTATCGCTCTAGATTTAAATTTTAACCTTTTTAAGTTGTTGTTTAATAGTTCTCTCATGTGATTTATTTTTTTGCAAAGTTGAATGTTTTTATTTATATATTTTTATTTATATTTATTATGTTATTTATATGTTTTATTTATGAATTATACATTGCATCAACTAGAGATATTTTTAAAAATAGCTCAGCTACAGAGTGTTACTAAAGCTTCTGAAGCACTTTATTTAACCCAGCCAGCCGTTTCAATTCAGTTAAAAAAATTCCAAGAACAGTTTAAAACCCCGCTTTTTGAAGTTGTAGGTAGAAAGATTTATATCACGGAGTTTGGTCACGAGATTGCAGATGCTGCCGAAAATATTCTTAACGAGGTTCAGGCGATAAACTACAAGGCTTTGTCGTTTCAAGGAGAGCTAGCAGGGAAACTTAAAATAGCTATTGTTTCAACTGCAAAATATGTTATGCCTTATTTTTTGGCTGATTTTATGAACCAGAACAAAGGGGTGGATCTTATTATGGATGTAACTAATAAGGCAGAGGTTGTTCGTGCTCTTGAAAACAACGAGGTAGATTTTGCTATGGTCTCTACCATTCCGAGTAATCTGAAAATTAATAGAATTGAATTAATGGAGAACAAATTGTTTATGGTCGCAGGAAAGGATTATAAACTCAAAGGAAAGCATCTGTCTTATTCTGAATTTCAAAAGTTACCTTTAATATACAGAGAGCAAGGTTCGGCCACGCGCTTAGCAATGGAGAAATTTATCGATTCTAGAAAAATATCAACCTATAAAAAAATGGAATTAAAATCTAATGAGGCTCTAAAACAGGCAGTTATTTCAGGATTAGGATGTTCCATAATGCCCTTAATAGGTATAAAAAATGCAATAGCAAATGGGGAATTGCAGATAATTCCAGTCAAGCAATTACCCATTACGACCAATTGGAACTTAATTTGGTTGAGTTCAAAAAATCTAACCAATATAGCTAAAGCATTAATAGAGCATATTGAGCTAAATAAAGAGGCAATCATAAAGAAACATTTTGATTGGTTAGATAAATATTAAAAAAAAATAAAAAAATAGGGTAACAAAAAACACATCTGGTTTATCTATTGGTGTAACAATAATTAAAAACAGCAATGATAACTACAAACCACATGTTTACTCTGCCGAATAACAGTAAGTTAGTAAAACAACTATTCCTAATCTTTTTATTTGCATCTTTTTTTAGCTGTGAAGTAGAAGATTCGTTCAATGATTTACAGACCAATCTACCAGTATTTGATATAAATCTTTTTGAACAGAATATTATCGATTATGTTGAGTCTGGAGGAGATAGTCCGATAGGATGGGCTTACACTATTAGCAAAAATGGAAATTTACAACGATCTAATGCCTTTGGTAAAGCTAGAAATTCTGCTGATGGTACTTTAGACTTTACATTAAATAAAGAAATAAATGTTGCTAGTGTCTCTAAATTTTACACCGCTATAGCGGTAATGCAACTGTTAGAGGCAAATGATTTGACCATTGAAGATAATATTGCCGATTGGCTTCCAGAATCATGGGTTAAAGGTCCCGGCGTTAATGGTCTTAGCTTTAAGGATTTATTAAAACACGAGTCTGGACTTCAGAGTACAAACAATAATTTTGATACTACGTTAGGGTATCAGGGATTAAGGGATTGTATCCAAACTGGTGTTGTAAATGCCAAAACAAGAACTTATCTAAACGTTAATTTTGCACTTTATAGAGTTTTAATTCCCTCATTGTGGAGTAACTTAGAAGGAAGCCCGGTTATTGATATTGAAAATGATGCAAATACACAATTTATGTACTTGCTCTATATGCAGCAGAATATTTTTGATAGGTTGTCTTTGCCACTAGTAGGTTGTTTTCCAGAGAGTAGAGATATTTCAACACTATACTACAATGTAAATGATGGTAGTAATAATGGGGGAGTATACTATGGAGATTGGAATAATAAATCTGGAGGCGGCGGTTATTTTATGACTACTCTAGAGATGTCTAAAGTCAATGCGTATTTTGAACATACCGAAGTTTTAGTCAATAAAGACCAAAGGGATTTAATGAAATTGCACCGTTTGGGAATGGATGTTGCAGATCCAGCCGATGAAATCCATGGGAATTACTACGGAAAAGCAGGATCTATAGGCACAAGTAGCGACCCAACAGTTTCTCAAGGTGTGAGAACACAAATCGTAATGTTTCCTGGTACAGGTGTAGATTGTGTTATTGTTATGAATTCTCAAGGTGTTACCTTAGAAGGTACTACCAGTTTAAGGCAAATGATATACAATGCCTATAATGATGCTTGGGTACAGCCTTAACTGATCAAGTGTGTAAAAAAAAACTTCAAATAAAACAGGTGCTTGTCTCCTTAAGAGCGCAGTCGAAAGACATCTAATTAACGTTGAATTAGTTAGATTTCGACTGTGCTAATTTTTATAGTAGTTGTTAACTTGCTCATTTTCAGCGAAAAAATGTTTGTAGCGTGTAAGATTTTTTTTAATTTAGGAAATTACTCGATGTCAGTAAGTGTGTAAGTTCATAGATTTTGATAATGCTAAAGATTATGAAACTTTAATAATAGCATCAATTAATGATTAGATTATTGTTTTCTATTCCAACAATAGTGACAACGCTATAATGCTTCATCTATTAGCTCTGAGCTTGATTATTAATTAAACTTAAATCATTCATCATGAAAACAGTGACAATTCATTTAAGTACAGTAATACTATGCTTAACACTTTTATTGTGTTTCAAAGTAAATTCACAAGAGGAAGCTAAGAAAGTAAGAATATATAAGATATGGGTAGAGCTTACAGATAAAACTAAACAAAAGGGTTTTTTGTATGCTATTGATGATAAATCCTTAAAGATTATTAGTGATTTGCCTTTAAAAAACGAAAGTGAAATACTAAATATTAATCCCGAAGATATTAATCAAATAAAGATTCAAAGAAAAGGGAAAATGGTGAGAAGCATTTTAATTGGCGGACTATCTGGAGGCTTGTTGGCTACTTTGGGTTCTTCAGATACCAGTGACGATGATTCTGTTGTTGTTCAGATATATAGTGAAGCTGCTAAAGCCGGGTCAATTGTTTTTGGGACGCTTGTAGGTACTTCATTAGGGGCGATAATTGGCACAGGTAAAAAGAAAATTGACATTTCTGGTGATGCGGCCATATTTAAATCAAAGCGAGAAGAACTTAGTAGATATGCTATGGTAAAGAAATCTAGATAAATTAAGAAAAATTACTACTCATATCTTTAATGAGGCAAGTTTTACTAACCAAATCTTACAAATTATACGTTATGTTGGTTCTGGATAATGATTGTAAAGATGAGTTAGTTATTACAAAGGGAGTTGAAATAGAAAAATAAGGGGATATGAGACTGTTCATGCTGTGGATTTTAAAAATACTAACTTTTAAACTAGTAATTATGAAAACAATAGGAACTAATTTAAGTCTGATAATACTATGCTTAACGCTTTTGTTATGTTTCAAAGTAAATTCACAAGAGGAAACTAAAAAAGTGAAAATTTATAAGATATGGGTAGAGCTTACAGATAAAACCAAACAAAAGGGGTTTTTGTATGCGGTAGATGATTTATCTCTAAAGATTGTTTCAAGAAAATCTTTAAAAGATTTAAACGAGATTACAACAATAAATGCTAAAGATATTTATAAGGTTTATATTAAAAGGAGAGGGAAAGTTTGGAGAAATGCACTAAAAGGAATGTTAGGCACTGCTGTGGTTGTAGAGCTAATAATGGTTTCTGGAGGAGGAGGGGAATCGTGGATTTCAAATGAGGTCGCTGCAGCAGCAACTGGTGTTGTCTTTGGTGCTCCAATTGGAGCTTTAGCTGGCATACGTAGAAAGGAATTTATAATCTATGGATATGACAGCGTTTTTAAAACAAAATATGAAGAACTTGATAGGTACGCTATGGTAAAGCAGTCTGAATAATATCCAGTTATAAATAATCATAAAATGAAAACTTTAAATAACAGCAACAGATTATTAATTACAATATTGGTAGGGTTGATTTTTTTTCAAAGTTGTTCGGTATACAGGCAACCAACTACTCTAGAGAATACTGTTAAAGCTCCTACTAAGACTAAAATTAAGACAAAAGATGGTCAAAAACTTAAATATAAAAGTATAGTTTTTGAAAATGGTAGATATTATGGTATGAAAAAAGTACAAGGAGAACTGGTGCGAATAGATATTGATGAACAAGATATTGAAACCGTTAGGTTAAAAAATAGAGAGGTGTCTACATTTATGAGTATTTTGCTGTTTGGAGTACTGTGCGCTTTAACTCCTGCTATTGCATTTGCTACCGGTGGTGGTGTATAGTAGCTCATTCAATACATCACTAATAGAAATAAAAAACCAAAGCCCATCAATTTTGATGGGCTTTGGTTTGTATAATAAAAAGAAATTAATCTTCTTTTTTATCTTCTCTAGGTTTTCTATCGTCTCTGCGATTATCTCTATTGCGGTTGTCACGTCCACGATTGTCTCTGCCTTTGTTATCACGTCCACCACGATTGTTATCTCTTGGAGGTCTTGGCTGCCAACCTTCAGGTTTTGGTAAAATAGCTTTTCTAGAAACTTTTTCTTTGCGTGTTCTTTGGTCAATTCCAAAATACTTAACATCAAAAACATCACCCATGTTTACAACATCAGAAACATTTTCAGTGCGTTCCCAAGCTAACTCGCTTACATGTAAAAGTACTTCATTGCCTGGAGCTTCAGTATATTCCACTACGGCTCCAAAGTCTAACATTTTAATAACTTTCACTTCGTAAACGCTACCAACTTCAGGCTTAAATTTAAGAGAGTCTATTTTTGCTAAAACAGCATCAATACCTTCTTGGTCTGTGCCTAAAATTTCAACGATTCCTTCTTCAGTTACAGGATCTTCATTGATAACAATAGTGGTTCCTGTTTCTTTTTGTAATTCTTGAATTACTTTTCCGCCAGGCCCAATAAAGGCTCCAATTAAGTCGTTTGGTAAAATTGCAGTTACCATTTTAGGAGCATGAGCTTTCACATCTGCATTTGGAGTTTCAATCGTATCAGTGATTTTACCTAAGATATGTAAACGACCATCACGCGCTTGTTTTAGTGCATTTACTAAAATCTCATATGATAATCCTTTAACTTTGATATCCATTTGACAAGCAGTAATACCGTCTGCAGTACCTGTAACTTTAAAGTCCATATCACCTAAATGATCTTCATCACCTAAAATATCAGAAAGAACTGCATAGTTTCCAGTTTCAGCATCAGAAATTAATCCCATTGCAATACCAGAAACAGGTTTCTTTAATTGTACACCTGCATCCATCATAGCCATAGTTCCAGCACAAACTGTCGCCATAGATGAAGAACCGTTAGATTCTAAAATCTCAGAAACTACACGTACGGTATAAGGGCAATCTTCAGGAACCATTCCTTTTAAGGCACGTTGCGCTAAGTTTCCGTGTCCTACCTCACGACGAGATGTTCCACGAATTGGTCTAGCTTCACCTGTTGAAAAAGGAGGGAAGTTATAGTGTAAATAGAAACGCTCTTCACCTTCGTATGATGGCATATCTATTTGGTTGGCTTCACGAGACGTACCTAAAGTAACTGTTGCTAATGCTTGAGTTTCTCCACGAGTAAAGATTGAAGAACCGTGAGTAGATGGTAAATAATCTACCTCACACCAAATAGGTCTAATATCTGTTGTTTTACGTCCGTCTAAACGTAACCCTTCGTTCAATGTTAAATCTCTAACAGCCGCTTTTTCTGCTTTGCTGTAGTATTTAGAAACTAAATCACTAATATCTTCTAATTCTTCTTCAGAAAAAGAAGCAGTTATTTCTTCTTTAATTTCAGCAAAAGCAGCGCCTCTTTCATGTTTTGAAGAACCTGCTTTAGCTACAGCATATACTTTATCATATGCCATATCATGAATTTTTTGAGCTAAATCAGCATCTTCTCTTTCAGGCTCGTACTCACGTACTTCTTTTTTACCAAAAGCTTCAGCTAATGCAACCTGAGCATCACATTGTACTTTAATAGCTTCGTGAGCAAATTTGATAGCTTCAGTCATTTCTTCTTCAGAAATCTCATCCATTTCACCTTCAACCATCATCACAGAATCGGCAGATGCGCCAATAACCATATCAATATCAGATTCTTCTAATTGCGTAAAAGAAGGGTTGATAATCAATTCACCGTTTATTCTACCAACTCTTACTTCAGAAATTGGGCACTCAAACGGGAAATCTGATAATTGAATAGCAGCAGAAGCAGCTAAACCAGCCATAGCATCTGGCATAACTTCAGGGTCATGAGACATTAACTGAATCATAACCTGAGTTTCTGAATGATAATCTTTTGGAAATAATGGGCGTAACACACGGTCTACTAAACGCATGGTTAAAACCTCGCCGTCACTTGGTCTAGCTTCTCTCTTGAAGAAACCACCAGGGTAACGTCCTGCAGCAGCAAATTTTTCACGGTAATCTACCGTTAAAGGTAAAAAGTCTACATCTGCAGCTTTGTAGTTGGAAACAACTGTACATAATAACATACATTTTCCAGATTGCACAACAACGCTACCATGAGCTTGTTTTGCTAATTTTCCGGTTTCGATAGAGATTTCTCTACCGTCACCAAGGTCTATGACCTCTTTAAATACTTTTGGAATCATAAATTTTTTCTTCGAGTTCAAGCAAACATATAGCCCGAACTATGTTAAACAATGGTCGTTGTGTTGTTGTAGTTGTTGTGTTTGGCATGTGTGCCTTGACCAATGAAAAACCTTTAGTCCCAAAATTTTTTGGGATCCAGCTTCTTATTACGAAATTTATACTCTTTCGAAAGAGTTATATTTAAACAAAAAAGAGGCTGTTAAAGCCTCTTTTTATTATTTTCTTAATCCTAATTCTTTAACTATTGCACGATATCTTAAGATATCTTTCTTAGTTAAGTAATCTAGTAACGCTCTGCGCTTACCTACTAATTTTACTAACGAACGCTCAGTGTTAAAGTCTTTTCTGTTCTTTTTTAAGTGTTCTGTTAGGTGGTTAATTCTGTGAGTAAATAGTGCAATTTGCGCCTCCGCAGTACCAGAATCGTTCTTTCCTTTTCCGTGTTTTGCGAAGATTTCTTCTTTGATTTCTTTTGTTAAATACATGCTAATATTATTGTAAATGATTTTTATGTATATGAAAGCCTTTCTTTCAAGCGGCAAATATACGTTTTTTTATTAACTAACATCTTTAAGTATTATAATATTTGGAAAAATACTCACTTAAGTTTTTTTCTAATGATGCGGAGTCACAACCTAACATTTTAATGGGTATGGTTATTGGAGTTCCATAAAATTTATAGTTGGCTTTCATGAAAAGTTTAGACACAATATTTCTTTTTCTTTCAATATAGTGTTTGGGGTTTTTTACATGAATGTATATGAATTGTTGAGATGTATCTATACTTGGTAAAAAGGTTTCAGTAATATCTTTCCATTCGACTAAACCTGCAGAAACGCCACTGGCATTATCAACTATCCCTTTTTTATCAATAATTAAAGCATGGCTGTTCCCAATTAATTTTTTTAGCATTGAGACGAAAGCTAATCCAAAAAACAAAACGCTTATACTTCCTACTAATTTTGTAATTATAATTGAATTTTGAAATGTATTTACAAATCGTTCAGATTCAATAAATAACCATAAACCAGCTAGGATAAACAGAAAGCTGCAGAGAAGCAGTATTAAGATTCTTTTCTTGTTGAAAGGTATTTTTAGTTTATCTGTCAAGTTTTGAAAGCTAAAAAAACTCTCAAACATTGTCTGAGAGTTTTTATAGTTTTTTATGCTCTTAAAGGTTGATTGAGTATTAAATCGATATACTGATTAACCTTGTTTTTTAATTCTTTTCTAACCGTTATAAAGTCTAAGAACCCATGTTCTAACAGAAACTCAGAGGTTTGAAAACCTTCTGGTAAATCTTGACCGGTAGTATCTTTTACCACACGTGGTCCAGCAAAACCAATTAAAGCCCCTGGTTCGCTAATATTAATATCTCCTAGCATAGCAAATGAAGCGGTTGTACCTCCTGTAGTTGGATCTGTACATAATGATATGTATGGCAATTTAGCTTCTGCTAATTGTGCTAATTTTACAGAGGTTTTTGCTAGTTGCATTAACGATAGAGCAGCTTCCATCATTCTAGCGCCACCAGATTTTGAAATAACCATTAAAGGCAACTTGTTTTTTAAGGCATAATCTGCCGCTCTAGCAATTTTTTCGCCAACTACACTTCCCATTGAACCTCCAATAAAGCTAAAGTCCATACAAGCGATAACTAAATCTTTACCTTTCGATTTTCCTACTGCTGTTCTTACAGCATCTTTTAGTTTTGTTTTGTCCTGAGCAGCCTTTAAACGGTCTGGGTACTTTTTAGTGTCCTCGAATTTTAGAGGGTCTTTAGATTCTAGACCGGCATCTAGTTCTTTAAATTTATTGTCGTCAAAAAGAATTTCGAAATATTCTTTACTTCCTATTCTAACGTGGTAACCATCTTCTGGACTTACATAGAAATTTAGTTCTAATTCTTCAGTATCTACGATTTTACCAGTTGGTGTTTTGTACCAAAGTCCTTTAGGTGTATCTTTTTTCTCCTCGGTAGAAGTTGTTATTCCTTTTGTTTTTCTTTTAAACCAAGATGACATGCTTGTTAATTTTAGTTATGCAATGATAAAAATAATTAATTACACTACCATTGTTTGCGTTAAGGATTAAGGCTTGCTTAGACAATACAGCTAGAAGCCTAATGACAAAATTAAACCTTTTTTTAATTTTGAGGTAACACCATGTTGTTTTATTATCATGCATGCATATAATTTTGACCCATAAAAAAAGGTTCCGATGAAACGGAACCTTAGTTATTTTGAAAATATATCGTGTTTACTATAATGTGTTTACGTTGTTTAAGTCTTCAAAAGCTTTCTTTAAACGCTCAACAAAAGATTTTTCTCCTTCGCGTAACCATACACGAGGGTCGTAATACTTTTTGTTAGGAACGTCATCCCCATCTGGGTTACCTATTTGAGATTTCAAATACTCTGATTTTTCATCCATGTAATCTCTAATACCACTCATAAAAGCATATTGCAAATCGGTATCGATGTTCATTTTAATTACACCATAGCTTATACCTTCTCTTATTTCTTCTACAGTAGAACCAGAACCACCATGGAAAACAAAGTCTATGTGATTATGTCCAACACCATATTTTTCTGAAATGTGTTCCTGAGAATTTTTTAGGATTTTAGGCGTTAATTTTACGTTACCAGGTTTGTAGACACCATGAACGTTACCAAAAGCAGCTGCAATTGTAAACTGGTCACTCACTTTACTCAACTCTTCATAAGCATAAGCAACTTCCTCTGGTTGTGTGTAGAGTTTAGAGTCATCCACATCTGTATTGTCAACACCATCTTCTTCACCACCAGTAATACCTAATTCTATTTCAAGCGTCATGTTCATTTTGCTCATGCGCTCAAGATAAGTTTTACAAAGTTCGATGTTTTCTTCTATTGGCTCTTCAGAAAGGTCTATCATATGCGAACTAAAAAGTGATCTTCCTGTTTCGGCAAAGTGTTTTTCACTAGCATCTAATAAACCATCAATCCAAGGTAATAGTTTCTTGGCACAGTGATCGGTATGTAGAATTACAGGAACACCATAGGCTTCTGCCATAGTATGTACATGTTTAGCACCAGCAATAGCACCCTGGATGGCAGCGTTCTGACCTTCATTGCTTAATCCTTTCCCAGCATTAAACTGAGCTCCACCATTAGAAAACTGAATGATAACTGGAGCATTTAAAGCTGCAGCAGTTTCTAATACACCATTTATAGCATTTGAGCCAATTACATTAACTGCGGGTAAAGCAAATCCCTTTTCCTTAGCAAGTTTGAAGATTTCTTGAACTTCGTATCCAGCAGCAACGCCCGGTTTTATGTTGTGTCCCATTTTTTATTGATTTTTAATAATTATTGATTTCAAAAGTAATTAAATTTTAGCGAATTACAGCCTGTTTTTCCTTTTGAAAAATACAAATAAGTACTAAAACGTTATAGTTTTTAAGAGGTACAGATAATATTAAAAAGGGTAGTTTATCCCTATGTTGTAAACAGCATTAGAGAAATTGTAGTCTTTAAACCAACGATTACCCAATGTATATGTTGGGTTATAAGTTTTAAAACCAATATCAAACCTGAAAATAAAGTAGCTTAAATCGTAGCGTAGCCCAAAACCAGACCCTACGGCTATATCTTTTAGTGAGCCTAGGTCTGTAAATGTGGCTCTACTATCTTCGATGTTATCAAGAACATTCCAAATATTTCCGGCGTCTACAAAAATAGCGCCATTTAAGTTTTCAAAAATATTAAAGCGCTGTTCTAGGTTAAATGCTAATTTTAAATTTGCTTCGTTAAATTCGTTAGCAGATAGCAGGCTACCGGGGCCAAGGCGATATGCTGTCCATGCTCTATTATCATTGGGTCCACCAGCAAAGAAACTCTTTGCAAAAGGAATGTTATCGGAGTTGCCGTATGGAATTGCTATACCGAAAAAACTCCTGAAAGCTAACACGTTTTTCCTTCCAAGGTCCCAGTGTTTCGTATATTCCAATTCGGTTTTTGCGTATTGAGAAAAGGCAACATTAAAAAGTTTAAAGCGATTATTTTCATCTTTTTCTAAACCTAAAAGTTTAGATGCGTTGGATAGCAAGTTGCCGGCAAATTCTATTTTAAATCTAAAAATCGAGAAATTTTCATCGAAAAGGTTTGTACGGCCATCATTAGTGAAACTAAAACTGGACGATAATATTAAGTTGTTTTCTGTAAGACGTTCTTTTCTTTCGTTAATACTATTAACAGTTGTTAGCTGGCTTTCTGATATTTCACCAGGAGTTGGATTACCTAAAGCATAAGCAATAAAGGCATTAGCTTGTTCTGGTTTGTCTAAATCTGAATTTTGATCAATGAAATTCACATCTTGAGCAATACTATTTAAAAGAGAAAAAGAATTTTGATAAACATCGAAGTAATTGTCGATGTTAAGGTTTCTAACATATTGTACATTAAAAAGGTCTAAAGTATTCGTTTTTTTGTTGTTAGGGTGCCAATTATAATTAATGGTACCGCTAAGGGATTGCTTATCTAAACCAATATTGGTCTGACTGGAAAGTGAGACACCTATTTTGGTGCTTGGCGACATGTATTTAGGAATGATACGTTCTGTGTAAAATGGTGATAATAAACGTGGTATGGTGAGTTTTAAATCTAAGCCATATTCTACTATATCAAAAAACGAATCGTCATTATTTTCATCTTTAGAAGCACCTATAGAAGCCAACCCAGATACTTGAAGTGTTTCAGCGCCTTTAAAAATGTTTCTAATTTGTAAACTTGGATTAACTGAAAACCCTACAGTTTGTATGTTACTTGTTGAGGCGTCGGTTCCAATACCCAAACTAAATTTCTTTAATGGTGCCAATCGGATGGTACTGGAAAGGGAATTATCTAAATTCTCGGTATATTCAATGTTAGGATACTTAAAGGTTTTAAGCTGATTAATCTGTCTATAGGTAAAAGTTCTATCTTGCTCCCTGAAAATATCGCCTGGTGTAATAAATATAGCATCGGTTATGGCACGTGGTTTATATCGCATTTTTCCATAACTGTAAAAGTTATATCCTCCAAATCGTATGGAATCTTGAAAAGGTTTGTTCCTGTTACCGTAAGTGTAATCTGTGATAATATTCACTTCTCTAATATCATATATTTGAAAAGGTTCTCTTCTTATAGAATCGGGCGTTCTAATGGCCCTATTTAGAATGTTAATATCTACGTTTACCTTTTTATTGGTGCCTATAGTATCTATTTCAAAAGTTATATAATCGGTGCTAAAATGATATACTCCAGAGTTTCTTAACTCACTTGAAATTCTATCGCGTTCTTGAACAAAGTTTTCGGTTTTGTATTGTTCATTTGTCCGAATTAAAGATTGTTCTTTTATGTTTTGGTAAAGTGAGTCTACAACTACAGATTTTACCGTTGTTGAAATAGAATCTAAAATATAGGGAACTCCTGTTTCTACGTTATACTCTATTTTGGCACGTTTGTTTTCGCCTTTATTAATCTTGTAAGCTGCATCTACATCAAACCAGCCATTGTTAATATGATAATCTTCAATACGTTTGGCAGATTTTTTTGCTTTAGCCTCATCAACTATAACTGGTGCCTCTCCAGTTCTTTTTAACCAGTCGTTAAACCCAATAGATGTCATTTTTAATTGGTCTAGCTGTTTCTTTGAGAGTTTTTTTGTTAGTCGCTCCCTGCGTTTTGGCTTTTTGTCTAACCAGACTTCGAAAAGCGAATCTCTTCGTTCTCTAGCTAAATTGTATATATGCAACCTTAGGGGTATGCCTAATATTTTTCTGTTTGGACTTTGTGAAATAAGGTTGTTCAAAGCTTCTGTGCTTCTCTTTTTTCCGTTAACCATTATATCGTTATCTGTAAGCAGATATTCTCCTTCTGTAACTCTTTTGGTAGCATCGCATGCTGTAAAGCATTCTACAAGTAAAAAGAGAAATAGTATTTTTAAGAGAGTTTTTTTCAAAATAACCCTAGGTTAATTTTAGATATAGCTTTAATAAATTGAGTTTGTATATGCAAAATACTTGATCAAAAATAAGCTATTTCATGTGTTAATTTAAATAATTTTAATCTTAGATGATCTTAACCAGATATTTTCATTTTCTTTATAAATTGAAATAAATTCTCATGACTATATGCTGTCTAAAAGTCAAGTAAAACTAATAACGAGTTTAAAGCAAAAAAAATATAGACTACTCCATGGTTTATTTGTTGTTGAGGGAGTAAAGACAATACAAGAACTGTTGCAGTCTAAATTGAAGCTCTATAGCTTATATACAACAGAATCGTTCAATATTGATGCCAAAAAGGAAAATTTAATCTCAGAATCTGAACTTAAAAGAATTAGTTTTCTAAAGACCCCAAACAAAGCATTGGCTGTTTTTAGAATTCCTGACGCTCAGCCAATTAATGACAGTAATTTAATTCTTGCACTAGACGAACTTCAAGACCCAGGGAATTTGGGTACTATTATAAGACTTTGTGATTGGTTTGGGATAAGAGATTTGGTTTGTAGCAAAGCAACTGTGGATTGTTATAACCCCAAGGTAATTCAAGCTACAATGGGCTCTATATCGAGGGTAAATATTAGTTATGTGGATTTAAGTGACTACTTAAAAAAAACAAAGCTGCCAATATTCGGGGCTTTTATGGATGGAGATTCTGTATATAAGTCTAGTTTACCAGAAAAAGGCATTTTAGTTATGGGAAATGAGGGTAATGGAATTTCTCATGAGATAAAAAGCCTTACAAATGAAAGGATTAGTATTCCCAGGTTTGGGAATATTCAAGCTACAGAAAGCCTAAATGTAGCAATGGCCACAGCCATATTATTGAGCGAATTCAAGCGGGGATAATAACGATGGAAGAACTTTTTAAAGGGATTTTCTATCTTGTTTTCAATTTTATCGGGGGATGTGTGAGATGGGTTTACGGTAGTATTTGGCGTACCATTTTCAGAAAACCTAAATTTACTTTCAAAGAGTATTTGTTTGGACCAAAATCTCCAGATTATTACGATGAACTTACCCACCAAGGTTTCAACACGCTTATAGGAGTGCTGTTTTTGTTTTTTTTGATTTGGGTTTTCTCAAACCTGTAAGTGTTACTGAAAGGTAAAGTTTATAAACAGCCCTCTTGTTTTCATACTGGAAATGTTACTGGTCCACGGACTATTAGGGTCGTTATCCCTTACCAGTTCATCATTTATACCAAAAATACCTCGTATTGAAGGTGAGAACTTAAAGTTATATAGGTAGAGGTCTATACCAAAACCCAATTCGTAAAAGATAGAATTCCTTTTTGTTCTAAATTGACCATTACTGTTGTCTTCAGGGTTGTTTTCATTACTTGAAAGGTTTAAAGCCGTAGAAAATCCTCCTACAATAAAAGGTTTAAAATTGTTTATTCTCTTGGTCGATACTTTTAATAAAAGAGGAATATGGATATATGTAGACTTTACTTCCCGTATTAAATCGTTGCTCTGAATTTCTCCGCTAAAGTAACTTTCACTATAGTTAACTTCTCTATTGGTTATGCATAATCCAGGTTCTAAGCGTAAATCTAAAAAGCTATTAATCCTTAAATTCCCAATAAGTCCTACATTAAAACCAGGACTTCGGTTAACATAGATATCCCTAAGGTCTCCCTGATTGCCAAAGTCATAGTCAAAATTAAAATCATAATGACTAATTCCTAAAAAATAACCCCAACGTAAAAGATTGTTGTCTGTTGAGCCACGTCCTTGGTTGGCATCATAAGTTACCTTTTCTTTCTTGAATAGCTGTGCATTACAATTTAGTGACAGAGATAAAAGTAAGAGCGGTAAAAAAAAAGCCTTCATTATATTATTTTGATGATTTGTAAATTGTAGCAACACCAAAGGTCTGCGGAAAATCTTCAACATTAATAAACCCAATTTTGCGTAAAATATTGTTTAGAGCTTCGCCATAAGGAAAAACCGAAGCAGATTCACTTAAGTATTTATAAGCGCTTCTGTCTTTAGAAAACAGTTTTCCTATTAAAGGCATAATATTTTTCGTGTAGAGATTATAACCTGCTTTAAATAGAGCTTTTGTAGGCACCGAAGTTTCTAAAATAACAAAAGTTCCGTTATGTTTAAGTACCCTTAAAATCTCAATTAATCCATTTTCAAGATTTTCGAAATTCCTAATTCCAAAAGCGACAGTAATAGCATCGAAGGTATTGTCCTTAAAAGGGAGCTTCTCGCTATCTCCGAGTACCATCTCTATTTTGTTATCTAAATTCTTGGTTTTTATTTTTTTCTTGCCAATTTCGAGCATGCCACTACTAATATCTAGGCCAACAATTCGAGAGGCATTTGTTTGCGCTAAATTTATGGCTAAGTCACCTGTTCCGGTAGCGATGTCAAGAACAGTTTCAGGCTGGGCTTCTTTAACAATATCAACAACCTTGTTTCTCCATTTTACATCAACACCAAAGGAGATAACCCGATTTAGACCATCGTAGTCTCCAGAAATATTATCGAACATCTGTGTGACTTGTTCTTTCTTGCCTAAATCACTGTTTTTGTAGGGCTTTATTTTTGACAAACCAATATTTTTTGACAAACCTACAATATTTATTCCTAGTTTAAAAAGCAATGGTCAATACTTTGTTAACCATTGAAAAGGTTTATCTTAACTAGACTTGAGCTATAGGTTTTGTGCATGAATGTAAAAAGGTGTGTTTTTCGTTGTAAACACTTAGATTAATTAGAAGCCAGTGCTTGGAGATTTAATTTTTAAATGAAAAAATTAATGTACTTTTGTTGTACTTTTTATGATTAAAAGAACATGAAGATAATTATTGCAGGAGCAGGTGAAGTTGGATTTCATTTAGCTAAACTACTATCTTACGAATCTCAAGAAATTACTTTAATAGACCCCAATAAAAAAAGGATAGCATATGCAGATTCTTTGCTGGATATTAGAGCAGTAAAGGGAGATGCGACTTCAATTGCTGTTTTAAAAGAAGCCAGGGTTGATAATACCGATTTGTTTATTGCCGTTACTTCTAGTGAAACCACCAATATTACGGTTAGTGTTTTGGCAAAACAACTTGGAGCCAAAAGAACGATAGCTAGAATTACCAATACGGAGTTTATTCAATATAAAGACGAAGTTGGTTTTACTAAATTTGGAATTGATGAGTTGATTTCACCAGAGGCATTGGCAGCAGCCGAAATAGAATTGTCTTTAAAACAGTCTTCGTTCGATGAAAATTATGAATTTGAAGGTGGCGCCCTAACCATGGCAGGATTAACGCTTTCAAAAACAGCCTCGTTTGTTGGTAAAACGGTGAAGGAAGCAGCACAGATTTTTCCTGAAATTCATTTTGTACCTATTGCCATACAACGTTTTGGAACCCAGTATACTATCATACCCCGTGGTGACACGGTTTTTAAGCGAGGCGATACAGTTGTTTTTATTACCTCGGAGGGTGGAGATGACGAGCTTTGTAGATTAACTGGTAAGGTTAACAGGGACATAAAAAACGTTATGATTCTAGGAGGCTCCGAGATAGCTTATAAAACTGCAAAGGATTTAAGTGAAAAAGGGTTGAATGTTAAACTATTAGAGGGTAATAGAGATCGTGCTTTCGAGGTTGCCGAAGCCCTTACCAAAGTATTGGTTATTAATAGTGATGGCAGAAATGCAGATATGCTTGATGAGGAAAATATTAGCGATATGGATGCTTTTATTGCTGTAGGTCCAAATTCTGAAACCAATATTATGTCTTGTTTGGTTGCCAAATCCAAAGAGGTTAAAAAAACGATTGCCTTAGTTGAGAATATGGATTACTTCGATTTATCGCATTCCATAGGAATTGATACTCTAATCAATAAAAAATTACTAGCCGCAAACAATATCTTTAGGTATATACGTAGAGGAGAAGTTGTGGCCATGACCAAGTTAAGCAATCTTAATGCCGAGTTATTGGAGTTTGAAGTGAAAGATACATCTGCCGTATGTTATAAAGCGATAAAACATATAGATTTTCCTAGATCGGCAATCGTTGGAGGAGTAATTAGGGATGGTGTTGGTATGATAGCTCTTGGTGATTTTGTTATACAAAAAGGAGATCGCGTAGTGGTATGTTGCTTGCTCAAATCTATAAAGCGTGTTGAAAAATTATTCCTTTAATTCTGATAGATGAAGCTTAACTACAAAATCATTTTTCATTTTTTAGGTTTATTACTCCTTTTTAACGGAGGTTTCATGTTGTTGTCTGCCCTAGTAAGTTGGACATACAATGATGGGGTAACCTTGCAAATCCTTATGGCAGGTGTGGTAACCATCATAATTGGTTTAATAGGCTTTTTTGTTACCAGAGACCATAAAAAAGAAATTAATAAAAGAGAAGGCTATGTAGTAGTAGCTTTTGGGTGGGTGGTTATGTCACTTTCTGGAACAATGCCTTATGTGTTTACCGAAAGTATCCCATCGTTTACCAATGCTTTTTTTGAGACCATGTCTGGTTATACCACCACTGGCGCTTCTATTTTAAACGATATAGAGGCTATGCCTGAAGGTGTTTTATTTTGGCGAAGTCTTACGCATTGGATTGGGGGTATGGGTATTATTGTACTGGCTATTGCAATTTTGCCGTTATTGGGTATTGGAGGTATGCAGTTGTTTGCAGCCGAGGCGCCCGGTCCAAGTGGCGATAAATTACACCCAAGAATAACTGATACCGCCAAACGATTATGGCTTATTTACTTTGGTTATACAGCAGCAGAAACAATTCTTTTGAATTTAGCTGGAATGTCATTCTTTGATGCTATAAACCATGCGCTCTGTACATTGTCTACCGGAGGGTTTTCAACAAAAAATGCGAGTGTTGCTCATTGGAATGGCAATCCGATGATACAGTATATTATAATTCTCTTCATGTTTTTAGCGGGTACAAACTTTGTGCTTAGTTATTTTGCTTTTAAGGGAAGAGTGCAGAAGATTATCCAAGATGAAGAGTTTAAGTTGTATTTTAAGTTCATTACGGTTTTTACAATTATTGCAGCCTTAATTATTTACTTTAGAGCAGATGTGAGCGCTTCGAGTGTTTCCCACCCCATGGTTTTAGGTGAAGGAGAGAGTGCTTTTAGGCATGCACTTTTTCAGGTTTTGGCAATAATTACGACAACAGGTTTTGTTACTGCAGATTATACTATGTGGACACCATTTTTGGTTGTTTTCTTTTTCGGATTAATGTTTTTAGGAGGCTCTGCAGGAAGTACATCTGGTGGGGTAAAAGTAGTTCGTCATTTAATTTTGATTAAGAACGGTTTTCTTGAATTTAAACGTACGTTACATCCCAATGCGATTGTACCGGTTAGGTATAATAAAAAAGCCATAAATAGATTTATTGTTTTCAATGTCCTGGCGTTTTTTATTCTCTATATGCTGTCCTTTATTATTGGTGGTTTGGTGTTTTCTATGTTCGATATCGATTTTAAATCAGCTATCGGTTTATCCGCTTCTACCTTAGGTAATGTAGGACCAGCTTTAGGAGATTATGGCCCTGTAAATAATTATGCGTCCTTACCAGCTTTGGCTAAGTGGTGGGCATCGTTTTTGATGCTTATTGGAAGATTGGAGCTTTTTACGGTGCTTATATTATTTACACCCTTCTTTTGGCGAAACAGGTAATTAAGATTTAAATCAATCCTAGTTTTTTAGCGCCCTTTACTAAATTAAAGTTTTCCTCACTTGTATTACTTAAAAGTGTTTTAAGTTTTGTTTTTCTAACTTCTATAGCTCTTATGGATAAAGGTATGAATTTGGTGAGGTCTTTGGTTTTTTCTCCCATGGATAGGTGATACAATATTTGACGATCAAAATCATCAATGGTTATTCCATTAATTGTAGTTTTTTTAGTGAGGGAATTTATGGTCTTACTATAATATCTTTTGTTATTGAGTACATCCAATACAGCAGTTTTTAGGTCTTCTGAGTCAATATCGGCCTTAATTAAAAAGCCTTCTGGGTCTATCTGTTGAATGATACTAAGTATTCTAGAATGATCTGTAACAGAGGTAAGTATTATCAATTTGCAAGAAGTAATCTCATTCCTTAGTAGTGTACCTAAATCTTCTCCACAAATAAACCTTTCATTTTCAGAAATGGGCAATTGAAGGTCCAGTATAGCTATATGATGCTTTTTTCGACGTATTAAGTTAACAGCCTCATCACAATTATTGGCAATACTAATATTAAAGTTAATACCAGGAATTGCCATTAAAATGTTCTTGTAGGCATTAGCTATGATTTTGTGGTCTTCAATTATTAAAAAGTTTAAATCGTTTAGCTTCATTAGGAATTCAAATTTTCTACACCATTAATCTTTATGAATAAGCTGTAGGCAAAAATATACATTGTTTCCTTTATTTGAGAATAACCTTATAAAATATGTGGTAAAACCGCAGTGCAGTTATGGTTTTTAATCATTTATTTGTGATTAATTTAGAATTTAATTTTTGTAGTGTTAGAACAACAGATTTAGAACACTGATTTTATATGTTTTAACTCCTGCAGTTTTGATTTACAAATTAAATGCAAGAACTAAATTTTGAGATATGATTTTTAAAAAGCGATATCATGAAAGGTTAAAAGATGGCGTGTATAGTATTTTTAAAACTGAAGTGATTGATGGTGATGAAGAATCTCAATTTATAGGAAATAATGGTTTAATTACTGTAGTAGATGAGCCTTTGGTTAAGCAACAGCTCATCGAACTAGTAAAACTTTGTGAAAATGATGCTGTAAAGGTTACCTTAAAAGCTGTTGGTAATAAAGTTCATATTGAGTTTTGGTAAGATTAACTTTTTGGTTGTTATTAATCATTAAAACTTTATAGAAACGAATAAATTTTTTACAGCAAAAAGCCACTGAATATATGAGAGAAATCAGTGGCTTTTTTTATTTGTTTTAGTTTTTTCTGTTGTTAATTAACAACGTCTTTAATTCTCTTTATAGCTTCAATAATTTGTTCTTGCGAAGCCGCATAAGAGATTCTAATGCAATTCGGGTTTCCAAAGGCGTCTCCTGTAACTGTAGCGACTAAAGCTTCTTCAAGTAAATAAAGCGAGAAGTCTGTAGCATTGTTAATAGTTTTGCCTCGTAAAGTTTTACCAAAATAATGGGAAATATCTGGGAATACATAAAAAGCACCATCGGGGGTGTTGGTGTTAAAACCTTCGATGTTATTTAATAAATCTAAGATTAAATCTCTACGCACATTAAACTCATCAATCATGTATTTAATACGAGAGGGAGATTCATTTAAAGCTGTAATTACCGCTCTCTGTGCGATACAGTTTGCACCACTGGTTGTTTGTCCCTGTAATTTATTACAAGCTCTGGCAATTTTTTCAGGAGCACCAATAAATCCTATACGCCAACCAGTCATAGCATATGCTTTTGAAACACCGTTTACAGTTATAGTACGGTCGTATAAGGCGTCAAACTCAGCAATACTGGTATGTCCTTTACCGTAGTTTATGTGTTCGTATATTTCATCTGAAACCACATAAATATCAGGGTGTTTTGCTAATACATCTACTAGAGATTTAAGCTCTTCTTTACTGTAAACTGAACCACTTGGGTTGCACGGCGAGCTAAACCACATCATTTTAGTTTTAGGAGTAATAGCTGCCTCCAATTGTTCGGCAGTCATTTTAAAATCTGTATCTATAGAAGTTTCAACTTCAACAGGAACACCTCCAAAGAGTTTAACTATATCAGAGTAGCTTACCCAATAAGGACAAGGTAGAATAACTTCATCGCCATCGTTAAGCATAACACCAGCAACATTGAACAAAGCTTGTTTTGCTCCAGTAGAGACTACTATTTGCGATGGGTCGTAAGATAAATTATTGTCCCTTTTAAATTTAGTGATGATAGCTTCTTTCAAGTCGCCATATCCATCAACTGGAGTGTATGAATTGTAACCCTCGTTAATGGCGTCAATTGCGGCTTCTTTTACAAAGTCGGGAACCTTAAAATCGGGTTCACCAAGGCTTAGCCCAATAATATCTTTTCCTTCTCCTCTAAGCTCTCTGGCTTTAGCCGCCATAGCTAAAGTTGCAGAAGTTGACATACTTAAAATTCTTTCGGATAATAAGCTCATTTTATTTTCTATGTTTTTGGTAGTTAATTGTTAAGCAAAACTAGGTTTTTTTCCTAATTCTTTAAGTTGATTATAGTGTTCTGCTACAGCTTTCCAGAACGTATTGTATTCGTTATATGGTAAGCTAAATTCTTGTGCAGTTTCTTTAACGATTTTTGCAATTTTCTTGTAATGAATATGACTGATATGAGCAAATAAATGGTGTTCTACCTGTCTGTTCAATCCTCCTGTGTAAAATCCAACAAGCCAACTTTTTGGCGAAAAATTTGAAGTTGTGAAGAGTTGATGTATGGCCCAAGTGTTTTTCATGTTGCCTTCCTTGTCTGGAAGAGGCATTTCTGTATTAGGCATTACATGCGCTAATTGAAAAATTACACTAAGTATAATACCCGCTGTGTAATGCATAATGAAAAATCCAATCAGTACTTTCCACCAAACTATACCCAATAACAATGGCAGTAAAATCCAAACCGTGTAATATACAATTTTACCAATAATGAGTTTAGTCCATTGTGTGGCAGGGTTAGGGAATTTTCCATAAGAGAGTTTTCTCTTTAGGTATTTCGAAGTTTGAACAAAATCAGTAACTATGGCCCAATTTGCGGTTAAAAGCCCATAAAGGAAGAAAGCATAGTATTTTTGATATTTATGAATTTTAAACCACTTGGCATGTTTTGAAAATCTAATTATCCTACCGGCATCAATGTCTTCATCATGCCCTTGAATATTGGTGTATGTGTGGTGTAATACATTGTGCTGCACTTTCCAGTTGTAATCATTGCCAGCTAAAATATAGATGCTACTTCCCATAAGTTTATTTACCCATTTTTTGCTGGAAAATGAACCATGGTTGGCATCATGCATAACATTCATGCCAACACCAGCCATGCCAACACCAACTATAACCATACATAATCCCTGTGCCCATCCTGGAAGTTCTTGTGTTAGAACTAGAGCTACAGGTCCTATTAACAATGTAAACATAACCACTGTTTTAAGATAGAGTTTCCAGTTGCCAGTTTTCTTTAAATTGTTTTCTTTAAAGTAATTGTTAACACGTTTATTTAAAGTTTTGAAAAACTTTGCAGAATCGTTTCTAGAAAAGGACAATGCTTGTTTAGTCATGTTCTTATTTTTAGTTATAGTAAGAAGTTTATTTTACTTCACAAGGCGCAAAGATAGCTATAATCGAATTTAAGTAATAACGTTTTTTCGTAAAAATATGCACATAAAAAACATATTTTTGTTGAAAATTTAACACAATGGAACTTATCCTAAAGTATTTTCCTGACCTTACAGAAGATCAGATTTCTAAATTCGAAAAGCTAGAGGAGCTCTACAAAGATTGGAATTTAAAGATCAATGTGGTATCTCGAAAAGATATAGATGAGCTTTATTTAAGACACGTGTTACATTCTTTGGCCATTGCCAAACTAATATCATTTAATGATGGGGCTAAAATTATGGATGTTGGAACAGGAGGTGGTTTTC
Organism: Seonamhaeicola sp. ML3; assembly: GCF_023273855.1. Taxonomy (NCBI): domain Bacteria; kingdom Pseudomonadati; phylum Bacteroidota; class Flavobacteriia; order Flavobacteriales; family Flavobacteriaceae; genus Seonamhaeicola; species Seonamhaeicola sp. ML3. The sequence continues at coordinate 392,740 of NZ_CP096884.1, read as the reverse complement.
CAGGTATTCCTCTGGCAATCATGTTTCCAGATTGTTCGTTTCATTTGGTAGATAGTATCGCAAAAAAAATTAGGGTAGTAAATGAGGTAGTTGATGGTCTTGGTTTGACTAATGTAAAAACATCCCATAGCAGAGTAGAGGAAATTGATGATGTTTATGATTTTATTGTGAGTAGAGCTGTAGCGGCAATGCCTACTTTTGTTCATTGGGTTAAGGGTAAGGTTTCCAAAAAACAAAACCACAAATTAAAGAATGGCATTCTTTATCTCAAAGGGGGTGATTTAGAAGAAGAACTCAAAGACTACGCTACCGCAACAGTATACAATTTAACAGATTATTATTCCGAAGACTTTTTTGAAACCAAGAAGCTGGTGCATTTACCTCAAAAGTTTAAAGTCTAATTATTTAATGAGTCCTGTAAAGCCTTGATGTTATTTGTGAAAAAGTAGTAGTGGTTTTGGTACCAAAACGTATTCTCGTATAGTTTAGGGAATTCTCCATTTCCCAGAATATTGTTGGCCTTTTTTAACTGTTCTTTGGCTAGTGCTACATTGTTCATTTTATGATGGGTAATTGCCAAGCCTATATAAGCATCAAAATCTAAAGAGTCTAAAGCAAGCGCATTCGAAAAGTCTTTCAACGCGTTTTCGTATTTGCCAAGTAAAAGGAAAGAAACACCTCTGTAAAAATGTGCAAAAGTATTATTACTGTTAATACGAATGGATTTCGTAAGGTCTTTATTAGCTTTTGCATAGTTGTTTATGTCCATGAAGAATACACCTCGATTATAGTAAGTGTTAGCGTTTGGAGATATGTATATGGCTATAGAGTAATCCTTTAAAGCTTCTTTTGGGCGGTCTATCGCTTTGAACGATGCTGCACGTAACATGTATACCTTAGGCGAATTTGGTGCGATTTTTAAAACCTTATTGAAATCTTTAATAGCTTCAACGTATTCCTCTAGATCGTATTTTACACAAGCTAAGCTGTATAGGGCATCTACAAAATATGGGTCGAGTTCGAAAGCTTTAGCATAATCGCTTTTTGCACCTTCAAGGTCTTTTAAACTAAATCTAGCATTGCCACGGTTGAAATAACTATCAGCATCAGGTTTAGACAAAATAATTTTTGAATAATCTACAATTGCAGCACTATAATCTCCCAAATCATTTTTTACCAAGGCTCTTTGAAAATACGCGTCAAGGTTAGAAGGGTTTTCCTTAATTGCTAGGTTTAGAAGTTTTAATTTCTCTTCTATATCTGCAGTTCTAAGAGCTTTTCTGAAATTCTTATTAGTCTGACCGAAGACTAAAAGTGGCAGAACGGTTATTAAAACAATTAGGATTTTTTTCATATCAATACACAGCTACAAATAACATGCCGCAATTTTTAACCGAAAGATACTTAATTTTTAAAATAAAAATAGAGTCATTCGATAAAGATATTTTATTCCGTTTTAGATAGCTCTATCAAGTGATTTTTTGCTTTATTAAAATGCGACTCCAATTGGGGTATAGGGTTTGAACCATACCCTTTTTTTAAACGTTCTTCAGAAACATCTAGAAGTTTTAATAATTCTTTTGCGGCCAATACTTTGCTTTCTGGGTGGGTACTGCCTATTTTGTCAAACCAAATAGGGCTGGTTTCGGCATAGGGATAGCTGTCCATTAAGGGCCATTCTACAGTCCCTCCAGATGCTCTAGCTGTAACCCAACCACCAGAAGGTATATCAATGGAACCTTTATAGGTTTTTGTTCCTGGTTTTTCGCTTCCTTTTTTGCTCCAAATAACTTTCCCGTTCACGAAAATTTCAACTTTCTCATAGGCAACAACCGAATGAATATTTAGGGACCATTTAGTTTTTCTTTTTTCAGATTTTACAATGTCTCCAGGATTGTTTCCATCAACTTGAAATTCTATTAAAGGTCCTGTAGATACAAAGCTTTGTCCTTTTTTTAGAGCTTCCAAATATGAGTCTATGCTTAATTCTCCTTCAGGTTTAACATAAACCCTTGAAGCTCCAATAGCCATGGTTCTATATAGGTCATTCATCACATCGCTACCCGCTGAAATTGTTAAGGGAACACCAATATTTAGAATTTGATGCCATAAAGAAGCCGTGCCTATTTCATCAGACCATAGACAACCAATTTCTATAACATCGGCTTCGCCTAAAACACAATCTGCTATAAGTTCTATGGGGATGCGTCTGGAGCCTTTTTCATCAAATGGGTTTCTTACGCTAACAGGATGTACATAGCCTCCAATGGCATTTTGACTTCGGGCAAATCTTAAGGGTTCTGCATTTAACCTGTCGTCACGGCCATAAATGTCATAATAAGGTCCCCAAACCCAAGGCCAATAAAGTTTTTTAGTTCCCAATAAACCTAAATGCCCCAGAAAATGAGAACGTACTTCTTGCCCAAATTGGATGAATGGAGGTTCTTTTCTATTCCAATCCCAAAGGTCTTGTTCCAAGAACCGTTGCCCAAGGTTTGCCAAAAGAGGAAAGGCAACATCTAAATCTTCTGCTTTCAAATCCAATACAATATCATCTGGGTCTAATTGGTTGGTGCCTCCGTAATTTAAATGAAAATGGTTATCCCCAGAATACCAACCATTAGCATTGGCATCCCAAATTTTGGATAGATTCACGGTGGTGGTTTGAGAATCTTTTCTAAGATTCACTTTCTGCTCAGTTTTTATTGTAGTGAATCCTTGAACTCCGGTTATAGTAATTTCACCAAGTGGTGCTTCAATTTCAATTTCTCCGGGCGAGTAGAAGAAGACCATGCCGTTCTGTCCATCAGAATGAATAATGCCTGACCATGGAATTATTGGATGTCCGTTTATATCCTTAACATTCAATCTTACTGGAGCTTTTACGTTATCAACTCGACTTATAATCTTTAGTTTACCAGTCGGAGAATTCCAATCCCATGTTTTTGGATTTAAGGTTTCAGATTTGCCACCATTTACGTTTATACGTTTTAATTTTGACCTCTCATTTTGATTGAATTCAGAATAATAAATCCACTTTCCGTCATAGCTGAATTTAGGGTTTATTGGTAGGTTGTTACTTTTGGTTAAGAGTAAAGTGCTTTTTGGTATTTGAATATCTAGTAACCTTAATTCATAATTGTCGTCTTTGGGCCAAGTATAGACTAATGTTCTATTGTCTGGTGAAAGTGAAAATGATGTTTGAGACATAAAATTCTCTTCGGCCAAGGGTTGTGACGTATTTTGGGCAGTATCGAATAGTTCAATTGAATCATAAGAAAACCCCATTTTTTTGAGATATATTAAACTTTCTTCAGAGTTAAAAGAAATGGGAAGGCGTTCTAAGTTTTTTGAGTTAGTGATGACTTGCTTTTCTTTGGTGGATATGTTGACTTTCCAAATATCGAGTGACCCGTTTTCTGCTGAAGCGTAATAAATATGTTTACCATCTTTTGAGTATATGGGGTCAAGGTCTAAGGCTTTGGCATTTACAATAGTAGTTTCGGTCTTAGAGGCTAAATCTAAGATAACAATTTTTGTGTCGCTACTATTGTCTCTAACAAAGACAATCTGATTACCATCTGGAGACCAGTTAGGGCTTGAGTCAATATCAGGTGAATAGGTTATTCTTTTTGCTTCCAAGCTATTTAAGTCCATGAGCCATAGCCAGCCTTTAGCCGAAAAAACAACTTGGTTTTTGGTAGGGGAAGGTGCTGGGTAGGTTGGTCCCGAATTTAAAATTGGAAGTTCATAACCTTCTAGATATACATGATGTCCAAAGCCATCAACTTTGGGATATCTGTTGGTCCATTGGGAAAAACTGAAATTGTAAAAGAAAAGGGATAAAGCTAAAATGAATAAATGTCTTTTCATGTTTATCAAGAAAGGTTTGTTTACTAAGTTAAGAAGATTTGAATTGATACTGAAAAAGTAAGCCCTATCGAAATTTTGATAGGGCTTTATGATTATTTATGTTGAATAAAAACTACTCTCCTAAAAACGGATATCTATAATCAGTAGGGGTAACAAAAGTTTCCTTAATTAACCTAGGTGATACCCAGCGTAATAAGTTTTGAGGACTTCCTGCTTTATCATTTGTTCCAGATGCTCTAGCGCCTCCAAATGGTTGTTGGCCAACAACAGCCCCAGTTGGTTTATCGTTTATATAAAAATTACCAGCACTATTTTGAAGAATATCTGTGGCCTCAACAATAGCATATCTGTCTGTTGAAATAACAGCTCCGGTTAATGCGTAATCGCTGGTGCTGTCAACAAGTTTTAAAGTTTCGGTATAGGCATCATCTTCATAGACATATATTGTAACCACTGGACCAAATAATTCTGTACACATGGTGGTGTATTTAGGGTCCTTTGTTAATAAAACAGTCGGCTCAATAAAATAGCCTTTACTTTTATCGTAATTACCACCAGCGATGACTTCAACTTCAGTGTCTTCTTTCGCTTGGTCAATGTATTTGGCCAATTTATCAAAAGAACCTTCATGGATTACCGCTGTTATAAAATTGTTCATGTCTTCAGGTGAACCCATTTTAAATGAATTAATATCGGTAATTAGGTTTTCTTTTACTTCTACCCAGATGCTTTCATGAATATAAACTCTGGAGGCTGCACTACACTTTTGCCCCTGAAATTCAAAAGCCCCACGAGTAATGGCGGTGGAAACTTGCTTAGGATTGGCCGATTTGTGTGCTATGATAAAATCCTTACCGCCAGTTTCTCCCACTATTCTCGGATATGTTTTGTAATTGTGGATATTGGCGCCTATCTGTTTCCAAAGTTCTTTAAAAATAAATGTAGAGCCTGTAAAGTGCAATCCTGAAAAATCAGGGCTGGCTAAAACAGTGTTTGTTATCATTACTGGGTCTCCAAAAACCACATTAATAACACCTGGAGGTACACCTGCCTCCTCAAAAATATCCATGATGACTTTAGCAGAATAGACTTGGCTGTCACTTGGTTTCCAAACTACTACATTCCCCATTAAAGCCATACAAGCAGGTAAATTACCGGCGATAGCTGTAAAATTAAAAGGCGTTACCGCATATGTGAATCCTTCTAATGGTCTGTATTCTATTCTATTCCAAGAATCGTTTGTACTTTCTGGTTGTTCTGTGTAGATATCTGTCATAAACTGAACATTGAAACGGAGGAAATCTGTGAACTCACAAGCCGCATCAATTTCTGCTTGGTGAATGGTTTTAGATTGCGCAATCATGGTAGCGGCATTGATTTTGGCTCTGTATGGTCCTGCAACTAGTTCAGCGGCTTTCAAGAATATAGCTGCACGCTGCTCCCATGGGGTTTGAGCCCAAGTTTTTCTGGCTTCAAGAGCGGTGGTAATGGCGTCATCAATATGAGATGGTTCAGCTAAATGATAGGTCCCAACAATATGTTTATGGTCATGGGGTGGTGACATGGTTCTTGTATTACCGGTTTTAACATATTGACCATTAATAAATAAAGGCACATCAACTTTACTGTTAAACATGTCTTTATAGGTGTTTAAAACTTCTTCGCGTTCAGGTGATCCTGGAGCATAACCTTTTACGGGTTCGTTAACCGCAATTGGTACATTAAAAAAGCCTTTTCCCATGATTTGTGTGTTTTCGTTAAAAAATATTCAGTAAATATGATGCAAATCTAAGAATATTAAAATTATTATTTGCTTATTAAACTTCTAAAATAGCGTTAATTTTTTCCTTTTTTGGTTAGTTGTGTTTTAGAATACAAGTCTTTTATTAAAATTAACAATAATTCATTATTTAGAAGTAATGGTGTTCTATTCTTATTAAGAGGAGTTTCCTCTAATTATGTTTTTTTTGTAAGTTGGCACTTTGTATTTAGACTACATTCTGCATGTGTACTGTAACAATTAGCCCTATAGATAATAATGGTTTTGTGTTAACCTCTAATAGAGATGAGGCGCCCAATAGGAAATCCTTATCTCCTGAGTTTTATGATGTCGAAGGTGTAAAGACGTTATTTCCCAAAGATGAATTGTCTGGTGGTACCTGGATTGGTGTTAGTGAAAAAAATAGATTGGTGTGTGTGCTTAATGGCGGATTTATCATTCACGAAAGAAAGGCAGAATACAGGAAAAGTAGAGGTATAGTAGCTAAGGATTTTATGGTTGCCGATGATGTTTTTTCTTTTATCAAAACTTATGATTTAGAAGATGTTGAACCCTTTACTATTGTAATAGCTGACTGGAATATCCAATTGAAATTTATTGAATTGGTTTGGGATGGAAATAAAAAACATATTGCTGAATTGCCCTTAGAATCTAAGCTATGGTCATCTTCAACATTATATGATGAGGAAATGAAGATTGAACGGCAGCAGTGGTTTAAAGATTTTAAAGCCGAGAATGACTTGACCCCTCAGTCTTTAATGGCTTTCCATAAAGAGGGAGCTGGTAAAAATTTAGATTATGGTGTTCTTATGGATCGAGGTTTTGTAAAGACGACTAGTATTACCCAAGTAGAAAAACAGGGAGGTAACCTTATTATGTCTTACGAAAACCTACAAGATGGAACTGTTACCAATAAGATTTTTAGATTACCTCAGATAGTTAATGAATAATACCGGAATCATTTTAACCTTGGCTTATCCGGAGACCATTGTTATGGTGGCCGATGAGTGGTATTCACCTTTTTTGAGGTATATAGGCATAGGCAAAAAGGATTATTTAAGGGCTGGTCACGCTGCTTTAGTGTTGATAAATAAAGAAACCGGTGTTCTGGAATACCATGACTTTGGCAGATACATTACACCAGAACCAACAGGGCGTGTTCGTGGTCGCAATACAGATAATGAATTGGACTTTCCTTTAAAAGCCGAAATTGAAAATAATGAAATAAAAAACCTAGATGAGATTTTAGAGTTTTTAGGAACCCATCCAAAATTAACACATGGTGAAGGTAAATTGGTAGCTTCGGTTTGCAATGCGATAGATTACAAAAAGGCTAGAGTACATATTTCTCAAATGCAGGATAAACATTTTATAAGATATGCTGCCTTTATAAAAGATGCTTGTAACTGTGCCCGGTTTGTTACCGATAGTTTGATTGCCGGTCTAACCGATACTGTCATTAAAAAACGGCTCGTGAAATCAAAATGGTTTACGCCAAGTACAGTTGGTAATGTGGTTTTAGCTGATACTCAAAATAAAGTTTATGAAGTTTCTGAATCGGGAGTGATTTCAGAATTCACTGGTTCCCAAAGAAGTGAAAACATCCGTTGTTTTTTAGATAAACTTAAAGACCATAAGGTCAATCTTTTTGGGACTTTAAAGCCGAAGCCAAATGATGAGGTTCATGAAAACGGACAATGGCTCTCTGGAATTGCTGCTGGAGCTTGGTTTGAATTGCATCAAACAGATAATAATATGGAGTATCGTTTTAGGAGACTCTCACCTTATGGAAATATTGATGTTGATGCCATTTTTAAAGTAGAAGATGACAACTTTGTGTATCAAGAAAGCTATGAGTTTGTACATTACTCCAACTGCAAATTTTTCCATGTAAAACAGAATGGGGCAATTTTTAGGTTTGATAAAATTGCTTTTTAGTTAACAGCAAAAGGAGCGCTGAGCTTGAATGTTGGAATGTCTACTTGAAACTTCTTGGTTGTGGTGAAATTTACCATGGTGTAATAGCCTTGCATGGCTCCAAAAGGAGACGCGAGTAGGCAACCTGAATTATAGGTGTGTGATTCGCCAGGCTTTAAAACCGGTTTTTTCCCGATAACACCTTCTCCATCAACAATTTCTTCGTTGTTTAAGGCGTCTAAGATTTCCCAATGGCGTGATTGTAATTGTACAGAATCTTTGCTTTGATTTTCTATGGTGATTTTATAGCCAAAAGCATATTGTATTTTATAGTTTCTATAAAATGACCCTTCAAAAGTGGTTTCCACCGAAATTTTAATGCCTTTGGTTACTTGTTGTACCATGTTCTATGCTGATATTCAATACTTTTGATGTGCAAAAATAATATTTTTTAAAATCAGAAATCAAAAAAATGGTTAAAATACCTTTTTTAATTGCTGATGTTAATGGAGCTAGCTTCACCCAGGCCAATAATTCGGTCATATCGACCTGCTAAATCACGATAATAAACTAAAATCTTGTAGTTGTTCTCTGTTTGGTAGAAACTTCCGCTAATTATACTTTCATTTATACTGCCGTTTTCCAAAGTAACATACTTATAATTATAAAACCCTTGTTTGAGCAAAATAGAGCCAGTATATATGTTGCTAGCAGAATTATAAGTCATTTTGTTGCTGTCCTCAATAACGTAATTATTGAAGTTTCCATAAACAAAAACAGGTGTGTCTGTGTCAAAATCAGGGTTAGGGCGTAAAGAAAAATGAACCCAAACATAATCAGATTCAATACTAATGTCTCCTTCATTCACGTTGGTGATAAGGTAGTTACCATTAATATCTGGATTGTAGGTATATGGTCTGTTGCTTCTTTGAATATTAGTAAATAAATAATTATGATAAATGTCTTTTAAGTCTATACTTTGTACACCGTTAGCAGCAGCCCGAACATCTTTGTTTTCAAAATTTAAAAATTCATTACCACCCCAAAAACTAGCTTCGTTATCATATCTGTAAATGAGCTGATTGCCTACTGTAAACTGTGGTTTTAAGTTAGATATAGCTGTGTTGAGGTTGTTGTTTTGTACTACAAGGGTTTTTACGGTTTGCATAGGGTTATTAAGTTGCATGCCTCTTGGGGCTATGGTAATTTCCACCCGCTGTTTCTCTTCAAGAAACTCTATGTCTCTGGATCTTTTTATGGTAACTCCAACATTAGATCGCTCTTCGTATATCATGAATTTTCTAGAAAAAACAAGTTCATCATAGCTGTTATAAATACTTAGCATGTAATTTCCTGTTTTCTTTAATCTTCTTGAAAATTGGTTTGGAATGGATAGTCTATAATGGGAGTATATTTGAAGTGTGTTATATGAGTTTTCATAATCTCTAATGCGTTGATTGTCGAATCCGTCAAGATACTCTGTCTTTGCTAGAATAGAAGGTGACCAATCGAAATCGCAATGCTGTATTTTATAGTAGTAGTCGTCTTCGTTACCATTCAAAGCATCAAATTCTAGAATTACAGGGTCTCCTAATCTTAATACAGGTAATTGAGTCTCTGGGGTGTTGCCTTTAAAATTTATGGTTTTTATAAAATCTGGCGGTGGTACTTCTTCGAGTTGAGCAAATACCGTAGTTGTTAGTAAAAGAAAAACAATAAAGCCAGTAAATTTTAATGTCATAAGTAGTTGTTGTTTAGGTAAAGATAAACAAAATTCATGCCTGAGCTATTTTTAGTTATTTAGAATTAATATAAATAATAAACCGTTACTGTATTATGGTAAAAAATTGTCTTATTAATTCGTATTTTTGCACCTGTTTTTAGACAACAAATTTCAAAGAAAAAAATATGTCAAACGACATCCGCATTAAAAAAGGTCTAGATATCAACCTTAAAGGTGCAGCAGAAAAAACACTAGACAAAGCTATTGTTAGTAATTTCTGCACTATTAGACCAGAAGATTTCCATGGCGTTATTCCTAAATTGATTTTAAAAGTTGGATCTAAAGTAAAGGCAGGTGAAGCTGTGTTTCATGATAAGACCAATGAAGATTTAAAATTTGTTTCTCCGGTTTCTGGAGAGATAGTTGAAATTATCCGTGGGGAAAAACGTAGAATTCTAGCCATTAAAATTCAGGCAGACAAAAAACAGGTTTACTTAGATCAAGGTGTATTTAATTTAGAATCGGCAAGTACAGATGAACTAAAAGCACATTTGTTAGCTTCTGGTTGCTGGCCGTTTGTAAAACAACGTCCTTATGACGTTATAGCAAATCCTGATAAGGCTCCGAAATCTATATTTGTTTCGGCTTATGCCAGTGCGCCGTTATCTGCAGATTTAGATTTTACGCTTCAAGGAAAAGAAGCCGAACTTCAAGCTGCCATTTCAGCTCTTGGAAAGTTAACCGAAGGAAGCGTGCATGTTTCCGTAGGGCAAAATTCTAACTCCCCTTTAGCAAGTGTTTCTGGTGCCACTATCCACAAAGTATCTGGGCCGCACCCGTCAGGGAATGTTGGTACACAGATTAACAAAATCGACCCTGTAAACAAGGGAGAGGTAGTTTGGACAATAAGCGCTCAAGATCTTGTTATTATTGGTGAATTGCTGTTAACCGGAAAATTCAATGCTGAAAGAATTGTAGCTATGGCTGGTTCATCTGTAGAATCACCAAGATATTTTGTAACTAAAATAGGAAGCGAAATATCAACTATGATATATGACAAAGGCATACCAAAAGGTGATAATGCTAGGATAATCTCAGGAAATGTTTTAAGTGGTAAAGAGGTAAAACCAGATGGAGAATTAGATTACTACAGTAACGTAGTTTCTATTATTCCTGAAGGTGATGACTATGAGTTCTTTGGGTGGAATAAGCCTGTATTTAACAAAGTTTCAACATCTAGAGCATTGACTTTCTCTTGGTTGAACCCCAAAAAAGAATATGATTTAAATACCAATACAAACGGTGAGCATAGAGCTTTTGTAGTTACAGGGGGATATGAAGAAGTCTTCCCATTAGACATATATCCTTTACAAATCTTAAAGGCTTGTATGTATAAAGACTTAGATGAAATGGAAGCTTTGGGAATGTATGAGGTGGCTCCAGAGGATTTTGCTTTAACAGAATTTGTTTGTGTATCTAAACAGCCTCATCAAAAGATAATTAGAGAAGGTTTGGACTTAATGCTTAAAGAGATAGGATAATGGGTTTAAAACAGAATTTACATAAGTTAAAAAAGAAGTATGAAGGTACCAAGATGGCTCCAGCTTTCAATGCTATTCATACTTTTTTGTATTTGCCGAACGAGACCACTCACAATGGGACTCACATAAAGGCAGCCGATGATTTAAAGCGTACCATGAATACAGTTATTATGGCTATGCTTCCATGTTTTATTTTTGGAATGTTTAATATAGGTTATCAACACAATCTAGCATTAGGGGAAATAGAACCAGTAACAAGTTTCTTTAGTTCTGAATTTTGGAAATTCCACTATTTCGTAATTGGGATAATTAAAGGATTACCTCTCGTAGTTGTTTCTTATGGAGTGGGATTAGCTATTGAGTTCTTATTCGCTGTAATAAAGAAACATGAAGTTGAAGAGGGATATTTAGTTACAGGTATGTTAGTGCCTCTTATTGTGCCAATCGATATACCTTTATGGATGTTAGCGGTAGCTGTTGCATTTGGTGTTGTAATTGGTAAAGAAGTATTTGGTGGTACAGGAATGAACATACTAAACCCTGCTTTAACTATTAGAGCATTTCTTTTCTTCGCATACCCTACTTGGATGTCTGGAGATAAAGTATGGGTTCGAGATGCAAAGTTGTTAGAGGGTACCCCAGACGCCATCTCAGGAGAAACTATACTAGGTGGATTAGCACAAAATAAAGGTGTACTCGGATTTGATTGGTTAGATATGTTTTATGGTTTTATTCCTGGTTCTGTAGGAGAAACATCTGCCTTGTTGATTTTGATAGGAGGTTTGTTCTTGATTTTCACAAAAGTAGGAAGTTGGAGAATTATGTTATCTTCAGTTTTAGGTGCAATAGCAATGGGGCTTATCTTCAACAGTTTTGCAGGAATCATGCCAGCAAAATTCCAAGGCCTAGCAAGCCTTCCGTTCTGGCAGCATTTATTAATAGGTGGTTTTGCCTTCGGTACGGTATTCATGGCAACAGATCCAGTAACGGCTTCACAGACTAATAAAGGGAAATGGATTTACGGTTTCTTTGTTGGGTTTATATCAATTATGATTCGTGTATTCAATCCAGCTTATCCTGAAGGTGTTATGTTGGCAATACTATTGATGAATGTATTTGCACCAACTATTGACCACTATGTTGTTCAGGGTAATGTTAAGAAAAGAATGAAACGATTAAAAGTTAAAACAGCTTAGTTATGGCAATGAATACAGATAAAAATTCATACACAATAATATTCGCCATAGGAATGGTATTCTTAGTTGGTGGTTTGTTAGCCTTTACAGCTTCTTCCTTAAAACCGAATATCATTGAAAACCAGCGTTTAGAAAAACAAAAAAATATTCTTTACGCTATGGGTGTGAATGATAACGATGAGAGTAGCGCCATTTTTGTTTCTACAGAAGAGGCACCAGACTTGTTTGAAAAATACATCACAAAACAATTAGTTATAACAGAGGGCACTAAAGCAATAGAAAATAAAGAGGCTTTCCTAATAGATGTAAAAAAGGAACAAGCGAATGCTAAAGCAGGAAAACAGAGACGCTTACCTCTATTCGTTGGAGAGAAAGACGGTGAAACTTTTTATATAGCCCCAATAAGAGGTAAAGGTCTTTGGGATGCTATATGGGGTTATGTTGCACTAGATAAAGAATTGATTGTTCAAGGTGCTTATTTTGACCATAAAGGTGAAACTCCTGGTTTAGGAGCAAATATTAAGCAACGTTTCTTTATGGATGATTTCATTGGTGAGCACTTAAACGATGCCAATGGTAATTTTGTAGGTATTACGGCTTCTAAGTCTAATGCTGATCCAAAAAACGAGGATAAAACAGATAACGAAGTAGACGCAATAGCCGGAGCAACAATAACCGGTGATGGTGTTTCTGCTATGATTAAATCTGAATTAAAACTTTACTTACCTTACTTCAAAACACTTAAATAAACATGGGTTTACTTTCAAAAAAAGATGCTAAGTTAATTACGGATCCATTAGCAGATAATAATCCAATTACCATTCAAGTATTGGGTATTTGTTCAGCATTAGCTATTACGGCTGAGTTGAAAGCTTCAATAGTAATGTCTATTTCCGTATTATTCGTTTTAGGTGTAGGTAACGTGGTAATCTCTTTGATGAGAAACATTATACCTTCTAAAATTAGAATTATTGTTCAGTTAATAGTAGTTGCAGCACTAGTAATAATTGTTGACCAAGTACTAAAGGCTTTTGCATATGAATTAAGTAAAACACTTTCGGTGTTTGTTGGATTAATTATAACCAACTGTATCATCATGGGGCGTTTTGAGGCTTTTGCTTTAGGGAATGGTCCTTGGAAATCATTTCTTGATGGTATAGGTAATGCCTTAGGCTATGGCGTGATTTTGATAATTGTTGGTTTTTTCAGAGAGTTATTAGGTTCTGGTACTTTATTAGGTTTTAAAGTTTTAGGAGATCCAATAGAAAAAACCGGATTATATGCTATCGGATATGAAAATAACGGATTTATGTTATTATCTCCAATGGCATTAATCGTTGTAGGCGTAATTATATGGGTACAACGAACAAGAAATAAAGCATTAGTAGAAGATCATTAATCAGGAAACAGTTGGCAGTCAAAGTTTACCTAACTCACTTCTAACTGAAAACTAAAAAATATGGAACATTTAGAGTTATTTTTTAAATCAATATTTATAGATAACATGGTATTTGCTACATTCTTAGGAATGTGTTCTTATCTGGCAGTATCTAAGAAAGTATCTACAGCTGTTGGTCTTGGAGCTGCTGTGATTTTTGTATTGTTAGTAACAGTACCAGTAAACTGGTTGTTAGATCAATATATATTACAACCAGGTGCACTTGGTAAGTGGCTAGGTGAAGATTATGCTTCTTATGATTTAAGCTTTCTTTCCTTCATAATGTTTATAGCAACCATAGCAACTATGGTACAGTTAGTAGAGATTATAGTAGAAAAATTTGCACCAGCACTATATAATTCATTAGGTATATTTTTACCCTTAATAGCTGTAAACTGTGCGATTTTAGGAGGGTCTTTATTCATGCAGTCTCGTGAAATACCTACAATTAGCTTAGCAACTGTTTACGGATTAGGTTCAGGAATAGGTTGGTTCTTAGCAATTTTGGCTATTGCAGCTATTCGCGAAAAGATTAGATATTCTCATGTGCCACCAGCATTGAGAGGACTGGGAATTACATTTATCATTACAGGTTTAATGGCCATAGGATTTATGAGTTTTGGTGGTATGTTAACTGGAGGTGATGACGAGAAGAAAGAAGAAAAGACGGCTAAAGCAGAAGAGGTTAAGGAAAAGGAAAGCAAGGAAATAGCCGACAACACAATAAAAGTAGTAGAATAACATGATAGTATTAGCTAGTACAACGGGAACTATTGTAGCAACTGTAGCAGCTTTTTTAGTAATTACACTAATCTTAGTTGGGTTGTTGTTATTTGTAAAACAAAAATTGGCACCATCTGGTCCTGTAAAGATTAAGATTAATGGTGAAAAGGAAATTGAGGTACCCTCAGGAGGAAGCTTATTGTCCACTCTAGGAAACGAGAAAATATTTTTACCATCTGCTTGTGGTGGTGGAGGTACTTGTATTCAATGTGAGTGTCATGTAAACTCTGGTGGAGGAGAAGCACTTCCAACTGAAACACCTCATTTTACTAGAAAGGAATTACAACACGGAGCACGTTTGGCTTGTCAAGTGAAGGTGAAGCAAGACATGGATATCAGCATACCTGAGGAGGTATTTGGTATAAAAAAGTGGGAAGCAGTTGTTGTTAGAAATTACAATGTAGCCTCTTTTATCAAAGAATTCGTTGTTGAGATTCCTGAAGATATGGGATACAAGGCAGGCGGATATATTCAAATTGAAATTCCTCCATGCGAAGTGAAGTATTCCGATATGGATATCACGGCACATCCTGAGGAGCATGAAACTCCTGATAAATTCCAACAAGAATGGGATAAATTTGGTCTATGGCCTTTAGTAATGAAGAATACAGAAACTGTAGAGCGTGCTTACTCTATGGCCTCTTACCCTGCTGAAGGTAGAGAGATTATGCTTAATGTACGTATTGCTACGCCACCATGGGATCGTGCAAAAAATGGTTGGATGGATGTTAATCCGGGTGTAGCATCCTCTTATATCTTTAACCTAAAGAAAGGTGATAAGTGTACTATTTCAGGACCATACGGAGAGTTCTTTATTAATGAAAGTGAAGCTGAAATGCTTTATGTTGGAGGTGGAGCTGGTATGGCACCAATGCGCTCACACTTATATCACTTATTTAAAACTCTAGAAACTGGTAGAACAGTAACGTATTGGTACGGTGGACGTTCTAAACGCGAGTTATTCTATCTAGAGCATTTCTATGAGCTAGAGCGTAAGTTCGACAACTTTAAATTTTTCTTAGCTTTATCTGAACCATTAGAGGAAGACAATTGGAAAGTTAAGAAAGACATTAATGATACAGAAGGAGACGGTTTTGTTGGTTTTATCCATAATTGTGTTATTGATAATTATTTAAACCATCATGAAGCGCCAGAAGATATAGAGTTATATTTCTGTGGACCGCCATTAATGAACAAGGCTGTTCAGAAAATGGGAGAGGATTTTGGTATCCCAGATGAGAATATTAGATTCGATGACTTTGGAGGATAAATCTTAAACAACAAGTCTTGTGCTGAACTTGTTTTAGCATCTTATATAAAACAAAAACCAACTCATATATAGAGTTGGTTTTTGTTTTCATGCATTTTGCAATTCTTTGTCTTTTTTATGATTAAACAACTCCTGATAGTCCATAACATTAGGAATATCGTCTAACTTGCATAGGAGTTCTATAACCTTAGAAAGTCCATTAAAAAGAACACTCTTATCGGTTGGATTTTCAGGTTTCTTATTTTTGTGGTGAAGTGGTAATTGATATCCACATGCTTTTAAAAAGGTAATTTCTATCTGTAGTAATTCCAAAGGTGTATAACCGTTAAATGTTCTGCCAAAACTTTGGTGTACTTTACCAACATAGTTTAGTTGAAAGCTGCCATGGTTGTCCGATAAGTGTTTCCAACTATCGGTGTTATCTAAAATATTACCCACAGCACACTGTTTACAGCATTCAGGATTTAAAGTATTGTTGTTAAAAGCAACATAAAGTTTATTAATTGCAGATTCAAAACGTTGTGAGGTATTCATAGAAGTAATTTTTCATTAAGTTACAAAAACTTGAAATATAGCTTCTAAAATTTAAGTTAATATTACCCTTGTAGTATACCAAGGGGATTAGTCTTACGTTAGCACAACATGCGTAAATTAGTTTTCACTTTATCAATTTTAGCGTTTTTAGTCCTAGTAGCTTACCAATTTAAACCAGTGAGATTTAGTGCTATTTCTATAGTTTCATCCATACGACCAGTTGATTTAATCAATAAAGATGGTTTAACGATCAAAAGTAGGGTAAGTGTTCCAGAGAATTTTAAACGGGTTGAATATACCAAGGGTTCATTTCAGGAATACCTCAGGAATTATAAATTGAAAGCCTTTGGTTCTAAAATCATAAATTATGATGGTTCAGAATATTATTGGCAAATGGGACATATTGGTATTTTGGATATTCCTGTTCCCAAGAACGGATTACAGCAATGTGCCGATGCCTTAATTAGAGTAAGAAGTGAATACCTATGGGATAACAATAGAAAGGATGATATCGGATTTAACTTTACAAGTGGGCACTATTGCTCATGGAATAAATATGCAGAGGGATACAGACCAAAAATTAAAGGGAATAAGGTGAGTTTTCATAAAACTGCAAAGGCTAATCATTCAAAATCTAACTTTTATAAATACCTGAATTTGATTTATACCTATTCCGGAACTTTATCTCTTTATCACGAGTTGCCTAAGATAAATGATGTTAAAAACCTAAAAACAGGAGACATGTTAATTATAGGTGGTACACCAGGTCATATCGTAATGATTTGTGATGAAATTATAAACTCAAGAGGCGAAAAACTATATCTCTTATTCCAAGGAAATACACCTGCACAGAGTGTTCATTTAGTTAAAAATCTTGAAAATAATGATATATCTCCATGGTATCACTTAGAAAAAGATAAAGTTATTCCTGTGTCTAACTACATTTTCCATAATTCTAAATTTGTAAGGTTTAAATAGTTTTAAAATATAAGTGGCACAAAAAATTTAAAAACTAGAATCAGTAAAACAACTGCAATGAGGTTTAAAATAATACCCACTCTAGCCATGTCTTTTACTTTAATAAAACTACTAGCAAATACAATAGCATTAGGCGGTGTTGCCATAGGGAGCATAAAAGCACAACTGCTTGCCATAGTTACAGGGATTAATAAATAAAGTACGGGTATTTCTAAGCCTATTGCAATTCCAGCAACAACTGGTGCTAAAACGGCTACTAGGGCCACATTGCTCATAAGTTCGGTCATAAATAACATTAAAAAGATTAGTAGAGAAGCCATTAGCAAAATACTAATGTTACTATTTGCTAAAGTATTTGCAATAGCATCTACAATCCCAGTAGAAGACATGCCTTTCGCTAGAGCCAATCCGCCTCCGAACAGTATTAGAATGCCCCAAGCCAGATTTTTAGTGTCTTTCCATACCAGTATGAAATCTCCGTTTTTAAAATTAAAAGGCACGGTAAAAAGAGCCAGGGCTCCAAAAATACTAATCATGGTGTCAGATAAATCTAAACTAGGAATGATAGAGTTTATAAGTGATCTAAAAATCCACAAACAAATGGTTATACCAAATATAATAAGGACATGCTTTTCCCTTGCTGTAATTTTTCCTAAGGCTTTAAGTTCATTATTTATAATGTTTTCTGAAGCTCTAAATTGTAACCCTGTGTTAGGGAACAACCATTTAACAATTACTAAATAAATGATGCTAACAAGAGTAATTGAAAACGGAAGACCCAACAACATCCAGTTTAAAAAGGATATTTCTATGTTGTATTCGTTTTCTAAAAGACCTATTAAAACCGAATTTGGTGGCGTACCAATAATAGTAGCTATACCACCTGCATTGGCTGAAAAAGCTATACCAAGCATAACGCTTAAAGCAAAGTTTTGATCTTGTTTTGTAAAACCATCTTCGTCATTTATTAATAGCTGGATTACTGATAATGCTATAGGTAGCATAACAACAGTACTAGCGGTATTGCTTATCCACATACTCATAAACGCTGTGGCGATCATAAAACCTAAGATGACCTTATTGGGGCTGCTGCCTGTTTTCTTTATAATAGTTAATGCTATTCTTTTGTGCAGGTTTACCTTTTCTAAAGCTAATGCCAAAACAAAACCACCAAAGAACAAAAACACAATAGGGCTACCGTAATTTGCTCCAACATCTGTCATGGGCATTATCTTGCATAGTGGAAATAATAAAAGCGGAAGAAGTGCCGTAACTGAAATTGCTACAGCTTCTGTAATCCACCAGCACACCATCCAAAAAGCAATAGAAAGGACCAAGTCCCCTTTTTCAGAAATAATTTCAAAAGGGATTATTTTAAAAAGAATGAAAACTATAGGGCCAAGGCACAATCCTACTTTTTTAGTAAAAGTATATTCATTCATTTTAAAAAATTTGAAGTATAAAAATAAACATTTTTAGATACCTTAAAATGCCTAATTTAAATGTTATTTTTGCAATATGAGTAAACCACTTACACCTCAAGAACTTCATAATTTAGCAATGAACCATGTTGGTAAAGATTTAGAGAAACGTGGTTTTGAGTTTATTGCTATAAACAGCAAACTAAAAAAGCATCCCCAGTTTGTTTGTATGGACAAGCATAAGCAATATTATTTTGTAATTGTTAAGGCGGTTATCTTACCAGATAATCCCAATAATTACGATGTGGTTTGGATGGAATCCTTTAAAAAACATGCTAGAGATAATGATGCGAAAGTACTTTATGCAGGGGTTGGTTTAGGTAATCCAAATGGTGAAAAGGAGCATATTTATCTAAACGAAGATTACTTACTAGAATACAATGGTATACAAGTTTTAGATACTCATTTGAATTAATCTTTATTGTATTGTGATAATGGAACTTTTACAAATACTTTTAAATCAGTTTCAAATTAAGGTGAAGCGCTTGAGCTCCGCCAGAATTTTTATGATATTCCTTTTGTTTTGTTGTTTTATGTCTTGCACCAATGAAGAAAAAAACACAAAATTGTCTGGCACTGTATTCGGAACATCCTATTCTGTTATTTATGATTCAGATGAAAATTATCAAAAGGCATTTGAAAATTTATTTGAAGTCTTAAATGGGTCTTTGTCAACTTATCAGATAGATTCTGATATTTCAAAGCTTAATAGAAATGAGCTCGTGAAAATAGATGAACATTTTATTAAGGTTTTTGATGCCTCAAAAAAAATATTTGAACTTACCAATGGTGCTTTTGATCCAACAATTGGTAATATCGTTAATGCTTGGCAATTTGGTGCTCAAGACATTATCCAAGAACTGGATAGTCTAAAAATAGATAGTTTAATGCAGTTTGTTGGATTTGATAAAACAAGGAGGATTAACACAAGTATTGAAAAAGACCATCCCAATATTTATATGGAGTTTAACGCTATTGCAAAAGGCTATGGTGTTGATGTGATTGGTGAGTTTCTGGAAGGGAAAAACATTAAAAATTATCTTGTTGAAATTGGAGGGGAGATTAGAGTGAGAGGTATTAATACTGAAAAGCAAAAGGCTTGGACAGTTGGTGTTGAAAGACCACATTTTGATGGGACACAATCGGTTTTTAAGGCTATACCATTAAAAGATGCTGCTATGGCTACATCTGGCACCTATAGAAAGTTCAAGGTTGATGAAAACGGTAATAAGTATTCTCATATCATTGATACAAAAACTGGTTATCCCAGCAAAACTAACCTGCTAAGTATAACAGTAATATCTGATGATTGTATGACAGCCGATGCCTATGCAACTGCTTTTAAGGCCATGGGTATTGAAAAAATTAAATCGTTTTTAAAACACCACCCAGAGTTAAAAGTGTTCTTGATTTTTGAAAATGAGGATAATGCTTTCGAGACCTTATCTTTAAACGGATTTCCTGATTAGGGCTTTGATTTAAAAGGTTTTAAATAGAAGAAGTATCCAGCCCATAACAAAAAGCAAGCCTCCCAATGGAGTTATTGGACCCAAAAATTTTAGCTTTTTATTCTTTGCACTAGACAATACTAACCCATAAATACTAAAGGAAAAGCATATAATACCTAACGTAAAGCACCAATATATGCTAGTGGAACTGTATTCAGGATTTAACCCAAGAGCTAATAATACAAGGGCATGATACATTTGATATTTTACACCCGTTTCAAAACTTTTTTGTTCCTCTACAGATAATATTTTTTTTAATGCATGGGCACCAAAAGCCCCAAAAATAACAGCTAAAGCTCCAAATATCGCGGCAGTCATTATAAATTGCTGAATCATAATCAAGATTTAAAAACTACGGGAATAATTTCCCCTTTTGCTAAGCAATACTTTTTATTTTCTTCTTCGCTTAAGGTAGCGGTATAATCTACTTCCTTAACTGTAAATCCAATATTTCTAAGCTTGTCGAAATAGTCGCGTCCGTAGATACGAACGTGGTCATATTGTCCAAAAATTTTAGCGCGCTCTTTACGGTCTATAATACTATCATCTTCGAAAGTAATTTGACGGTTCAAATCCTGTGGTATTTGAAAAATTCCCATGCCACCAGTTTTCATAACACGATACATTTCTTCCATGGCTTTTGTGTCATCAGGGATATGCTCTAGAACATGATTGCAAAAAATGATATCAAAAGAATTGTCCTCAAAAGGCAAGCTGCATATATCTGCTTTCACATCTGCTAGAGGAGAATTTAGATCAGTTGTAACATAATCTAAATTACGCATCTTCTTAAATCTTTTATGAAATGCTTGTTCGGGAGCGAAGTGTAAAACTCTATGGTTGCCAGTGAAAAAATTGGTTTCGTTTTTTAAATATAGCCATAATAACCTGTGCCGTTCCAGCGAAAGCGTAGATGGGGATAAAACATTGTTACGCTGATGACCATATCCATAAGGTAAAAAAGATTTGAAGCTTTTACCATCTATAGGGTCTGTAAATTTGTTTCCCTTTAGGTAGAATATTAAAATAGGCCTAACCATGTAACTCAACCTTATTAATATTGGCCTTGGTACAAGGTTTAGAACAAGTTTGAAGAGTTTTTTCATTATTGTTAAAGCACCAATGTCTCTTGACGGAATTCGGCTTCTTCATCGCTTTTTATACCTAAAGCATCGTAAATGTATGCAAAGGTTGATAGCAATTCGGGTTTTCCATCTACTAAAGCTACATCGTGTTCGAAATGAGCACTAGGCTTTTTATCTTGAGTAGTTATGGTCCAGCCGTCTCTGTGTTGCTTGATTCGGTGAGTTCCCATATTGATCATGGGTTCAATAGCCACAACCATGCCTTCAATAAATTTCTTTCCTTTGCCCCGTCTTCCATAGTTTGGCATTTCTGGATCTTCGTGCATTTTTCTGCCTAATCCATGGCCTACAAGTTCTCTCACTACGCCATAACCATGAGCTTCACAATACTGCTGAATAGCATAGCCTACATCACCAACACGATTATTTAGCTTAAACTCTCTTATTCCTACGTAAAGAGACTCTTTTGTTATTTTTAGTAGTTTTTCGACTTCGGGTTCTATATCCCCAACTGCGAATGTGTACGCATGGTCACCATAAAATCCATTTTTTAACGCTCCACAATCTATAGAAATAATATCCCCTTCTTTTAGCGGTGTACCATTTGGAATGCCATGAACGACCTGTTCATTGGGACTCATACAAAGCGTATTTGGGAAATCATATAATCCTAAAAAACCGGGTTCGGCGCCACAATCTCTTATATGTTCTTCAGCAATTTTATCTAATTGTAACGTGGTTACGCCTGGCTTGATTTCTTTTGCTAAAACCCCAAGCGTTTTTGATACGATAAGGGCGCTTTCGCGCATTAATTCTATTTCCTCTCGGTTTTTTACTTCTATCATGTTAAAAAATAATGGCAAAGATACTAAATACTCCTAAAGTATAT
The DNA here is from genome assembly GCF_023273855.1 of Seonamhaeicola sp. ML3. NCBI lineage: Bacteria > Pseudomonadati > Bacteroidota > Flavobacteriia > Flavobacteriales > Flavobacteriaceae > Seonamhaeicola > Seonamhaeicola sp. ML3. Next base: position 370,744 of record NZ_CP096884.1, on the reverse strand, counting down.
TTTCAAAAGCTTTATGAGACTATAGTTATATGAAAAAAGGTTTTATTTAAATAAGCCAAAAAAGCCTTTAGATTTTTTTGGTTTTGGAGCTTCGGAATTCGTGAGGTCTTGGTAGATTTCACCCCAACCTGGAAAGCCACCAAAATTTCTATCATCAATAAATAGGTCTGCGTTAATTTTTCTGCTGGCATCGTAAAGGTAATGCTCTTCTGGAAAACTGTTGTTTACTGCATAAAAATTAATGCCATTTTTTTTACAAAACTCAACGGCTTCATTAAGTCTTATGCCGTGCCTATAAGTCCATAAAATTAATCGATGTCCATCGTCCTGTAGTTTTTTTAGAGTTTCGAAGGCAAACATTTGGGGTTTACCAATCTTTGGGTAAGCATCTTCTACTATAGTGCCATCAAAATCTACGGCTATTGTAAGTGTGTTGCTAAAATTCATGTTATGATAGATTCGAATACACAAAAATACATTATTTTTCTGATGTAACTTGTCTAAATACCATACAACTAAAAACCCCGCTAAAAGCGGGGTTTTCAAATTTAATTCTCTTATAAATATTAAACCAAAGCGTGTTGAGTCATAGCTTCTGGCTGTTCAACTCCCATAAGTTTTAAAATAGTTGGTGCCATATCACCAAGTATACCATCTTTGATGGCATTAAGTTCTTTGTCTATTAGGATTACAGGAACTGGATTAGTTGTATGCGCCGTGTTTGGAGAACCATCTGGATTGATCATAGTTTCGCAGTTACCATGATCGGCAATTAAAAGAGTTGTGTAGTTGTGCTCAAGAGCTGTTGTGATTACTTCGTTGACACATTGATCTACTGCCTCACATGCTTTTATTGCTGCATCCATAACACCAGTATGGCCAACCATATCACCGTTAGCAAAATTTAGACATACAAAATCTACTTCACCTTTTTGAAGTTCAGGAACTAAAGCATCTTTAAGTTCAAAAGCACTCATTTCTGGTTTTAAGTCGTAGGTAGCCACCTTTGGTGAGTTCCTTAAGATGCGTTGCTCCCCTTTAAAAGGCTCTTCACGACCTCCAGAAAAGAAAAATGTAACATGAGGATACTTTTCTGTTTCTGCTATTCTTATCTGTGTTTTGTTGTTCTTTTCTAAAACTTCACCTAGAGTTTCGTTTAAGTTTTCTTTATTGAATATTACATTAACGTTTTTGTAAGTGTCATTGTAATTTGTCAGGGTTACATAGTGTAACTTCAGTTTCTTCATGTTGTGTTCAGGGAAATCTACCTGAGATAGCGCCTCGGTTAATTCGCGACCTCTGTCTGTTCTGAAATTGAAGAATATAATGACATCATCTTCTTTTATTTTTCCTATGGCTTCGTTGTTATCGTTAACAGAAACGATAGGTTTTATAAATTCATCGGTAATATCATTCGCATAATTAGCTTCTATAGCATCTACAATATTGGTTGAGTTTTCACCTTTACCGTTCACAAGAGCATCATAAACAAATTTAATGCGTTCCCATCGCTTGTCTCTATCCATAGCATAGTAACGACCAGAAATACTTGCTATTTCTGTGTTTGTTCCTTCGATGTGATTTTGTAATTGCTTAACAAAGCCCGCACCGGATTTTGGGTCGACATCTCTACCATCGGTAAATCCATGAACATAAGAATTTTTAACACCAAAGTCATTAGCAGCATCTATTAAACCTAATAAGTGGTTTATATGTGAATGTACACCACCATTACTTAGTAAGCCCAAAAAATGAACATCTTTATTGTTTTCTTTTGCATATGTAAAAGCATCTACAAGTACTTTTTCGTTGTTTAGGGTTTTATTCTCTACCGCCAGATTAACTTTAACTAGATCTTGATATACAATTCTACCAGCTCCTAAGTTCATGTGACCTACTTCACTATTTCCCATTTGCCCTTCAGGTAGGCCGACATGAAGGCCGTCTGTTCTTAAAGTGGCGTGAGGATATTTAGTATATAGTGAATCTATGAAAGAAGTATTGGCATGATCTATTGCCGACACCTTTGGGTCGGGAGAATTTCCCCAACCATCTAGTATCATTAAGATAACTTTTTTGTTCATTTTTGTTAAATTTTAAAACTAGGCAAAGATACTGAAGTTTCGTAAAATACGAAGTTTAAAATCTCTGAAAAACCTTTATTTTTCTAGGTTTTCGAAAAATATAGCAAGAAAACGTTTTCGTTAATGATTTGTGAAACAAACGTTAAAAATGTGTTATTAATAGTGAAGACTGTAACAATCTAAAAAAAATGTCGTCTCTTTAGTATATCAAAAAGCGAATCATTTAATCAAACTTAAAATCTTTCATCATGAAAAAAACAATCATTACTTCAGTACTAGCTTTGTGTGTTGCATTAGTTTCTGTTAACACAACATCTGCCACTTCAACTATTAAGAATAGTTCTTCAGAATATTTCTTTAAGGTAAATTCATTTTGTGTTTCTATAGCAAAAGGAGACATAGATACTGTAAAGAAACTAATAGAACGAGGAGCCGATGTTAATGAACGATCTAATGGAATGACACCAGCAATGTATGCAGCAAAATTTAACAGAACCGAAATTTTAAAGCTCTTAATTGATAATGGAGCTAACTTAAAATTAAGATGTTCAAACAAAAGCTTTACAGCGGTTAAGTATGCCGAACTTCATGGGGCAGATGAAGCTGCTGCAATGATCAAAGCAAATCTTAAGAAGAAAAAGAGAAAATAATTATAATAACTTTTATAAATTATTTTGAGTTAGTCAGTCAAAAAAGCCTCGTTTAACGAGGCTTTTTTTATTGGATGTTTTCATACTTTCTTATTGCTGCTTTTATTTTTTCTATCCGGTTATCAGGGTCAGGATGAGTACTTTGAAATTCTGGAACTCTGTTGGGGCCTGCTGCTTTTTTTAGAATTTGCATTACGCCAATCATCTCTTTGGGGTTGTAGCCAGCATTGAGCATAAACAGGACCCCTAAATCATCACTTTCTAATTCATCATCTCTACCATTGGTTAATAATTTCTGCTGACCAATGCCGCTTACCAAACCACCCATGTCTGCGCCAACCGAACCTGCCGTAGCCAAACCCTGCCAGTATTCACTTTCAGCAATTCGTTCTGCACTGTGCCTGCCCAGTACATGTCCTATCTCATGGCCAAGTACTCCGGCTAGTTGGTCCTCATTTTCCAATTTGGAAAATAAGGCGTAGGTAATAAATATTTGTCCACCCGGTAGCGCAAATGCATTGATGGTTTTATTATCGTTAAGTAAGTGAAAATCATATTTGTAAGGTGTGTCCTTAGCCATACTGCTGTAAACCAATTTATTTCCAACTTCATCTACAAAAGCTTGGTATTTGTTGTTTGGGTGTAAGCCGCCATGTTGTTGTGCCATTTGGGGCGCACTTTGTAAACCTATGGCAATTTCTTTGTCAGGAGTCATCGATATAGTTTGTACACGACCTGTATAAGGGTTCTTTTCCTGTTGGCTACATCTTTTAAAAACAAAGAAAATAGCTATTGCAGCACCTATTAATAACCTGAATTTTAGATTTCTACCTCTCATCTGTTTATTTTTGTGTAGTTAAAAGCAATAAATTACCATCTTAAATTTATGACACTCTAAAATAATAATTGTCACATCTAAGTTAGATTTTTTTAAACATAACATAGTGTGTTCCAATATCTTCAATCTCAAAAGGGTCTCCTTTAATTTGAAAATTATTTCTACTGTAAAAGTTTACTGCTATTTTTCTGGCGTTACACCATATGGCTTCTATATGTTTAGCTTTTAGGATATCTTCAGCATGATTAATGAGTCTATTACCGAGACCTTTCCCTTGATACGGTTCTAAAATCGCCATACCTCTTAATTGATATTGCCTGTTAAATTTTAAACTAGGATGCTTGTTGTTAAAAAACGAAGCTACACCAACAAGCTTGGTGTTTTTATATAAGCCAAGATGAAAATTATTATCAAGTTCATCTCCATAAAAGATGCAAGATGAAATAGGTTTACCAGGTCGTAAAACGGGGTGTCTTACAGTGTGTGTTTCCTTAGCAGTTATGAACTTAATATGATAATTCATTTTTTCTTGATAATTTCGTCTACCGTAATTAATTTATAGAGTTCTAATCGCTATGGCATTCGTTTTTAAAATTATTGAAAAGAATCGAATAAATGAAGTTATTCCATTAGTGGAAAAACTAAACAATAACAAAATATCGTATGGGGTCTTAAAACAACGGTTTGCAGAAATGGCAAATTTTGATAATTACGAGTGTGCAGTCGTTTACCATAATGATAGGATAATAGGTGTTTCCGGATTATGGTATTGTACAAGGCATTATTCAGGAAGAAGTGTTGAGCCCGATCATGTTTTTATTGAGAAAGACTACCGCGGACAGGGATTAGGAAAACAATTTTTTAGTTGGATTTACGAGCATGCCAAAAGTAAAGGATATGAAGCTGTAGAGCTAAATACCTATGTAGCAAATGCTCCTTCACATAAATTTTATTTTAACGAAGGTTTTAAAATTTTAGGCTTTCATTTTTTAAAAAATCTAACAAAATAGTTGGAGATAAATAAATAGATTTTATATTTGCAAGCGCAAAAAGGCGGGAGTAGCTCAGTTGGTAGAGCGTCAGCCTTCCAAGCTGAATGTCGCCAGTTCGAACCTGGTCTCCCGCTCAAAAGGCCTCACTTTAAGTGAGGTCTTTTTTTTGTGTAAATTTATTTTATGGAGCTAAGGTTGGTCTCAGTATCAATTTCATAGGGTGTTTTGTTAGCTTCAAAAATTCGGGCCGATAAGTTTCCTTTTAAGAGTATCGATTCGCCTTTTATATATAACCAACTACCTTCCCTTAAACCAACAACGGGTTGTGAATTAAATTTATGAAATTCATTTATTCTAGTTTCTCGTGTTTCACCCATATGTTTGGAATTAGGGTCTGGATCCAAATAATGCGGGTTTATGTTAAACGGAACTAGTTTTAAGGCACCAAAACTTGGCGGATAAACTATGGGCATATCGTTGGTAGTCTTTATATCCAAGCCACAAATATTGCTTCCGGCACTAGTGCCCAAATAAGGTGTGCCATTCTGCACAGATGCCCTTAAAGTCTCAATTAAGTTGTATTTGTATAGTATATTGGTTAAAACAAATGTATTGCCACCTCCAGTAAAAATACCCTTAGCTTTTTTTATGGCTTCTACGGGGTTTTTAGTAGAGTGAATACCAATTACATTTTTTTTGATTTTCGCAAATGCTTTTTCAGCTTTTTTTGTGTAATCATCATGACTTAAACCACTTGGTCTGGCATAAGGAATAAATAAAATTTCTTCCGTATCTTTAAAAAAAGTAGCTAATTCCAGTAATAAATACTCAAGGTATTCGCCTCCGTGGATTGTAGATGTACTTGCAAGAATGATGTTTCTCATGATTAACGATGACATTTAAATTCAAGAATGTTGTTAAAATTAGTGAAACAGTCTTTTTAACAAAAGTTTATAATGAGTTTTAATTTGGATTAAAAAAGTAAACCCGAAATTTATAGAAAATTCGTTTTATGAGAAAAGTTGTATTTGTTTTCTGTTTAATTATGATGCCTTTATTGAGTGTTGCTCAAACTACCGAAAGGATAAAAGTACAAGGGAAAATATACGCCGATGCCAATGATGTGGAAGGCATTACAGTTTACAATGCGTCATCAAATGAAGGGACTATTACTAACGATAAAGGAGAGTTTAGCATTGCGGTTGCTGTTAATGATATTGTCCAGATTTCTGCTATTCAATTTGAAGCACTGTCCATTACTGTTCCCGAAGATGTTGTAGATTCAAAACAATTAGGCATTCATTTAGTAGAGCAAATACATAAATTAGATGCTGTTCTATTGCGCTCTGGACTAACGGGGAATGTAGATGCTGATATAAAAAATGTAGCTAACATAAAACCCCTTATTCTAGATATGGGGAACATGAATACCAACTATGAATACTTTGATGATAAAATATTTGATGCTCAGGCGGTTCAAAATGATTTGAAGTCCAGAATTAGTAAAGGGGAATTGTATAACGGTTTTGATGTTAAAAAAATAGGTAAGCTCATTTTTGGTAAAAAAGACAAATCGTACAAGCTACCCGATTACCTTGAAATTGAACACCCCATTGAGTTGACCGATGTCTACTCGCATGAATACATAAGCGAAATGTTTGATATTCCTTTAGCAGAAGTAGACGCTTTTGTGGCTTATGTAGATAATCAAGATTTAGATCGCGAACTTTTAAAAAAGGGCAATGAGATTAAATGCTTACAGTTCCTTTTCGAAAAAAGCGAGCAGTTTCTAAAAAAACAGGATGCTAAAAACTAATTTAGTTTTTGCATTTTTCTTCATATTTGGAATTTCTTTCGCTCAAGAGGTTGAAATTTCCGGAAAGGTTATAAGTAAAACCGATGTTGAAAATATTCATGTTATAAACAAAACAGCACAAGTATTTACCATAACAAATATTAACGGCGAGTTTAAGATCAATGCCGAGGTGCACGATACGCTTCAATTTTCTTCGATTCAATTTGGAGTTAAAGATATTATAGTGACTAAAGGTACTATATTGTCCAAAACCATGATAGTGCCCCTAGATGAGCAAACAAATGAACTTGAAGAAGTTCTTGTTGGTAAGGTCTTAACAGGTAATTTATTATCCGATATCGAAAATGCAGATACCAATACACCCATTAATTTTTACGATGTGGGTATTCCTGGTTATAAAGGAAAAATTGCTACACAAAGTGAAAGGCGGTTAGCTCAAGCAGGAGAATTTAAACCAAAAATGTTAATAGGTATGATTTTGGGAGGAGCTTCTCTTGATCCTATAATAAATGGATTAACAGGTAGAACCAAAATGTTAAAAGAACGGGTAGAAATTGAAAACAGGCAGAACTTAATCCGTAAAATTAGATCAAAACATTCCAAAGCACTATTTACTAGTTATGAGTTAAAAGAACAACATAGAAACGAATTCTTCTTTTTTTGTGAAGAAGCATCAGATTTCATGGTTAGATGTAAAGGAAAATCAGATTTTCAGGTCTTTCAATATCTCACAGAAAGATTAAAAGCTTTCAAAAAAATTTTAAAGACAAAAGTCGATTAATCCCCTTTGGAATACTTTTTGAACAATCAAGAATCGTTACATTAGCAAAAAAAATAAATGAAAACTTACAAATCACTAGTTCTTTTATTCTGCATACCGCTGTTTGCTTTTTCGGTGATGCATAAATACTACCTAAGTGTTACACAAGTGGAATATGTTGAGGATAAACAGTCTGTACAAATCATTACCAGAATTTTTTTGGATGATTTCGAAAATTTATTGCAGCAACGCTATAATGAGGCCATTGTTTTAGAGGAACACGAAGAAATGGTGTCGACAAACGAGTATATTGAGCTTTACCTCAAGGGGAAAATTAACATAAAGATTAATGGTGAAGCAGCAGATATTAAATACATAGGTAAGGAATACGATTTAGACCTTTTAAAAGTCTATCTGGAAATCGAGGATGTAGCCTCAATTAATTCCTTTGAAATAAGTAATTCTGTTTTATTTGACTTGTTTGAAGGACAACAAAATATCATAAAAACAAATATTAATTCTAAGAAGAAGAGTTTTATTCTAGTTGCCCAAAAAAATAGAGAGGTGTTAAATTTTAATTAAAAATAAGTTAGACTTTTCTTAAAATCCTTAATTTCGTTCAATTTTTAAAAGATTGTCTGTTTGTTGTTATAATCAGTAAGTCTTTTTGTAGTTATTTAAAAATTTTATAATGAATAAACTGAAACTAACTTTTGTTGTATTTGTATTAACCTTTATTGGTGCTCATGCCCAAGATAGCAATGTTGAACAAATCAAAACAGGGCATACTAATACAAACAAATTTAAGCAACTATACGATGAATTTGCAACTCCAAATATGTATAGAACAGCTTCGGGAGCTCCAGGTAGTGCTTATTATCAGCAGCAGGCAGATTATAAAATGAAGATTGTGTTAGATGATGAAAATGCAAAAATTTCAGGATACGAAACAATTACATATACAAACAATTCACCAGATGAGTTAAAGTATTTGTGGGTTCAGTTAGATCAAAATAAAAGAGCGCAAGATTCTAAATCGCCACTTATAGAAGCCGATAGTATAGAACCTGTAATGCTCCCCAATGATTTTGCCGCAAAATATATGGGTGAACCCCTAGAGCGTGGCTTTAATATTCAAAAGGTTGTAAATGCTAAAGGAGCACCTCTTAAACATTACATCAATAGAACTATGATGCGTATAGAGCTGCCAAAACCCATGTCTACAGGAGATAAGTTTACCTTTTCAATACAATGGTGGTACTATATTAATAATCATGTAGAGGAAGATGGGCGTTCTGGTTACGAGTACTTTCCCAAAGATGGGAATCGTGCTTATGTCATTGCTCAATTCTATCCAAGAATGGCAGTTTACAATGATGTAGAAGGATGGCAAAATTCACAATTTTGGGGGAGAGATGAATTCGCTTTGCCTTTTGGTGATTTTGAGGTCGATATCACCGTTCCCGCCGATCATATCTTAGATGGTACAGGAAGACTCATAAACAGGAAGGACGTTTACTCTAAAACTATGATGAATCGTTATGAGCAAGCAAAAAAGAGTTACAAAGAACCTGTTATAATTGTCAGTCAGTCTGAGGCTGAAGCAGCTGAAAAGGGTTTTTCTAAAGCCACAAAAACATGGAAGTTAAGAGCAGAAAATGTTCGTGATTTCGGATTCGCAACATCTAGAAAGTTTATTCTCGATATGATGGCTGTAAAAATAGGTGGCGAAGATATCATGGCAGTCTCACTCTACCCAAAAGAAGGTAACCCATTATGGGAGGAATGGTCTACAAAAGCTGTGGCCAGTACATTGGAGTCTTATTCTAGAATGACGTTCGATTATCCTTACCACAAAGCAATTTCTGTTCATGCAAAGCAACAAGGTATGGAGTATCCTATGATTTGTTGGAACTATGGTAGACCCAAGGAAGATGGCACTTATAGCGATCGTGTAAAATATGGAATGATGAGTGTTATTATTCATGAAGTGGGACATAACTTCTTTCCTATGATTGTAAACAGCGACGAGCGTCAATGGACATGGATGGACGAAGGTCTAAACTCTTTTGTACAGCATGTGGCTCAGGTAGATTTTGGTGAAAAGTATCCAGAAGCTCTATCACCAGACGATAAAGTGTATCCCTCTAAACGAGGCCCAGCTCATAAAATCATACCTTACATGAGCGGTGACCAAGATTACATTGCACCCATAATGACAAAAGGATTAAACACCTATCAGTTTGGTAATAACGCCTACGGAAAACCCGCCACGGCATTAAATATTCTTCGTGAAACCGTAATGGGACGAGAGCTTTTCGATTATGCATTCAAAGAATATGCGCAAAGATGGATGTTTAAACACCCAACTCCTGAAGATTTCTTTAGGACTATGGAAGACGCTTCGGCTTTCGATTTAGATTGGTACTGGAGAGGATGGTTCTACACTACAGACTGGGTAGACATAGGTTTAAAAGATGTAAAACGATATTATGTGTCTTCAGAGCACAACCAATATATCAAGGATTACATGAAAAAATACAATGTAAAACCAACACAGTTAAAACCTTTGGTGTACATGATAGAAGAGGGTAGTGAAGAATATAAAGAAGAAATGAAAAATGGAACGTTATTAGAAAATTCTACTCCTCTTAAAGAGTACATAATGGATAATTTTACGCCAGAAGAGCAAAAGAATATCAAAGCACCAAAGTTCTTCTATGATATTACTTTTGAAAAACCAGGAGGTTTAGTTATGCCCATAATAGTAGAGTATACCTATGCAGATGGTTCTAAGAAAAGAGAAACGTATCCTGCCCAAATTTGGAGGTTGAATGATAATGAAGTTAGTAAATCTATTGCCTCTGATAAAGAAATAGTTGGTATTGTTATAGATCCCGACTTAGAAACAGCCGATGTAGACACTAGCAACAACAAATGGCCAATTACAGAAGAAGAGACTAGCGCTTTCGAAAAATTTAAAACCAGGATAAAAGGTTAATATAAAACCGACTTTTAAAGTCGGTTTTTTTGTGAATTATGCTTTTGACAATTACATGTATCCTAAGCAAATTCAATAGAGCATTAGTTTTTTTCGTTTAAAATTTAATGTACTTTTGTAACGTGATTTATAAGCCTACATTTTTGTTTATCAGCGGCGCAGAGATTGCCTTCATTTTGTTTATCGCCATTATGGTTTTTGGTGCCGATAAATTACCTGAAATTGCCAGAGGTTTGGGTAAAGGTATGCGAACTCTTAAAGATGCCACCAACGATATTAAGCATGAAATTACCAAGAGTGCCGAAAATCATGGTATCGACACCAGTATTACGAAAGATGTTAAGAAAGAAATCGATAAGGTAAAAGACGATATCGATGACTTCACAGGCTCTGTAAAGCGTAGGTTCTAGTTAAATCACAACTTTCCATAATCTTAGAGACAGTATCTCATCTTTTTTAGATTGAGTATTTTCAATCCTTTAACCTATTTTCCTGCTTATTGTTAACCCATCTCTTATTGGTAGTATAACCGTTTCAATGCGATGATCTTCTTTTAGCATTTTGTTATACTCAAGTAGTGCTCTGGTATCAGAATCATCGGATTTTAAATCTTCAATAATTTTACCGCTCCACAATACATTATCCGATAGTATAATCCCTCCCGGGTTTAGTTTGTCGATAATCACGTTAAAGTAGTTTGGGTAATTGGTTTTATCGGCATCTATAAAAATAAGGTCAAAAGCGGTATTTATTTCAGGAATGATATCTAAGGCATTTCCCAAGTGTTGAACTATTTGATTACCATACCCCGATTTGTTAAAATAAGCCCTTTGAAAATCATAAAGTTCCTCATTAACATCTATAGTATGTAAAGTGCCATTTTGTTGCATGCCCTCTGCTAAACATAAAGCTGAGTAACCGGTGTAGGTACCAATTTCCAAAATGGTTTTTGGGTTTACTAATTTAGAAATCATACTTAAAACACGCCCTTGGTAATGTCCGCTAAGCATCCGGGGTTGTAATATTTTCTGGTAGGTTTCCCTATTTAGCTGTTGCAGTAATTCTGGTTCGCTTTCAGAATGTGCTACTACATAATCGTCTAATTCTTCTGGGATAAAATGCATGAAATTTTAATAAGGTCCTCAAAATTACCAAATTTTATAAAGTATTTGCAATTTATAAGGCTATAATGCAGTTTGTAAGACATTGATATGTAGAATAATCTTTTATAGATTTCTTTGAGGCGTAAATCACTTTGTAAATAACAATAGGAAGGGGTTATTTTAAAAAATAAAAAAAGAACTAAACATGTAACTTTTATTACAAAACAAACACTAACTTGTAAACCTTAAAAAACACAATAATCTACTTATGAAACACTTCTTAGCGTTCTGCTTTTTAAGCATATCTATGCTTTTAAGCGCCCAAGAAACTAATAAAGCCATAACAACCTACAACTTAGAAAGTGAAATCCCTAAAGACACCACTGCCTTAAGAGGGCAACTTCCCAACGGATTAAAATACTTTATAAAAGAAAACGATAGACCAAAAGAGACCGTTTACATTCGGTTAATTGTTAAGGCTGGTTTTCTGCAAGAGGATGAAAAACAACACGGGCTAGCACATCTGTTAGAGCATATGGGCTTTAATGGAACCAAGAACTTCAAAAAAGATAAACTCATTAAATATTTAGAGAGTATAGGTGTTAAGTTCGGGATGGACCTAAATGCCAGTACAGGGCAGAATCAAACGGTTTACAAGTTAAAAGTACCCACTAAAAACTTAAAACAAGTAGATAAGGCATTTCAAATTTTAGAAGATTGGGCACATAATATGTTGTTAAAGGATGATGCAATAGATGATGAAAGGCCTGTTATTGTAGAAGAATTAAGGGGAATGCGAGGTAGTGGTCAACGCGTAGGTGATGAGATACGTAGCTTTTTGTATAAGGGAATGAGACAATTGGAGTTTTTTGAACTTGATAAACAGGTTGAAAATATTGAAACCTTTATTTACGATGAGTTAAGAAGATATTATACAGAATGGTACCGCCCCAACTTAATGGGAATTGTAGTTGCCGGAGATATAGATGCCGCTTATGTCGAAGATAAAATAAAGACACACTTTTCTGCATTGACGAACCCTGTTAATGAAAAACAACTCAAGACTTTCGATACGGTACCTTATTACAATAAAACACGTGTAAAGGTTATCACCGATAAAGAAAAGACCTTGACTTCTATTCGACTGCGCTTTTTTGATAAATACCCAAAAAGGAGACAGAATACCTTAATGAAGCATAGAAAAGAAGGTATTGTAAAAAGTATAATGCAAAGAATAATTAATAGAAGGCTGGATGAGCTTTCTAATAGTGAACAACCACCTTTTATCGGTGCCGGTGTGGGCATTTCATCCACTTTAAGTAAATATCACTATAATTTTTCTATTGGTGCCTCTGCAAAGGAATCTGAAATTGAAAAGACACTTAAACACATGGTTTTAGAGCTAGAGCGTATCAAACGTTTTGGTTTTAGTGAAGAAGAGCTAAGCGATATAAAAAAGGATATGTTGGCCAGTAATGAATCTTTTATAGAAAGTAAAGATGATTGGTATTCTGGTAGTTATTTAAGGCTTTTAGAACAAGAGTTTTCTGGAGATTGGGTACTTTATTCCAAAGATTGGAAATATGCTTTTGATAAAGCAATAATTCCTGAAATAACAGTTAAAGATATTGAAACGTTGTTTAATACCTATTACCATAAAGACAACAGAGCTTTAATAGTAACGGCTCCAGAAAAAGAAGGTTTTGTTCTTCCTACTAATGAGGCTCTACTCAGCGTGTTAAGTACTGCAGAAAAGGATTCTACCTTAACACCTTATATACCTAAAATACTTAAAAATGAACTTTTAAAAGAAATCAGACCAAAAGGTCAGATTGTTCATGAGGAAGATGGGGCTCATGGTATTAAAAAAATTGAGCTTAGCAATGGTGCTAAGGTATTTTATAAAAAAACAGATTTCGATAAAGAAAAAATAAGCTTTAAAGCCTTTAGCTACGGCGGAACTTCGTTACTAAATGACGAAGAAATTAAACGGGTAGGACACATGGAAATTGTTAACGTTTGTGGTATTGGTGGATATAAGCCCCATGAGTTAAAACGGGTTTTGGATGGTAAAATGGTAAACGTTTCTCCATTTGTATCTTCTTATGAAGAAGGCTTAAGAGGTGGCGGAAGGGTTGAAGATTTAGAAACGCTATTTAAACTCATCTACCTAGTTTTTACAGAGGTTAATTATGATGAAACCATGTATTTAAATTACGTAGATAAAATAAAAGCGGTACTAAAAAATAGAAAATTAAGCCCTAGAAACGAGTTTTCTAGTGCCATTAGCAAGTTGAAAAACAAAGATAATCCAAGGTATTTTGATATCAACGAAGGTGATAATATGGAGAAGTTGCTAGACTCTGTACCTTATAAAGATTTATACAAAACCTATACCAAGCGATTTGAAAATGCTGGTGATTTTAATTTCTTCTTTGTTGGTGATTTTGATGAGGATATTTTAAAAGATTTTGTTGAAAAATATATTGCTTCCTTACCCAGTACAGAGGAACGTGAGAACTATAAGCTAACTACTTTTAAAAATATACTTTCTGGTGAGCGTGTAGAGGTGCGTAAAGGACTGGAGGATAAGGCAACTCTAAAAATAGAGTTTTTAAAAGAAGCAAAGCACATTAAAAATGAGGATAAGGCATTAAATATATTCGGAAATATATTTCAAACTCATCTTCGAGATAAGATTCGAGAAGAAAAGGGCGGTGTTTACTCGGTAAGCGCTGGTTTAAGACATATTGGTCGTCCTTATTCCAGATACACTGGTAGTATTACTTTTTCTTGTGCTCCGGACAATGTGGAAAGCCTTGAAAATGAGAGTTTAGCTGTTTTACAGGAGCTTATTAAAAAAGGCGTATCTAAAAAAGAAGTAGAGGGCGTGAAGAAAAATTGGGTGCTTAATAGAAAGAAAGGTCTGGAAACCAATAGCTTTTGGCTCAACCATATGTACAATAAGGTCTATTGGAAAAAGACATTCGATGATGGCATTGATGGTTATGAAGAGAATTTAGATAATATAACAACAAAGTTAGTTAATCGTGTTGCTAAGAAATATATTGAAGACCCAAGTTTGATTGCCAAATTATTACCAGAATTAAAAGAAGAAGTGAAAAACTAACTAGATAGACTTGATTAGTTTTTGCTTATATTCAGTGTATTAGCTTAGAATTCTATCCACTAATTTTTGTTTGTATGCCATGTCTTCACCGCAGAGCCATTGTATAACATTATCCTCCCAGATAGCATTGTATTCGCTTTGGTTGATAATGTTTCGATTCATGGCTAGGTCTAGGAGTTTCCCAGGGTAAGATGATTGAGGTTCACTTTCCATTTCACCAAGTGGATAGGGGTCATCTAACCCCATAATGACCTGTTTTGAACCATGATTTCTGATGAGGAGTTCAAGACCACCTGTATCGTGTACTAGAGTATCGAAGAAAATATTTTTATGGCCAACAGCTTTTCTTGGATGGTGCTTACCTTCAAACAAATCGGGTCTGCCATCAAAGCCTTGAATGCGCCGTCCCAGATTAATTTGGGCTAATTGTCCGCCATGAGCAAAACAGGTTCTCATGTTGGGGTATTTTTCTTGGTAGCCGTTTAAGGTTAAAAAGTGATAGGCATCGGCACATTGGGCCAACATCCAAATTAAATGGAATCGCCATGAGGTATTTTCCAGTTTAATAAATTTTTCACCATCGTAAGGATGAATTTCAACTGCTAGGTTATAGGCGTTTGCCAACTCAAAAAGTGGTTCGTTTTCCTCGTCGTATATACACCGCCAAGTACCAATTGTATCCATGTAATGCGTGGGAAGACATAGTAATTGTAGACCGTGTTCTTCCACACAGCGCTCTATTTCCCAGCAAGCACTTCTTATAAATCCGGGGTGAACCACAAATCCACAAGTAAATTTGTTAGGGTGTTGATGCTGAATCCTAGCGTTAAAATCATTTTGAAAGCGCAGGGCTTTTTTCATTTCCTCGACACGTAAACCGTTACCGTATAATTGCGACAGATTAAGAACAACAGCATGGTCTATCTGGTTGCGTTCCATCCATTCCAGCTTTTCGTTTAAAAAGAAGCTAGAATCTGTAACGGGACGTTTCCATCCTTTTTGTAACATGAACTTTCGGTCCTTGTCCACCCAAAAAATCCCTTTTTCGCGCATAAACTCAGGAATCTCCTCAGGGTAGGGGAGCAAGTGGGAGTGGCCATTTATTCTAAGTTTACGCTTTTCCATATCGATGTATTGTAACCTATTTGTTTAAGACATTAATCACGTCGTCTTACTTTCTTTTAGTTAAAATCCTTAATACTAAAAGTTCATCTCAACTTTTTGAATACAACAAAAAATCACTTGCGTTTAGCGTCTTTCTTTATTTTGGAGTTGTATCTATCAAAAATTGCTGGTAAATCGGTTTCAATATTAGACAAAGTAAATTCTTCTTCGTACAATAAACTTCCGTTGTCTTCAGAATACCATTGTAGCTTGTCTTTTACACCAGCGGGTCTTGGATATTCTATCACTAAACCAACAGTGTTAGCACCACGTTGAGGTGAGTGCGGCACTTTTGGGGGTAATAGAAAAATTTCTCCCTCTTTAATGTGGATGTCTTTTTGCTTACCTTCTTCAATAACCTTTAAAACAATATCGCCTTCTATTTGATAGAAAAATTCTGGTGTTTCGTTATAATGATAATCTGTTCTGCTATTAGGCCCGCCAACAACCATGACTATAACATCGCCATCTTCCCAAACAACTTTATTGCCTACTGGTGGTTTTAAAAGATGACGGTTTTCTTCAATCCACGCTTTAAAGTTTATGGGTGATACTAATTTGCTCATGATAGTGTTTTCTTAATTCGGTTTGTTATGTAACACTCAAAATTGAAAGTTTGAGTGGTAATGAAACAATGATTTTTAATTTATACTAAAGATATAAAACATCTAAAGATTACACCAATGGAGAAGGTTTTAAAGTGATTTTGTTCTACCGCCATCTACCGGGATGTTTATACCGTTAATATAACTTGCGGCATCACTGGCTAAAAAGACAACGGCATTGGCAACTTCTTCTGGACTTGCAAAACGTTTGGCTGGGGCATAGTTTTTTATGATTTCGGCCATTTCCTCAGGGCTAGTTCCTTCAATAGTTGCTTTTATTTTTATGATTTCATGTAACCTTTCTGTATCGGTAAAGCCAGGAAGCACATTGTTAACGGTTATGCCGTATGGAGCAACTTCGGTAGAAAGTGTTTTGCTCCAGTTCCCAACAGCCCCTCTTATGGTATTGCTAACACCAAGCATTGGTATAGGTTCTTTAACCGAAGTGGAAATGATATTTACAATGCGTCCAAAACCTTGGTCTTTCATAAACGGAATCGTGGCTTGTGCCAGCACATGGTTACATTTAATATGCATGGTAAATGCATTTTCGAATTCATCTAAACTGGCATTTAGAATATCCCCGCTTCTTGGTCCGCCAGTATTATTAACTACAATATGGAATCCATGATTGCTATTTATAAACTTAATAACCTGTTCTTGTAATTCCCTTGGATTGGAGAAGTCTGCAACTATATAATTATGGTTTCTGTGTTGAGGTAGTTCTGCTAAAACTTTTTTTAGTTTTTCTCTGTTTCTAGCTACTAGAGTAACATTTACGCCTTCTTGGGCGAGTAACATGGCCGTTGCTTTTCCTATGCCTTGCGTGCTACCACATACTAGAGCATTTTTATTGTTTAAATTAAGGTTCATTCTGTTTTATTTTCAAGTTGGATGTTAAAAACCTGCATTCCTATTGTAGTTACATTAGTTTTTGTAAACTTTTTTCAATCTGTTTGTCATTCCGTACTTGTTACGGAATCCAGTTTTTCTTATGGATTCCTGCCTTCGCAGGAATGACAATCTGACGTTGAAAAGAATATCATCTTTTTTATTAAACCAAGGGTTTCAAATAGTGTTTATTTTAATCCAGCGATTTTATCTTCTGTTAGTATGGCTTCGGTTTCTTTTTTAACCATTTCTAGAGTAGATTTCAAATCACTAAATAAGTCGGTGTGTTCTTGAGATAGCATATTTAAAATGGCCTTATCTTGAGCTCTACCTCTCAGCATAGCTTTTTCATAACCTATGGCGTCATTAAAAGTAACCAAAGCATATTTAGATGCATAATCCTCGGGAAATTCTTTTTCCAATGCCATTTCTAGTTTACGTTTTTCCTTGAATATGGGGTTGGCAACATGATCTCGCATTTCATAATAATTATCGATAGCTAAATCGGCTATGGCGTCGGTATCTTTTTTTCGAGTTTTTTCATAGGCTTTAAAAATAGATTCCCAATCACCTAATTTTTTATCGAGTATCTTGTCAAATTCAACAACATCTTCAAAACTCGCGTTCATCCCTTGACCGTAAAAGGGCACAATGGCATGAGCAGCATCACCCATTAACAAGGTGTTGCCTTTATAATGCCACGGCGAACATTTAATGGTGCCTAGAGGCGCCGTTGGATTGTTCTTAAAATCTTCAAGTAGATTTGGCATTTTGGCTAAGGCATCGGGGAATTCATTTTTAAAGAAATCCAGAATCTTGTCATCGGTATCTAGATTTTTGAAATTATAAGTGCCCTCATTATAGCTTAGGAATAAGGTAACGGTAAAACTTCCATCAAGGTTGGGAAGGGCAATTAACATAAAGCGCCCTCTTGGCCAAATATGTAAAGCGTTTTTATCAATTTTAAACCCACCATTGGGCTTTGGGAGAATACTCAACTCTTTATAACCATGGGTTAGATAGTCTTGAGAAAAACTAAACAGAAATTTTTTACCCAAGTAATAACTTTTCCTAAGCACTGAGCCAGCACCATCTGTTCCGATAATGATATCGGCATCCTCAATAAATTCTGATTTTGATTCGTAATCTTTAAACGTTGCCGTAGTGTTTTCAAAGTCAACAGATTTGCATTTTTTATTAAAATAAATGTTGACATTCTTATGCTTTTCGGCTTCATCTAAAAGTAGAGCATTCAAGTCTCCTCTTGAAATCGAATTAATGTATTCATGGTCTCTACCGCTGTAGGGCGAAAGGAAGGTCTGTCCTTTTTTTCCATGAATCATACGGCCATGCATAGGTATGCAAAGCTGTTTTACTTTTTCACCTAAACCAACGAGTTTCATGGCTTTTACACCTCTATTTGAAAACGCTAGATTTATAGAACGGCCAGCACTAATATCTACTGTTCTTAAATCGGGGCGTTTTTCATAAACCGAGACGCTATAACCACGTTGCCCCAAGCGTAATGCCAGTAACGCTCCACAAAGACCAGCTCCAATGATTAGAATATTTTGTTTTTGTTCTTTCATTTTGCAATTCCTTTCTCGCTGAAATTAGTTAGGTATACGCCTAATTATAGACAAGTTAAGTTAATATTTCTTTAAGGCGTTCAACCAAATTATAAATATCTTGAAATGAATTATAAAGCGGTACCGGTGCACAACGAATTACATCGGGTTCTCGCCAATCGCTAATTACTCCAGAAGCTGTTAGTCTTTTGTGTAATGATTTATCGGCTTTTTTTACTTGTATAGATAATTGGCAACCACGCTCATCTGGATTTTCAGGAGTAATAATTCTTATTGCATCTTCACCTAGCTGTTTCATTAAAAACTCAAAATATCCAGTAAGTTTTTTCGATTTTTCAACCAGCTTATCCATGCCCACTTCTTCAAACATATCAAGCGAAGCCTTTATGGCCGCCATAGATAAAATAGGCGGATTACTAAGTTGCCACCCCTCGGCTCCGGGAAGTTGGTCGAACTCATCTCGCATAGTAAATCGAGTCGCTTTGTTATGACTCCACCAACCTGTAAATCGGTTTAAATCCTTTCGGTGAGCATGTTTTTCATTCACAAAGCACCCGGCCAAACTGCCAGGTCCGGAGTTTAAATATTTATAGGAGCACCAAACGGCAAAATCGGCGCCTGAATCATGAAGGTCGAGTTTTACATTACCAGCACCATGGGCACAATCAAAACCTACCAAGCAACCGTATTCATGACCTAAAGATGTTATGCGTTTAAGGTCGAAGAATTGTCCAGTATAATAATTAACACCGCCGAGCAATATCAAGGCAATATCATCGCCTTGTTGTTTTAAAATGGTTTCTAAATCGTCGTAGTTAAGCAATTCTTCTCCGTATCTTGGTTTCCAGAGTATAAGTCCTTCTTTATCGCAAAAACCATGGTGGCGTAGTTGCGATTCTACCGCATATTTATCAGAAGGAAACGCATCGCTCTCAATAAGTATTTTGTAACGTGTTTTTGTTGGTTTATAAAATGAAACCATCATGAGGTGAAGGTTTACCGTTAAGGTATTCATTACTATGGTTTCAATGGGTTTGGCCCCAACAACATTGGCCATTTTTTTAGTTAAATATTCATGGTAACCCAACCAAGGGTTTTTAGCTTCAAAATGGCCTTCAACACCCAATTCTGCCCAATCATTAAGCTCTTGGTCTATGTATTCTTTTGTGGATTTTGGTTGCAGGCCTAAGGAGTTGCCCGTCATGTAAATGAGGTTGTTTCCGTTCTTGTCTTTGGGGATATGGAATTGATTTCTATAAGATGCAAGCTCATCGTTTTTATCTAATTCTATGGCGAAATCTTTACCTGTTTTGTAAGCTAACACTATTGATGTTTTTCTGTTTCTAACAAAAGTATGAATTTTTCCACTTGAAAATTAGTACTCTAATAGCAGAAATTATTGATATTATTAAGACTCAAACGCTTGTGCCTTCAAAACAATATTTTTTGTAACTTTAATGAAAACACAATACTATGGGAAAGACAAAAGAATACACCAACGGAGAGGTTACTGTAATTTGGGAGGCTGAAAAATGCATTCATTCGGCTATTTGTGCCAAAGGACTTCCCAAAGTATTTCGTCCCAGACTTAGGCCATGGATTAAATTAGACGAGGATAAAACCGAAACCATCGTTAATCAAGTAAAGCAATGTCCGTCTGGGGCATTACGCTATTATATGAATAATGAAAAAGAAGAAACCGTCGAGAATTCGTCTACCAAAGCTCAAATTTTAGAGGATGGTCCTTTATTGGTTCATGGTACGTTAACCATTACTCATAAGGATGGTACTTCTGAAATAAAAGAAAACACCACAGCTTTTTGTAGATGCGGTCACTCTAATAACAAACCCTTTTGCGATGGCGCACATACCAAAGCAGGTTTTAAGGGCTAAATAGACATTGGTTTAAATTAGGATTATATTTCTAACTGAGATTTACGCAAAGGAAAAGGGCTTTAACCATTGGTTAAAGCCCTTTTCATATATAGAGACGCTAATGCGGGATATTTGTTTATTATATATACGCTTTTAGACGGTGTTTAGATGTTTTGCTTACACAAAAAACTAAAAAATTTTTCTAGTATTCTATAACCAAATCTTGTGCCAAACTTACTTAAGGGTAATCTTAATATCTGATAGCTTTACCATGGGCTTACCGTTATTTCTTGTGTGGTCTTGTGCTATTTTAATACCCTCGAAATCTTTATAGTTTTCAAAAGTGTTTATGAGAGATGGTTCTTTTTTGTTACCTCTTCTAAATACCCATTCCCTAATAATATAGTTTTCATCAAAATAAATATCGTAAGCGTCTCCAGGAGTGTATCCGCCTTGCTGTGGATAGGTGACAACCATCTTGCTCATGGGTTGTTTACTAATTGGAGCCGTCTCCATGGGAGAAACGGTATACTCGATATCATCCCAAACCAATTGAAAGGGAATTAAAAGCCAAAATTTGTCATTTATAAACGCCCGGTCTGCTTTTTGCGATACACTATCTATAGCGCGTCTGTAATACTGAATCGTATCTTTTTTTGTGGTGAGTTTTATCGCATCGGTAGTTAGGTTCCAATTCCAAAGTCGGTTTTTACCAAATCTAAATTGGATTTCAGAAACCTTATCCCAGTGTTTATAACCGTGAGCCTCTGCAATAAGCTCGGCCACCGTTGGCTCTGGTATTTCAGTCGTTTTCTTGGGGTTGTCTTTACAGGATAAACAAACAGCGATAAGACCAATACAGACTAGTGCTTTTTTCATAATTTAGAGTTTTTGTAAAGATAGTGAACTTAGCTATGGGTAAAAACGACATCTATTTTAAAACGAATAAATCTACTTGGAATGAAAAGGTGAAAGTACATGCCAAAAGTGAAATGTACGATATCGAGGCCTTTAAAAATGGAAAATCCTCGTTAATGCCCTATGAATTAGATGCCTTGGGCGATGTGAATGGAAAGTCGTTGTTGCATTTGCAATGTCATTTTGGACAGGACACTTTAAGTTGGAGTAGAATGGGAGCACGGTGTACTGGAATAGATTTAAGCGATGAAGGTATCAAGCTGGCCAGAGCATTGAACGATGAACTGCAACTTAATGCCCAGTTTGTGTGCTGTAATGTTTTAGAGACCTCTAAATTCGTTGAAGCAACTTTCGATATCGTTTTTACAAGTTACGGGGTTATAGGGTGGTTGCCCGATTTAAAGCCTTGGGGACAAATGATTGCTGAAAGACTAGCCCAAGGCGGTACATTTTATATGGTAGAATTTCATCCTATTGTCTGGATGTTCGATTATTTAAAAGAGCAACCTGTTATGGCCTATGGTTACATGCAAGATGAACCCATTTACGAAGAATACCAAGGTACCTATGCCGATGAAAACTCTAGTATGATAAGTAAGGAGTATGGCTGGAATCATGGTATGGGTGAAATTATCTCGGCTTTAACCGAAGCCGGGCTGCACATTGAATATTTAAAAGAGCATCATGCCAGCCCCTATAACGTATTGCCTAATTTAATTGAAAATGAAAAAGGCTTATTCGAAACTAAGGATAAACTCTATCCATTAATTTTTGAGTTGAAGGCTGTTAAGGTTTGATGGGGTGTTTTAAATGGCTAGTTAATGAACGGTTACGATTTTGAGAGAGTGATTTTCAGGATGAAAAAAAAAGTGTCAAAATCGAACTATGTTTATGTTTTGAGTTTAAATCTATCAATTATTCAAACACTTTACTGGGTGATGTTGTTTGATTGAATATATGTGATATTATTTTCCTTAAGAATTCAATTTTAACTTTATCGTTACTGTTTTCTATGCAATATTGTCTAATTAATTCAGGAGAGTTTCTATTTAAAAAATCAAATAGATCAGAATTTTTTTTCAATACAGTGAATTTTTTTGTTTCATGTTCGTAAATAATCCCTCTGGTTTTAGCTGTCGCGATTCCGATGAAAGCAATTGTTTTTCCTAATTCTTCTTCTTCAAGATAAATCAGCTTGTCATTTATTTTAGAAGCTATTGAATAAACAGATCCTTCATCACTTAATATAATCCAATAATCATTGCTGAGATTATCACTAATACTTTTTGTTTTGATATATAGTTTTTCCCCATCAGAAACAGCAAAGGGGCTTTTTATTCTTTTTCCTGATTTATATTTTAAGCGATAGTGTAACGTGGTTTTAATTTTATTAGCTTTGAAATCAGAGTTTGATGAACTTGTTCTCAAATCAAATTCAATAAGATCTTTATAGAACCCAGACTTAAAATACGATTTATTTTGAGAATAAATTTCTGAATTAAAGAATACCATTAAAATTAGAATAATTTTTTTTATCATTTCATAGGTTTTTTAGATTTGGAACTAACATGTGCCTTGCGGTGTTTTAATGTCTTATATGTATCGTTAAACGAAATTAGTTGAAAATTTTTACAAAATCAAGCTGTTACTAGAAAAGCGTTTGGGTAATTATCTTAAATATACCTACAAAAAAGTGCATGCAATTACTTTTTTAGAATTATGGATGTCTTTTTTTAATACAATTTCATTAAAATACTTTGCTGGTATGTCTCTAATTATCAACTTTTAGCAGCTTATAAAACCTGTATTATATACTATAGTTTATGATATTTATAAAATATATTAATTAAAATCACTGTTCTGTTTCCAATAGAGTTTTAGAGTTTTGCACTTAGAACAAAACCCTATAGCAAATGACTCACAACGCCACTAAGTCCAATATCATTTCTGGGTTTTTAGTTTTTCTTATTGCCCTTCCACTCTGTTTAGGTATTGCTAAGGCTAGCGGATTTCCACCAATTGCTGGAATTTATACAGCTATTATAGGCGGGCTTGTTGTTACTTTCTTGTCTAAGGCACCATTGGCCATTAAAGGCCCTGCTGCTGGATTAATTGCAATAGCCATAAGTGCTGTAGAAGAACTAGGAGGAGATGACCCTATTATGGGCTATAAGCTCACTTTGGCTGTAATTGTGGTTTCTGGAGTACTCCAGCTTTTTATGGGCTTGGCTAAGTTTGGAAAGTTAGGCGATATGTTTCCCATTTCGGTGATAAGGGGTATGTTGGCTGCTATTGGTGTTATTATTATAAGCAAACAAATTCATGTAATATTAGGTGTTGTGCCAGAGGCGAAATCCCCCATGGCATTGTTGGCAGAAGTGCCAAATAGTATCATGCATTTAAACCCCAAGGTGGCCATTATAGGGACTTTAAGTTTATTGTTTCTTTTTGGGCATCCTTACCTTAAACATGGCACATTACGGAAATTACCGGCACCACTGCTTACTTTACTTATTGCAATTCCTTTAGGTTTCGTTTTTAATTTATCCCAACAACACACTTATAATATTGGTACTTTAAATTTTGAAATTGATCCATCTCAGTTTTTGGTGATGTTGCCCGATAGTTTTTTAAGTGGGATTACTTTTCCAGATTTCTCCCAATTACTATCCTATTCTTCTGTAAAATACATTATCATGTTTGCTTTAGTTGGTAGTATTGAATCTGTTTTAAGTGCTAAGGCAGTCGATGCTTTAGATCCTAAAGGGCGGGAAACCAAACTTAACCAAGATTTGGTTGCGGTTGGTATAGGAAATACTATTGCAGGTTTTATTGGCGGATTGCCTATGATTTCTGAAATTGTAAGGAGCTCGGCTAACATCAATGCTGGAGCCAAAGGACGCATGAGTAATTTTTATCACGGCCTGTTCTTGTTTCTTTTTGTTTTATTAGCTGCATCTGTAATCAAGACCATCCCAAACACGGCTTTGGCGGCCATGTTGGTTTACACCGGATTTAAATTAGCCTCGCCAAAAGAGCTTAAGAAAATTAAAAGTATAGGGCTGGATCAGTTGCTTCAATTTTTAACAACTTTGATTGTAACGTTAATGACCGACCTATTGGTTGGTGTAGCCTCTGGAATAGCATTAAAAATTGTCATGGAACTGATGCAAGGGGTACGAGTTAAAGAAATGTTTAGTCTAAAGACACAAATGTTTTCGGGTGATAATGGGTTGGTTATAAAGGTTGATGGTGTGGCTTCTTTCATCAATTATCTTAAGTTTAAGACGCTTATTGATGCACAGCCAAAGAATAAAAAAATAGTTCTAGATTTTGCAGGCGCTCATTTTATTGACCACACGTTTTTAAATAATATTAATAGTATTCAAAATAAGTTTTCAAAAGAAGGTGGTGAGCTTATTAAAACAGGTTTTGAAAACCATCATTTTCAATCCAGTCACCATTTGGCTTCGAGACGCTTAATCACAAACCCTTTTCAACAGGTTAATGGCAATTTTGATTTGTCGAAACGTGCACAGCGTATCCAAAATATGGCATTGGTGAATCAATTAGACTTTGAAGCTAACCTAAGTCCGTCACTAATTAGACCGTATTTAAGTGCGTTCTCCATTTTGTCTAAACTAAGACGCGCAAGAAATTTTGTGCTTGGTACCCGAGAGCATTACAGTTTTATGCTTTGTGATATTACGTATGTGAGCGCTGGCGAGTTTTCTACTGAAACAAGTACATGCACTATAGCTTTAATTTTTAATATTGACAAAGGCGGGATTCCAGACTTTTATACCAAAGATAAAACAGACTTATTTGATTTCATTACAGACTATGATTTTAAACTCATGCCTAAAACTAACCATAGGCCGTTTAATGTATTTGGAAATAATCAAGACCTAATCGATACTTTTTTTACTCCCGGCATCACAGAAATTATTTCCAATAATCCTTATACGATAGAGTGTAAGCGTAGGGTAATGCTAATCCATAACGCTTGGAGCCATATTCAAGAAGGTGAGCCATTAATGGACTTATTAAATTATGTGGACCAATTAGCTACAGAAGTGGTGAAAAAAAGATTAGAAGAAAAGGCAAGTCTTACCGAAAACAGTCAGGTGCTCTAGCGTGTTATTATTGCTGTTGCTGTTGTTGCTGTTGAATGAATTCTAAATTTTGGCGATAACTATTTTTTGAATCGGTTTTTACCTGTGCTTTGGATTTTTCTGCATCGGTGTCTTCGCTAATAGCTATCACACCGTTTGTTCTTTTGGTACTTACATGAACCTTCACGAACAAGCTATCGGTTACATTGCCTTTATAAACGCCTTTTAAAGGAGCACAATCCTTATAATTTCTGCCCACAGCCAATTTAACGTGATATTCTGATGCAATAAGGTTGTTGGTAGGGTCTAGACCTAGCCATCCGTAAAACGGGATGTAAATTTCAATCCAAGCATGGGTTGCGCCCTCACCTCTTGTTTTGGAGTCGCTCGGACAAATATAACCACTAACATAACGCGCCGGAATTCCAATTTTTCTAACCATCTGAAGTAAAATATTGGTAAAATCCTGACAAACACCCGCCTTTAACTCCCAAACATGGTCTAGTTTAGAATCTACATTGGTAATACCTTGTATGTATTTAAAATTCTTGAAAATATACTCGCAAAACTCTAAAGCGACTTTATAGGGTGTGATGGTAGATTTATCCTTGGAATTGATTAATTCAAGTATTTCAGGGGTGCCATCAAAAGTGATAAATTTTAAATAGTCAATAAACTGCGTGTCGCTTTTTAAGGATTCTAAAACTTTCCACTGCTCGTTTGGTGAAGCAGAATCCTCTGGAAATTGCACCGGATATGTTTTTACTTCAATATCAGATTCTATTGATAAAAAATTATGTGGTTTCACCAGCATAAAGGTTCCCACAGTATTAAAATAAAAATCTTTGTAAGTCTGTATGTTGGGATTATCGTTTATAGTTATTTTTTGGGAATTAACTTTTTGGTATTCATTGTTAAAGGGGTATAGTTTAATTTGGTTTGCCCCGTCAATTACAGCACCGCTATAGTCGTACCTCGTAATATGTTTAATGTAAAATAAACCCATAAATGTGTCTAGCTTTGCGCAGAGAAATAGACATTGTTAATACTAAGTGAAATGTTGCTTATGTCACTCTTAATACTTTCAATAAATTGTTCTAGACCTTGATCGTTTATACTTTCTATGGTTGTGTATTTTATAGTGCTTTCCAGTTTTCCTAAAAGGAACTCCAAATCGTTTTTAACCAATTCGTTTGTTAAAATTAGGTGGTTAATGTGCCTGCTCAATTTATTGATGCAATAGTACAATGATTTTGGAAATAATTGTTCTTGAAAAATAACTTTTATAATGGAGTCTGAAGTGAAAACCGATTTGTAATTTTTTAAGTAAAGTTGATAGGCGCCAACAGATAGCAGTAGGTTTTTCCAATGAAAACTACGTTCTAAGCTATCGGATGTTTTCGATATTTCCTTTAGTTTCATACTTGTTATATCTGAAATTTGTATAACGCGTTCTAAAAATTTGCCCACATCCATAAAGTAATAAGCTGGTCCGCGTTCTTGCGTAATATCGATGTTGCCATAATAAATAAGTTGATATCTTAGAAGTTGGTCCAAAAACGTTACTGGGTCACTGTGGGTAAGTTCTTTTTGGGTATTTGGGTCATTGAGATAGAGAAAGTAACTGTTTATGGATAACCATATTTCTCTTGGAATATGCTCTTGAACACTTCGTGCATTTTCTCGAGATCGGGTAACCAAGTTAACTATAGCGTTGGGGTTATTGTTATCGAAAATCATATAATCCAAACAGGCTATGGTGTTTTCAGAACGAAAATTAGATTCGTCCCCATAGTTTTTAAGAATAGGTTCCCAAGAGAAAAGCACAGGAGAATCCTGATGTGCAGAATAGTTTGTTTTTAATAGTCTTAAAATACTATAACCCCGCTCCATATAGCGGTTCATCCAAATAAGATTGTTTGCAACTCTACTAAGCATAAATTTTATTTTATCACCCAAGTATCTTTACTACCGCCACCTTGAGAGCTGTTTACTACTAGGGATCCTTTTTTAAGTGCCACTCGGGTCAATCCGCCTGGACATATTTCAATACCGTTTCGTCCATAAACAGCAAATGGTCTTAAGTCTACACATCTTGGTGAAAGTTGACCGTCTATAAAACACGGTGTGGTGGATAGTTTAAGTATGGGTTGCGCTATAAATGCCGCAGGATTTTTATCTACATTATCAAGATATTCCTTTATTTCCTGTTCACTGGCCTCGTGTCCCATTAACATACCATAACCGCCACTACCATCGGTTTTCTTTATAACCATTTTATTAATATGTTTTTTTACATATTTTAATTCATCAGGTTTACCAAGTTGGTAGGTTTGAATGTTTTTTAATATGGGTTCTTCGTTTAAATAATACCTTATCATATCGGGAACAAAGGTGTACACGGCTTTATCGTCTGCAACACCCGTTCCAGGAGCATTAACTATAACTACATTACCTTTTCTGTAGGCCGACATTATTCCAGCCACTCCCAAAACACTATTGGCGTTAAACTCCATAGGGTCTAAAAAGTCGTCGTCAACTCTTCGGTATATAACATCAACACGTTTAAGTCCGAAAGTAGTTTTCATGTACACCACATGATCCTTTACAACCAAATCGGAACCTTCTACAAGCTCAATACCCATAAGTCTTGCCAAGGTAGTATGCTCATAGTACGCAGAATTGTAAATCCCTGGCGTAAGCAGAACCACATTAGGGTTATCTTGGTGACTACAGGATTTTAGATTTTCATAAAGAATATTTGGGTAGCTAGAAACAGAAAGCACATTGCACATGGGTAAAATACCGGGAAAAATACGTTTAGAAATTTCACGATTTTCGAGCATATAACTTACTCCAGAAGGTGTTCTAAGATTGTCTTCTAGTACATAAAATTCACCATCGGTGTTTCGTATAAGGTCTACACCTGTTATATGAACGTAAATATCGAAAGGTGGGACTACTCCTTTCATTTCACGCAAAAAGTATGGGCAACTATAGATCAATTCAGGCGGAATTATACCATCCTTTAAAATAAATTGCTCATTATAAATATCCTTAATAAATAGATTTAAAGCGGTTATACGTTGTTTTATGCCGCTCTCAATTTTGCTCCATTCTTTAGAGGTAATAATCCTAGGAATGATATCGAATGGAAAAATCTTTTCAATACCTTTTGAGTCGTTATAAACAGTGAACGTAACCCCCTCGTTTATAAAAAGCTGCTTGGAAAGTTCTTCTTTTTTTGAAAGCTCTTCAATAGATGTGCTATTGAGGTAGTTGTTGATTGTTTCGTATTGCTGTCTTAACTTTAAATCATTGGTATACATTTCATCCCATGTGTCTTTTTGTAGATCGTAAGGTGAGATGAACTGAGATTTATCCATAATTAGTTTTTGAGGGTCATTCAACCAAATTTAATAATTGTTCAGTTATTATCATAGAATTTGATTTTTAGTTGAATATAAATTATCAAAAACAATAATTTGTTGATTGTATAATATGTAATCAATAAATTTTAATCGATAAATTATCATATTGATATTTTAGCCGATACAATCAAGCTACTTCAGGATTAACTGTTGTAATAATAGTCTTTCAAACGTGTTTAATGCGTTTCTTCCTTAAGAAATTCTTTGGGGAATTTAGCTTTAAATCTATTAAGTCTGGGGATAGAAATACGTTGTATGTAAGGGTGGTCTGGGTGTAGTCTCTCAAAATTCTGATGATAATCTTCGGCTATCCAGAACTTTTGGAAAGGATAAACTTCAGCAGCTATTTTAGCATTTAGTTTTTCTGTCAAAGCTGTTTTTTTCTCCAGAATAATTTGTTTTTGGGCTTCGTTTTGATAAAAAATAATTGAGCGATATTGTGAGCCGTGGTCGGGCCCTTGTCCGTTTACTTGTAGTGGGTTTTGAGAAGCGAAATAGACATCGACTAATATTGAAAAACTTACAATATTGGGGTCGTAGATGATTTCTACTGCTTCTGCATGTCCGGTACGTCCTGTATTACTTGCAGCATAGGTTGGCGATTTAGTATGTCCGCCAGAATATCCAGAAATAGATTCTTCCACGCCTTTAACGCTTTCGAAAACAGCTTCAACGCACCAGAAACATCCGCTAGCGAAATATGCTCTTGCTTTACCGTTTTCTAGAGGGACCTCAACCGGCTCGGCATTGACGACATTTTCCATTTTCTTTTTGGATTGAGCCGAATTATGACAACTAACGAGTAGGGCGATAATGAAGAGTGATATGA
Organism: Seonamhaeicola sp. ML3; assembly: GCF_023273855.1. Taxonomy (NCBI): domain Bacteria; kingdom Pseudomonadati; phylum Bacteroidota; class Flavobacteriia; order Flavobacteriales; family Flavobacteriaceae; genus Seonamhaeicola; species Seonamhaeicola sp. ML3. The sequence continues at coordinate 340,953 of NZ_CP096884.1, read as the reverse complement.
TGTTTTTCATGGCATATTTTTTAAAGTAAGACGTGTAAAAATACAAAACCTTAAAATTATTGTTGTTCATTTTGTTTCTAAACAGGTGGTCATAAAGGAGAGTCGTCAATATGAGGAGCACAGCGACGTGATAATCTCTTTGTTTGTTTGAACGAATAAAAATATGGATAACCATTTAATAGACTCTTACGTTTCTGCTTCACTCAGAATGACGAAGCGTAAAAAAGAACAAACAAAAAAGCCTCCACAATGTGGAGGCTTTTTAATATAATTTAAATGGATTAAAGCTTTGCAAATAACTTTTCCATTTTTGCTTTTTGTTCTTCTGCCAAAACAGCGTCTACCAAAATTCTACCACTATGCTCATCGGTAATTACTTTTTTACGAGAAGCAATTTCAACTTGTATTTGTGGTGGAATAGTAAAGAAAGACCCTCCAGAAGCACCTCTTTCGATTGGTACAACCGCTAGTCCATTTTTTACGCTTCCTCTAATTCTATCGTAAGCAGCAACTAATCTGTCTTCTATTTGAGTTTTGTATTCATCAGATTTGTTGATTAGTGCTTGCTCTTCTTTTTCTGTTTCAGCTAAAATAGCATCAAGTTCACCCTTTTTGTGTTTAAGGTGAGATTCACGTTCTTTTAAACGCTCTTTAGTTTCAGAAATAACCTCTTTCTTTTGTTCTATTTGGGCTTTAAATTCCTTGATGTGCTTTTCAGCTAATTGAATTTCTAATTCTTGGAACTCGATTTCTTTAGATAAAGAGTTGTATTCTCTGTTATTTCTAACATTCTTTTGTTGCTCTGTATATTTTCCTATTAAAGCTTTAGACTCTTCAATTAGGTTCTTTTTAGAACTGATATCGTTCTCGATAACCTCTAAACTAGCAACAAGTTTTTCTAGTCTAATGTTTAATCCGGCAACTTCATCTTCTAAATCACGAACTTCTAATGGAAGTTCTCCACGAACATTTCTAATTTCATCTATACGAGAATCTATAAGCTGTAAATCGTATAAAGCTCTTAAACGCTCTTCTACAGTTGCTTCTTTCTTTTTAGCCATACTTTAAAAATACTTAACAGGATTGGTATTGGTGTTTGATAAAACGACTGCAAAATTAGTAATTTTTTTTGTAAGATACTGTACTATTAAGTTTTTTGTGTACTGTTCACTCTCGTAATGTCCAATATCTGCTAATAGAATACTGTTTTCGGCCATGAAAAAGTCATGATACTTCAAATCTGCCGTAACAAAAGCGTCTGCACCATTTGCTTTAGCGGCATTTATTGCAAAACTACCAGAGCCGCCCAAAACAGCCACTTTTTTTACTTCTTTATTTAAAAACGAGGAATGTCTTATACAGCCTGTTTTCATGGTAGATTTAAGAAATGCTAGAAAATCTTCTTCCGTCATCGGGGTATTAAGTTCCCCAATCATACCCATGCCAATATCTTTGTTTCGGTTTTCAATAGTAAACACTTCGTATGCTACCTCTTCATAGCTGTGTGTTTTAATTAGGGTCTTTATGATATTAGACTCTAAATGTTTTGCAAAAATAACTGAAACTTGAGTCTCTTCTTCCTCATGTGTTTTTCCTTTTTCACCAATTGTAGGGTTGGAATCTTCATTGCCCTGATAGGTGCCTAGGCCATCTGTATTGAAACTACAATTGCTGTAGTTTCCTATATTACCAGCACCAGCTGCAAATAAGGCCTTTCTTAATTGTTCGGCTTCATGTTTGGGAACATAAGTTGTTAGCTTTTTTATGGTGCCACCTTGCGGTATGAGAATGTTTTTGTTTTTTAGGCCAAGTTTGTTGCAAATCATAGCATTGACTCCTTGAATAGCATTATCAAGGGCAGTATGTATCGCATAAATGGCAATACCGTGTTTAATGGCTTTAAGAATAACACGTTCAACATAAGTTTTACCTGTGATTTTTTTCAAACCCTTAAAGATAATAGGATGAAAGCTTATAATTAAATTGCAGTTATTAGTAATGGCTTCATCTACAACAGCCTCCAATGTATCCAGAGTAACCAGTATACCTGTTAACTTTTCTTTTTTGTCTCCAACTAAAAGCCCAACATTATCAAAATCTTCGGCGTAAGCCAAAGGCGCTAATTCTTCTAAGTGATCAATGACATCCTGAATAATCATTTTATTTGTGCGATTTGATTATTAAACAAATATAAAATATTTACTTTGCCTTGATGAAAATTATTAGATACATCGCTTTTCCATTTGTTCCGGCTTATTATTTAGTCACTTGTTTACGTAATAAGTTATATGATTCTGGCATTAAAAAATCTACGGTATACGATGTTCCTGTTATTTGTGTTGGGAACTTAAGCGTTGGAGGTACTGGCAAAACGCCTATGATTGAGTATTTAATAAATTTACTTAAAACCGATTTTAGAGTTGCTACATTAAGTAGGGGGTATAAACGTAAAACACAAGGTTTCCAATTGGCCGATGAAAACTCTAATGCCGAGTCTATTGGAGACGAGCCTTTTCAGTTTTACAACAAGTTTAAAGGTGAAATCATGGTTTCTGTGGATGCTGATAGAAACAATGGTATTAAAAATCTTTTAAGTCAAGAAAAATCTCCTGAAGTGATTTTGCTTGATGACGCTTTTCAGCACAGAAAAGTAAAAGCAGGTTTCAATATTTTGTTAACCACTTATAGCAAACCTTATTTTAATGATATTGTTTTACCAACAGGTGATTTAAGGGAACCCAGAAGTGGAGCCCAAAGAGCCGATGTTATTGTTGTGACCAAATGCCCCGATAATTTGAGTGACTCCGATAAGCAAGATTACTTAGAGCGGATTAAGCCCAAGGACAATCAAGACGTGTTTTTTAGTTCTATAGTATACTCTGATGAGGTAGTTTGTAAAGGTCAAGGCATTAAGCTAGAAGAACTACCAGAATTTACTTTGGTTACAGGTATAGCAAATGCAAGTCCTATGCTAGAGTTTTTAAACACTCAAGGATGCATTTACAAACATCTGAATTACAAGGATCATCATGAATTTTCCAAGAATGATATTCAAAATTTAGAAAAGGAAGATTTAATTGTAACTACAGAAAAAGATTTTATGCGATTAAAGCAATATGAATCTTTAAAGGAAAAACTATATTATTTGCCAATAAAGGTTTCTTTAGATAATGAAAAAGCCTTTGATATAAAGATTAAGCGCTTTATAGCTTCTATGCAGTAGCCGATTTATTTTTCTTAGACGATAAGGCATTAAATAGTTTCTTTTCGAACTCTTCTTGTTTAAAAGGCTTCGGAATGATATCAGTAAATCCAGCTTCTTCAAACTCATGCATTTTATCTTCAATAGTAACTGCAGTAAGTGCGAAAATGGTTAGTTCTTTATCAAATGTCCTAACAATTTTTGTAGCTTCAATACCACTAATGCCCGGCATATGGATATCCATTAAAATAATGTTGTAGTCATTAGTTTTAATCTTATCCACCGCATCTGTACCATTATCAACGATATCACATTTAAGATTCATTTTAGTAAGAATCTTTTTGGTAATCATTTGATTGATTTTGTTGTCTTCGACCACTAATATTTTAACATTGGTTAAATCTAACTCTGTACTCTCCTCATCAAAATACGATGGTTTTTCAGTACTAACTTCTTTGGCTTTGGTTTTTTCTAAAGGTATTTCGAAATAGAAAGTTGTTCCTTTTTCTAATTCACTTTTTACATGGATTTCACCTTTAAGGATATCAATCAAACCTTTAACAATAGATAGTCCTAAACCGGTACCTCCATATTTTCTATTAATTTGAATAGATCCTTGAGAGAAACTTTCAAACATCTTTTCTTGTTTCTCTTGGCTAATACCAATACCATTATCTTCAACTTCAAATCTTAGCGTATACATTTTCTTCTTAACTTCCATCTGGTATACTCTTATCCATATGTCGCCATCTTTGGTGAACTTGATGGAATTACCTATAAGGTTTATTAAGATTTGAGATATTTTTATTTGGTCTGCAATAAAGTTTTCAGGGAGATGCTGGTCGTATTCGAAGTGAATCTGAACATTATTATCCTGAGCAGAATTGTTTAATGCCAAAATGATATTGTTTATCTTCTTTTTTAAGTTGAATGGTTCTAACTCTAAGTTAACTTTATTGGCTTCAATTTTATTTATTTGAAGAATATCATTGATGAAGGTCAATAAATAATCACCCGAGAATTTTAAAGATTTTAAATGCTGAATTTGAGAAGGTTTGGGGTCTTCTTCTAACAGCATGTTACTTAATCCTGTCACCGCATATAATGGCGTTCGTAGCTCATGGGTTACGGTAGAAAGGAAGTTGGCTTTTGTTTTTGAAGCTAATTCGGCTTTTTCTTTTGCAATAATAAGTTCACCATTTTTTTTGTGAAGCATATTATTGGTCTTTAATCTTATGTTGTTGTTCTTATATAGCGAAAGTGTTAATAGAGACAGAATGGTAATTAGAGCCACACTTAAAATAGAAATTAGTGTTCTTACCCCATTATCTTCTTCTTCCTCTTTAGCTTGGGCTTCAAGTTCTTCGATTCTATCGTTCTTTTCTTTAATAAGAAACTCTGTTTCCTGTTCTTTTGTAGAGCTTACTCTTGTTAAGTTCCTTATAGAATCTGTAAGTTGTAAGTGAGTATTTAATAGCTCTCTAGACAATTGATAGTTGCCAATATTATTATGTATGTTACTGGCTATAATATAGGCTTGATTTAAAATAGAAGTGAATTTATTCTGCTTTGCAAGTTGCATTCCTTCATTTATCAATTCAATAGCTTTTTGGTTATCTCCAAGCTTATTGTAAACTAAAGCGTGGTTGATAAGACCCTCGCTTTGGGTTTTTTGCAAACCTGTTTTTTTAGCTTGAGCAACAGCTTGCTCTAAAATAGACCTAGCTTGATTAAAATTGTTAAGTAGTATATACGTTTTACCTTCACAAAGTAAAGTTTCTGCAATCCCCTCATCTAGATCTACCTGCTCAAAAAGGTTTTTTGCTGAGGTGAAATAACTAGTAGCCTGGTAGTAGTTGCCCTTGCTAACAAATACCTCTCCAAGAGTTTTATAGGTTTCGGCTAAATTACTGTAATCGTTTATTTCTAATTGAAGTGTCTTGGCCTCGTTTAAAGAATTTATGGCATTATCTTCCTCTTCAATAAGAAGTTGAAGCTTTCCTTTTCTACCGTATATAATACCCAGATATTTCTTGTTATTACCTTTCTCAGCAAGCTTTAAGGCTTCATCAAGATTTCTTTGAGATTCGGAATAATTAAATCGTTCAAGCTCAATTTGAGATTGTTCTATATGATGATTAATACTATTTTGAAGTAACTCAGGGTCATCACTAATACTTTTTTGAGAATAGACTAAAGCGCCTAAAAGCATTATAAATGCAATAGTATATTGTTTTATTTGGGACATAATCACTCAATTATTATCGACAAATATAATCATTTTATCGACAAAATACACTTTTTTCACGACAAATTACACAATAAGTCTATAATTCTTTGAGAATAGCCAGTTTCGTTGTCGTACCAACCTATAATTTTTACCATGTTACCAATTACAGAGGTCATTTGTGAATCGAAAACACAGGAGTGTGTATTTCCAATAATATCAATGGAAACTATTGGGTCTTCGGTATACTCTAATATACCTTTGTAGTCGTTCTGAGCAGCTTTTTTGAAAGCGGTGTTTATATCTTCAATAGAGACCGTTTCTTTTACATTAAAGGTAATATCTGTTAAAGAGCCATTAATGACAGGAACCCGAATACCACAACCTCCTATAACACTGGAGAGTTCTGGGAAAATTTTAGTCAATGCCTTAGCAGCACCTGTTGTAGTAGGAACAATAGATTGGCTCGCTGCTCTTGATCGCCGTAAATCTCTATGTGGTTGGTCGTGTAAACTTTGGTCGGTAGTGTAGGAGTGGACTGTAGTTATATAAGCCTGGTCTATTCCGCATAGTTTGTTGACAATGTCAATCATTGGAGCGGCATTGTTTGTTGTACAGGACGCATTAGAGATAATAGTTTCAGAACCGTCAAGGCTATCATCGTTAACACCCAAAACAATAGTTTTAATGTCATCTTCGATAGAAGGGACACTTAAAATTACTTTTTTAGCTCCGTTTTTTACATGATAATTTAATTCTGAAGTACTTTTAAATTTTCCTGTAGATTCAATAACGAAATCTACATTATAGGGAGACCAATCAATAGTTTTAGGATGAGTTTCTCTTAGTAGGGGAACGTTTTCATTATTAATGATGATGTGGCTTTCATCTGAAGAAATATGACCATTAAAAAGGCCATGAACACTATCGTATTTAAGAAGGTGGGCTAAGGTTTTAGCATCGGCTAAATCATTAATAGCCACTACTTTTATGTTTTTATATTCTTGGAGTAATCTAAAAACACGACGGCCTATACGACCAAAGCCGTTTATTGCAACAGTGGTCATTTTAGTGAATATGTTTCTGTGCTCTATAAGACGAGCGTACTAAAGCGCTACTTTCTACATGACGAAATCCTAGCGATTTACCAATTTCTTCAAATTCCTTGAATTGGTCCGGATCAATAAATTTTTTAACAGGAAGATGTTTTTTACTAGGTTGAAGATATTGCCCTATGGTAACAACATCTACATCGTTATCCTTTAAGTCATGAAGGGTTTCAATGACTTCTTCACGAGTTTCACCAAGTCCAAGCATTATTCCAGATTTTGTGCGTCTTTGTCCGGCCTGCTTTAAATATTTTAAAACACCCATACTACGATCATACTGTGCCTGGATTCTAACCTCTCGGGTTAAGCGTCGTACAGTTTCAATATTATGAGAAACAACCTCGGGCGCTACATCAACTATTCTATCTATATGTTTTTCTAGGCCTTGAAAATCTGGTATTAAGGTTTCAAGTGTAGTCTCAGGATTCATTCTGCGAACGGCTTTAACCGTTTCTGCCCACATGATACTTCCCATATCCTTAAGATCATCTCTATCTACACTTGTTAAAACGGCATGTTTTATTTTCATGATTTTTATAGAGCGTGCTACCTTTTCGGGTTCATCCCAATCAACAGATTCTGGTCTGCCAGTTTTTACTCCACAAAAACCACAAGAGCGTGTGCAAATATTACCAAGAATCATGAATGTAGCAGTACCTTCTCCCCAACATTCTCCCATGTTAGGACAACTTCCGGAGGTGCAAATTGTATTCAATTGGTATTTGTCTACTAAGCCTCTTAATTCGGTATATTTCTTTCCTGTTGGAAGTTTAACACGTAACCATTTTGGTTTTGCTTTTCTTTCAGGTAATATATTAGATGTTGCTTCTTTTTGCATAGTAAAAAAATGAATTGCAAAAATACGTGATTTTTTTATAAAGTGGTAAGATACCAGATGCTAAAGCCAATTAAAAAAACGATACCAGACCAACTTAATATTTTCATGTATTTATTGGGGTGCCATGCTTTAGGGGTGTGTTTGCTGGAGATTAGTCTAAAGTTAATAAACGCATAAAATGGCGCTGTTATAAACGACAGTATAGTGGCAATTTTTACTAATAACGCCATTTCAGAAGCAAAGAAGAAAAATATACCAATGGTACCTACTACCAATAGCAGTATCCAAATTAAATAGCCTTGTTTGTAATTTCTATTTAATAGTAGTTCTTGGGTTTTATTCATAGCTCTAGGAGAGGCATCTAAACAGGTTAATGTCGTGCTGAACATCGTTGTAAATGCAGCAATCGCTACTAGGGGTTTGGCCCATTTTCCAATGCTTCCTGTGTACATGTCTATGAGTTGATTTGCGAATTGACCTGCCGAGCCTCCAAAAGATTTGTCTGTACCAAACATTACTAAACAGCCCAGTAGCACAAAACAAACACCTAAAAACACAGTGCCTAGATACCCTACATTAAAATCGAATAAAGCTGAATTTGGGTTTTTCGATTTAGTGTCTTTATGTTTTTCTACAGCCCAAAGCGAATGCCAAACCGAAACATCTAAAGGTGCTGGCATCCATCCCATAAAGGCAATTAGGAATATTATTTCGGGAGTTTCCTTCGGAAATATTTGAGTAAACGAAACATCAGAATGGTTACCGTAAAAAGCCATTGATACAGCCGCTATAGTACTTAGCGATAGCACTACGATGATGATTTTTATGAGGTTATCCAGTAGTTTGTATTTTCCAACAAGGAGTAATATTAAACAAATTAGGAGTATGATAACGGTCCAAATTTTTATGGTTAAATCGGCATCAAAACCAAGGTTTCCAAATAGGGAAGAAGCCAATCCCGCAGTAACAATAGTAACCGCCGTTTGTATGGTGAACATTGTGGCAAGCGTTAAGATATAATAGGCTGCTAATACGCCTTTACCTAATTTTTTGTAACCGTCTAATAGACTTTCACCTGTTGCTGCAGCGTATTTGGGGCCGTATTGAAAAAAAGGATACTTAAACAGGTTTGCCAATAATAGTGCCCAGAGTAAACCCAAACCAAAATCGGCTCCAGCTCTGGTAGATTGTACTAAATGCGATACTCCAATGGCCGCCCCGGCAAACAGTAATCCTGGGCCTAGGTTTTTAATTTTAGTAATCAAAGAGGGATGATTTTTTTATTCTGAAATTGTCTTTAATCTTCATTAAGTGCATATTGTCAACATAACAATATTCCAAAACTTTGGTAACGTCTCTTTTTCCTTTTCCTCTTTGGGTAACTACTATATTATCAACTGTAATAAGGCTTTTAGGTTCTGTGTCAGAGCTAAAAATAGAGACTTTAGCATGCCTTAGGCCATCACCTTTCCCGAGGTTTATAAGTGTATCTGATGGATTGCCAGTAAAGTCTTCGATAAAGTTTTTTTTAAACGGAATACGTTCAAAATCAAAATCTAGAGTTTCTTTTTTAAACCATTTGTTATCCTTTTCGGAAAAAGGAATTTCATTAAAATTTTGAAAATTGTTCCATGACACATAAATAGTAATGGCGGCTTCTGCTAGCCAAACTAACCACAGTGCAATACCTGTAAGTGGAATTGGATTGGAAAGTCCCAGCGACCAAAGTCCTATTTTGTTAATGTCTGTAATGTATTCAATAACTAAATCTGGTCGGCCTAGTATGTTAATGAAAAAACCAAATTCTGAAATAAGAAGTCCGGGTTTGAAGTCTTCAAAGGAAACAATAAAAAGGTAACAAACCCATTGAAAGTAAACCGCTAAAACAGCTAGGATTATGGTTGCCGTTATAGACAGTTTTCTGTTTCGTATTTTAAAGATGGCTTTAAACCCTCTACTTACAAAAGATACTATAAAACCATAGGCAATCACAATTAAAAAGTTGAAATATATTATAGGTAAGAAGGTAATGATAAGGCTGTAAAAGAAACTAAAAATTAGAATTACAATAGAACTACAAATAAAGTAAAGCGATAGGTTTATTGGTGGGGCAATACCAGATTCTTTGTAAAATACAGTTTGCGGATTCATTTAGGTGTATTTTTCTTAATAATGTCTGCCAATAATTTTTTGGCTCTTAGAAGTTTTACCTTAACATTGTTTATGGGTTCATCGAGTTCTTTAGAAATTTCTCTATAACTCAATTCTTGAAAATATCTTAGGTTTATAACCTTTTGGTAATGGGGTTTTAGTTTTTTAATGTCGCGAAGAAGTTTGGCTAAATTCTGCTCGGTAATTAGTTTGTCTTCTACCGAAGGCGATTCGTCTAAAATTTGTAATACCGATTTTTCATCATTAGAAAGCATGTTGGAAATAGACTTCTTCTCTTTCCTTAGTAAATCGATATGAATGTTTTTAGAAATGGTTATCAGCCAAGTTTTGAATTTAAATGAAGGGTCGAAAGTTTCTATCCTATCAAAAGCTCTAGAAAATGTTTGGATAGCGATATCCTCGGCGTCATTTTCGTTTTCAATACGTTTTAACTGAAATCCGTAAACATCATCCCAATACTTATCTAGTAAAAAATTGAATGCTTTTTGATCGTTTTCTTTGGCCCGTTTAATGGCTTCGTTTATTTCCAATGGTTTGGTTTTGAAATAAGATTGTTTATAAATATAGCTAATTGTGAAACAACTAAAAAAACTTCCCAAAAAGGAAGGAGCCATAAAACATCGGTTTCATTTAGTTTTTTAGCTGAAAAGCCATAAACGATATATTGAATAATGATTCTAGATAAAACTAATAACAAGACTATGGGCCACTTATATAAAGCGATTAGAAGCACGCAGCCTAAAAACCAAAAAAGAAAGGTGCTGCAATAAAATACCGTTAGTAGTATTTTATGTTTTAGTTTATAGTGTTTAGCAGTAGAAACGTGGCGGCGTTTTTGCTTAAACCACGTTTTAAAGGTTAGTTTGGGGGTGGAAGTCGTTATACTATTTTTAGTATAGCATATAGCCGTATTATGCTTTGTTGCTGCTTGGTTTACAAATAGATCATCGTCTCCCGAGCGCACTTGAATGTGATTTATAAATCCGTTAGCATTAAAGAATTCTTTTTTTGTGTAAGCTAAGTTTCTACCCACGCCCATATAGGGTAATCCTAATTTGGCAAACGAAAAATATTGAATAGCTGTAACTAGGGTTTCAAACCGTACTAGTTTGTTTATGAACGATTTTTTAATTTTTGTGTAAGCTCCATAACCAAGTACGATACTTTTCTCATTATTAAAATGAGAGGTCATCTCATAAATCCAATATTTTGAAACTGGTTTACAGTCGGCATCTGTAAACAATAAATAATCGTACTTAGAGGCTTTAATACCCAACGTAAGGGCATACTTCTTGTTTCCCCAAAATGCTTCAACATTCTTAACGTTTACTATTTTGATTGTATCGTGTTGTTTTTCGAAAGCCTCCATAACCTCGAGTGTGTCATCACTGGAAGCATCATTAATAAGGACGATTTCAAAGTCTGGATATTTTTGAGCTACAATTGAAGGAAGGAATCTTTTTAGGTTTTCGGCTTCATTTTTTGCGCAGATAATTACCGAAACACCTATTTTTTTTGGCTGTTGTTTTTTTTCTTTTGAAAACGAGAATTTCCCGAAAAAGAATACGTGGAATATTACTTGAACACTAACTATACCAATAAACGCATAGTAAATAATATCAAGTACAATCATTAATGTTTACGAATGTTGAGGTTCGTTACAATCTGCAAATTGATCTGGTGTTTTTCCGCAAAAACCACAAGCTTCGCCTTCTTGGTTTAGCATGGGGTTTTGGCTGGCGCAAGTGCCTGCGAATTTACCGTCTTTTTTTGCCCAGATTTTAATAGCTATACCTGCAATGGCAAGACCTAAAATAGCTATGGTGATTAAGAAAAGTTTCATTTAGGATAATTTTGAGCAAAGTTAATGTTTTATACTTTAATAGGCAGACTCACGGGTATAAAAAAAAGCGCTATTCCAACTGTTGGAATAGCGCTTTTTTATTTTTAGACTTATATTTTTATTGTAAACTAATTTCGGCTACTTTGTTTTCTAGAGATGCGATTTTATTACCTCCCTTTGGCTCTATAGTTATGTTTAACGCAAGAGCATCTTCGGCATAAGGAATATTTATAAGCTGTCTATCTGCCTCGTTTAAAATGCCCAAACTAATCATCTTACCTTGTAATTCTGCCCAAATTTGATAGCATTGCTCATCGGGTAATTCTGGTAAGGAAACGACGTCTATCATCGAAGTCTTCTCCTTAGGATTAATGTAGGCTACCGTTTTTAGTTCTTTAGCTCTTTCGTTACCATTAATGATGTATTTAGCCGTTTCTGGGTCGTTAAGTTTTAATAACTGTCTGTAAACAGCATCTAGAGCCTTTCTGTTTTCTGCTATATCATCGCGTAAATCCCAAATTTCTTCATCAAATACAACAGTGTCACTTTCTAATTTTTGAGCTTGGTCGTAGTAATAAATTGATGTTCCTGCAAAAAGCAAGGCTGCAAAACAAGCAGCGATACTTAATTTATACCACTTTTTGTATTTATTTGTGCTTGCCATATTGATGACTGGAGCTTCGTCTAACTCTTCTAAAATATGGTTTAGAATATTTTTGGGAGCTTCAACGGCATTACTTTTTGCAACTACTTCAAGGTTATGCTGCAAGGTGTTGTATGCATTCTGTACCTCGGGGTACTTTGATATAAAAGTTTCAACCTGTTCCGTTTCAGCAGGAGAGGTTGCCCCTATTAGATATTTTTCTAAAAGGCCAGAACTTAAAAAAGTATTTATTTTCTCATTCATGACTTTATCATTTACGGATTGTAAATCTTTTTCAATTCACGTAATCCAATTTTTAATCTCGATTTTATGGTTCCCAGCGGAATATCCAATTCATCACTGGCTTCTTGTTGTGTCATACCCTCGAAAAAGAGCGCATTCAAAACAATTTGATATTTTTCATCAAGCGTTCCTAGATGTTTTTTTATGTCTATAACGTCTTGGTTAATGCTATCTGCTGTAAATGTATATACGACAGAGGTCTCAATTTGGATGTCTTTGCCGGTCTTATTCTTTAAAGATCGTACTTTGTCTATTGCCGTATTATAGGCTATCCTGTATAGCCAAGTGAACAATTTGGCCTTGCTGGCATCGTATTTTTTAGCATATCGCCAAATTTTTACAAAACTTTCTTGAAGGACATCTTGGGCCGTATCTTCGTCTTTTATTACTTTTTTAATAACACCATAGAGTGCATCAGCATAGTTTTCATAGAGTAAAGAAATGGCTTTTTTATCTCCCACTTCCAATAGAGCCACTATTTGTTTTTCAATTGATGTTACCAAATTAAATGCAGTTTAGCCGATGATACAATTACTCCAAATTTAGAAATTTCTTTTACATTACAGGATATTAACCTCGGCTTCGATAGAAATATTGAATAATCTCTTTACAGTTTTCTGGATTAACTGAGAAAGCTTTAAAATATCTTCACCTTTAGCACCTCCATAATTAACCAACACCAAGGCTTGGTTTTTGTGAACGCCGTAACTGTCAAAACGTTTGCCCTTAAACCCTGATTTTTCTATAAGCCAACCGGCCGGTACTTTTACTTCTGTTTCAGAAATAGGATAGCTTGGGATATCTTCAAAATTATCTTGTAGCGTTTTAAATAGGGTTGTAGAGATCACAGGATTTTTAAAAAAGCTACCACTATTACCTATCACCTTCGGATTTGGCAATTTACGTTCTCTAATGGCAATTACAGCTTTAGAAACATCTTGAATCGTTGGCGTTCTTACGCCCATAGTATCTAATTCTGAAGTTATAGCACCGTAGTTAGTATGTAAAGTATGATTTCGTTTGCTTAGTTTGAAAGTAACACTGGTGATGATGAATTTGCCCTTGGCGTCATTTTTAAAAATGGAATTTCTATAACCAAACTCACAATCTGATTTTGAAAATGTTTTTAAGGATTGGTTATCAATGGAAATTGCTTTACAAGATTCAAAAGTATCTTTAAGTTCCACACCATAGGCTCCAATATTTTGTATGGGAGCTGTGCCAACATTTCCGGGGATTAATGATAGGTTTTCAATACCTCCATAATCATGGTCTAGACACCATAAAACAAACCCGTGCCAGTTTTCACCTGCGTTAGCTTTTACCGTAACATAATCACTGTTTTCTGTAATAACAGAAATACCCTTTATGTTAACATGAATAGCAAGTCCATCAAAATCTTTGGTAAGGAGCATGTTGCTGCCGCCACCTAATATTAATTTCTTAGGGTAGTTCGATAATTTTAAAACATCCTTTAATTCCTTGTTATTTGAAACTGAAATAAAATATTTGGCATTAACATCAATACCAAACGTATTATAAGGTTTTAAAGATATGTTTTGTTCAATATGCACTAGTCTTTATAAACTTTTAAGGCTTCCTTTATAATATTTACGGCTTTAACCAAGCTTCTTCTATTAAGTACGTAGGCAATTCTTATTTGGTTTTTACCAATATCTTGAGAGGAGTAAAATCCGCTTGCAGGAGCTACCATAACCGTTTCATTATCAATATCAAAAGACTCTAAAATCCATTGTGCAAAATGATCGGCATTTTTTACCGGAAGTTCAGCGATGCAATAAAACGCACCCTTAGGCAAAGAAACTTTAACACCATCTATTTTTTTGAGTGCTTCAATTAAGGTATCTCTTCTGTTAATATACTTGTTTTTTACTTCCTCGAAATAGCTTTGAGGAGTATCTAATGCGGCTTCACTGGCTATTTGAGCATAAGTAGGTGGACTTAATCGTGCTTGTGCAAATTTTAAAACGGTATGTCTTATGGTTTCATTTCTGGTTACCAAACAACCAACCCTTGCACCACACATACTGTAACGTTTAGAAACAGAGTCTATCATTATGGTGTGTTCGTCAAGGCCTTCTAACTCTAAAATAGAATAATGAGGTTCCCCATCATATGTAAACTCACGGTATACTTCATCAGATATTAAAAACAAATCATGGCGCTTAACAATATCGGCCAATTGTTTAATTTCTTCTTTTGAATATAAGCAACCTGTAGGGTTTCCTGGGTTGCATATCATTATGGCCTTTGTTCTTGGTGTAATTAGCTTTTCAAATTCCTCAATCTCGGGTAATGCAAAATTATCTTCCATTTTAGAGACAATCGGAACGACTTTTACACTTGCAGCAGTGGCAAAGGCAATGTAATTCGCATAAAAAGGTTCGCAAATTATTACCTCGTCATCAACATCCATAATACTACCAAATATAAAGGCAATGGCCTCGCTAGCTCCAGTAGTAACTACAATATCTTTATGAGAAACTTTAATATTATGGTAATCGTAATATGCTGCTAATTTCTTTCTGTAGGTTTCAGAGCCCTCAGAACGTGAATAGGATAAAATCTCTACAGTATTTTCTTTTACTGCATTTAGAGCGATTTCGGGTGTTTTAATATCGGGCTGTCCAATATTTAAATGATATATATGCTTGCCATGTTTTCTAGCTTCCTCTGCATACGGAACCAATTTCCTTATTGGAGATTCCGGCATTAATTGTCCCTTTTTAGATATTGTTGGCATCCAATTTTAATTTTAGTCTGCAAATTTGAGAAAATTATCTTAAAGTTTTTTTAAAAATTGATGATAAATCCAAAGCCTTTTTGAAAGATTTGTAAATTGAAACAACTAATGATACATTTCTATAAATGAAAAAGTTAGTGCCATTAGCTTTGCTTTTAATCACTTGTTGTCATGGATTGTTTTCTCAAAACAAATTTATAATTCAGAATAAAAAACAAGTTACAAAAGTTAATTTCAAGCTAATTAACAATCTAATCGTTATTCCTGTAAAGGTCAATGGCGTGGACTTATCTTTTATTTTGGATACGGGGGTGAGCAAACCCATTATCTTCAATTTTTTAAATGCTTCAGACTCTTTAAACTTAAAAAGCTCGGAGTCTATTTTTATGAGGGGCCTTGGCGGTGGTGAAGTTGTAGAGGCCTCAAAATCGCAACGTAATATATTTGAAATAGGAGAAGCCATAAGTATCGAACAGGATTTATTTTCAGTTTATGATTTAGGTGTTGATTTTGGTTCGAGATTGGGCGTTCCCATACATGGTATTATTGGACTCGATATATTCAAAGATTTTGTAGTTGAAATAAAATATGTCTCGGGCCATATAAAGTTGACTAAACCAGAATTGTACAAGTACAAGTCATGTAGAAAATGTGAACGCCTAAATCTTGAGTTTTATAATGATAAACCTTATTTGAATGCTCATGTAAGTATGGGTGGAAATAAAATTCCTGTAAAGCTTTTAATAGATTCTGGTGGTAGCGATAGTTTGTGGTTATTTGAAGATGATTCTTTGGGGATACAATCTGGAAGTAACTATTTTAAAGATTTTTTGGGTAGAGGATTAAGTGGAAGTGTTTTTGGGAAAAGAGGACGAATAGGTGCACTCCATTTAAGCTCGTTTGTGCTCAAAAACGTGAATGTTGCTTATCCAGATTCAACGTCTATTGTTCATGCCAAACGTGTTAAAGTTAGAAACGGTAGTTTAGCCGGAAATGTTCTTAAACGTTTTAATATTGTATTGGACTATAATAAAGCCCTGATTACAATAAGTAAAAACAAAAATTTTAAAGAAAAGTTTAGTTATAACAGAAGTGGTATTGAGCTAGCTCACCAGGGTATGCGATTAATTAAAGAGTATGAGCCCAGTAGCTATAAAGTATTTGGCAAGAACCAGTCTGATGGGGACAATAGTGCTACCTTTCATTTAAGTAGACAATATAAACTGCTTTTAAAACCAGCAATAGCTGTTGTTGAACTTAGGGAACATTCAGCAGCTTATAATGCAGGTTTAAAAAAAGGTGATATTATCTTATCGGTTAATGGTAAGTCTACGCATCAAATGGAATTGCAGAGTATTATGTTAGATTTTTATGGTAACGTAGGTAAACAGATTAGATTGAAAGTAGAAAGGGGACAAGACATCCTAACGTTTACCTTTAGATTAGAAAGTTTGTTAGATTAAATAAAAAAGGCCTAAAAACAATTTTTTAGGCCTTTAATCTTTAGATAAATATATTTTTATTTCTGAACGATACTTTTATCCTTTTTTTCAATAATACTTGCTTTGCTCGAGTCTACAACCAAACCTTTTATTTTTAGGGCAACTGTTGGTGTATCGGCATTAGATATTACCGTTATAGTCTTTCTTATAGGGTTAACTCTGTTAGTATCATATTTAACCTTAATTTCACCAGTTTTACCAGGTAAGATAGGCTCTTTAGGTTTTGAAGGGATGGTACAACCACAAGACGATTTAACATCAGTAATTACTAGAGGCGCATCTCCTGTATTTGTAAATTCAAAAACACGAACACCATCTGAACCTTTTTCAATAGTACCATAGTCTATAGTTTCAGTCTCAAACTTAATTTTAGCGACTTTGTCTTGTGCATTTACAGAAAAGCTGACTAATCCGATAAATAAAATTGTAATTAAATTTTTCATTACTTTATTTTTTAATTCTTCGTAAACATAGGTACTTTTTCTACAACATGCAAAATTTATAGATGAAATGCACCAATGTTAACATATTCTACTTGGCTAAAGTTACATATAACTTTCCTGTGATACCCTAAAATTTTAGTTAAATTATTAACCGTCCAAAAGGACACAATAGTTTTCACAGAAACAGAAATATAAGTACTTTTGCTCATCAAAAGTCAAAAATCATTCCAAAGTATGCAAATTCCGTCTAAATACGATGCTAGCAAGGTAGAAAGCAAGTGGTACGACTACTGGATGAAACATAATTATTTTCATTCAGAACCCGATGAAAGAGAGCCTTATACCATAGTCATTCCTCCGCCTAATGTTACCGGAGTCTTGCACATGGGGCATATGCTTAACAATACCATACAGGACGTATTGATTAGAAGGGCGCGTTTACAAGGTAAAAATGCGTGTTGGGTACCCGGAACAGATCATGCCTCTATTGCTACCGAAGCCAAGGTTGTTGCTAAGTTAAAGGAACAAGGAATTAATAAAAACGATTTAACTAGAGATGAGTTTTTAAAACATGCTTGGGATTGGACCCATGAATATGGGGGTGTTATTCTTGAGCAATTGAAAAAGCTAGGGTGTTCTTGCGATTGGGACCGCTCTAAATTCACTATGGATGACGATATGAGTGAAGCGG
This sequence comes from Seonamhaeicola sp. ML3, assembly GCF_023273855.1. Lineage (NCBI taxonomy): Bacteria > Pseudomonadati > Bacteroidota > Flavobacteriia > Flavobacteriales > Flavobacteriaceae > Seonamhaeicola > Seonamhaeicola sp. ML3. The sequence continues at coordinate 323,216 of NZ_CP096884.1, read as the reverse complement.
TGATTAAGGTATTTGTGGATTTATATAACAAAGGCTTAATTTATCGTGGCTATAGAATGGTGAATTGGGATCCTGAAGCCAAAACTACTTTATCGGATGAAGAAGTTGAGTATATCGACAAACAAGGGAAGTTATATCATATAAAATATAAAATAAGCCCCCTAACCCCCGAAGGGGGAACTGAGCAGGATGCTCAACATAAGAGTGAGAGTTCCCCTCCTTCGGAGGGGTTAGGGGAGGCCTTTTTAACTATTGCAACTACACGCCCTGAAACTATTTTGGGAGATACAGCAATTTGCATCAACCCAACAGATGAGCGTCATTTCAATTTAAAAGGTAAAAAGGCCGTTGTGCCAATTTGTGATAGAGTGATTCCTATAATTGAAGATGAGTATGTAGATGTTGAGTTTGGTACCGGATGTTTAAAAGTTACACCGGCTCATGATGAGAACGATAAAGTATTAGGGGACAAGCACAATTTAGAAGTGGTAGATATCTTTAATGAAGATGCTACTCTAAATAGTTACGGCTTGCATTACGAGGGCAAAGACCGTTTTGAGGTTAGAAAGGCCATTGTAAAGGAACTTGACGAGCTAGGACTGATTGCTAAGATTGAAGAACATAATAACCGTGTTGGAATTTCAGAAAGAACCAAAGCTATCATTGAGCCAAGGCTATCAGACCAGTGGTTTTTAAAGATGGAAGATTTGGTAAAACCGGCTATTAAGGCAGTTTTAGATGAAGAAAATGACATTCAGTTATTCCCAAAGAAGTTCGAAAACACCTATCGTCACTGGATGGAAAACATCCGCGATTGGAATATTTCACGTCAGTTATTATGGGGGCAACAAATTCCGGCATATTACTATGGCGATGGCAAAGAAGATTTTGTTGTTGCAGAATCTGTTGAAGAAGCTCTAGAATTGGCTAATAAAAAGCTAAATGTCACCTCGAGCGGAGTCGAGAGGTCAATTACTAAAGAAGACTTAAAACAAGAAACCGATGCGCTAGACACTTGGTTCTCATCGTGGTTATGGCCAATGAGCGTTTTTGATGGCATAAGAAACCCCGAAAACGACGATATAAAATACTATTACCCAACCAACGATTTGGTAACAGGTCCAGATATTCTATTTTTCTGGGTGGCCCGTATGATTATTGCTGGGTACGAGTACAAAAATGATAAGCCTTTTAAAAATGTGTATTTAACAGGTTTAGTACGCGATAAACAACGTCGTAAAATGAGTAAGTCTCTGGGGAATTCACCCGATGCTTTAAAACTTATCGAGGAATACGGTGCTGGAGGTGTACGTGTTGGATTGCTGTTGAGTGCAGCTGCTGGTAACGATTTATTGTTCGATGAAGCCCTATGTCAGCAAGGAAAAGGTTTAGGTAATAAAATTTGGAGTGCGTTTTATTTAACAACCTTATGGGAGGTGTCTGAAACTGTTGAGCAGCCACAATCCAGTAAAATAGCATTAGAATGGTACGAAGCTAAATTTCAAAAAGCTTTAGCAGACATTGAAGACCATTTTAGTAAATACCGCTTAAGCGATGCTATTATGGCCATTTACAAATTAATTTATGATGATTTCTGCGGTTGGTTACTGGAAATTGTAAAACCAGCATATCAACAACCAATAGATGCTATAACATACAATGCAGTTATAAGTTTACTAGAAGACAACTTAAAGATCTTGCATCCGTTTATGCCGTTTATTACCGAAGAAATTTGGCAGTTAATTACTGAAAGAACATCAGAAGACGCCTTAATAGTAGCTACATGGCCAGAATTAAAACCTGCAAATGAACCCTTAATTGCTGAATTTGATTTTGCCGCCGATGTTATTTCTGGTATTAGGACCATAAGAAAAGAAAAGAATATTGCGTTTAAAGATGCTATCGCGTTTTCGGTAATTAACAATGAAAAGCAAGCCAACACTTTCGATGCCGTTATTAAGAAATTAGGTAACCTTGAAGGTGTTGAATATGTAAACGAAACAATTGATGGCGCGTTGACCTATCGTGTAAAATCTAACGAATACTTTATACCAATGGCTGGTGCTATTGATGTGGAGGCTGAAATTAAAAAGCTAACAGACGAGTTAAGTTATACTGAAGGTTTCCTTAAATCTGTACAAAAGAAACTCTCTAACGAACGTTTTGTAAATAATGCGCCAGAGCAGGTTGTCGCTAGTGAAAAGAAAAAGGAAGCAGATGCATTGGCTAAGATTGAAACCTTAAAGGCGAGTTTAGCTAGTTTGGGGTAGTGTTCGTTTAACGGTTGGTGTTAGGATAGTTGCGTGGTTAAGCCCCTAACTTAGAAAAAATGGAACGAACCAGAGGAAAATCCGCAGGATTTTCCGAGTAGGCTAGAACCAAGCAATTATTATTATAGATGCTAGAACACGTTTCTTATTTTTTTGTAGATATTCCTAACAATTCTAATTTATTGTTCAAGTCTTTTCCTCTCAAATTGGTAGCAATAATTCTTCCGTTAGGATCAATTAGATATGTAGTTGGCCAGGAGTTGATGTTATAGCCTTTTGTAATTGTTGTTTTTTCTGCCTCATTAATAGTTGGCCAATTAATATTCTTTTCTTTAACAAATTTTTTAATATCAATGTTTTTCCTAATGTCGGCAATTCCAATAAATTCTATTTCACTCCTGTTAAATTTATTGTAAGTTTCATTTATGTAGGGAAACTCTATGATGCATGGGGGACATGATGAGCTCCAGAAGTCGACATATACATATTTCCCTCTGTATTTATCCAAAGAAATTTTAATGTCATCTAGTATATTATTGCCACTAAAATTTGGGGCTATCATTCCAACTTGAGCTCCGATGGGAGTCTTTCTATTATCCGAGTCGTCAGAACTTATGGTTAGTTTTACTTTATCATTGTTTTGTGAAACTGGAGAATATTGTATGTAATAACCATTTACATTTAAATATTGATAAGGGTTTATCATATCTTTTCGGTCAAGATTGCTAAAATAAGGGCGGTCTTTTACTAGATAGATAGAATTGTTAAGACTAAATGATTCGGAAATCATCAAATAGGTTTCGTTCCCTAATTCGACTTTACCATATCTAAATTGCGGAAAACTAAATGTTAATTCTTGACTATTATAACTGTTTTTGACCCAAAGCAATTGTTGGTCTTTTTTTATTGAATCTCCATCAAAATATTCGATATCAACAGATTGAGAATTTTTAATTATATCATCATGTTTTCTTAAATCAAACAATAGAGGCTTCATTTCGTCATCAGAATAATCATTATTATTATTGGTATCGACTATATATACAATTCTATCATCCGTTGTTAAACCAGATACTACTGAAATTGTGTTTTTTACCATCTTATCAGTTAAATGGATAGTATCTGAAAGGTTTCTTTTCCTTACTTTAACACTTTGAAGAAAGAATTCTTTGCTATAAATACCCTGCTTGTAATTTTGGTAGTAGAATTGTAGGTCGTTCAAAATAATAAGATACTCTTTTATATTGGTCAACGAGTCAGGTAGATTTTTCATTGTAGGGTACCCTTTTAACTCCTCACTATTTTTACTAATTAAATCTCTTGAACCTATTTCAATACCGAAATTACCAGAAGGGCCAAACCCATGTACAACTTTATCAAGTTCAACTATTTTTGAAATTGTTTTTGTGGTATCTATTACTATAATATTTTTAAATTCAGGGTTGTTTTTAATTCTTTGAGCGTGAATAGTAACAGTGGTTAATAAAATAAAAGTCAAGAATAGTTTGTTTTTCATTTATTTAAAGATTTAGTTAATATTCTTCAGGATTTTCGGCCGTAAAACAACATAACAAAATGGAAGGAATTTTCGGTAGGATATGTTGGCATTAGTTTTTATTGATTATGGTAGATAATCTATCTTTCCATTGATTGATATTGAATTTATCAATAATTCTTTTATTTTTTCCAATTACATAGCAAATTCTTGAACAATATTCTTGTCTGTAATGATTGGAAAAATCTTTGTTAAACTCTTTTTCTGAGTCAATATGTATTCCAGTATTTGTTTTTTTTATGTTAAAGTCTACGTGTAAAACATTAATATCATTACCGTATAACCGTTCCATTTCGTAAAAATCCTCTGTAGACTTCTTGTCTCCTCCACATCCACAAGAATTAGCTATAACTGTTAATTTTTTTCCGAAAATAGAATTGGTAATAGTATCTCCTGAAATTGTTATAGCCTTAAATTCGGGGGCAATCATCCCTTTCTGAGTTCCAATTTTATTATCAAATCTTTCTTCTTTTACTAGTGTTACTAAATCTCCATTATTAGATATTTTTTCAAAGCGATAATGTTTGTCGTTTAAAATTAAGATTTCACCAATCTTAATTAAATCACTGTAAGATAAAGAATCTTTATTTACTCCAAATTTTGATAATAGTGCAATTTCAGGTAAAAAGTTATAGGCAAAGCTCATAGAGTTTCTCGGCTCAATAACACCAATTTCATAATTCTCATTATCAATACTGAATTTCCCGAGAAAATATTCTCTTTTTCCTAATAAAATTTTTCCATTTCCTTTACCAATGCATAGCCAAGATGAATCTTTAACCATTTCTTTTCCATTGGAAATCAAATATTCACATTTAATTATTTCTGGAGGAGCTGTCCAAATTATATTTTCACACATTCTTACAATATCATCAGTTAAATCTTTATTGTTGTTTTGGTCTACTATAAAAACTTGATTTCCATTTTTGTTACCCAATAAAATTTCCACATTGTTATTTTGCTTTTCACTAAAATCAACTTTTAATTGATATCGTTTTATGTTTTCTATGTTTTTTGGATACTTAATCGAATTAGAAAAGGTTTCAGAAGTATCTTTAAATTTTAGACTGCCGTACCCTAATTCAAATAACCCTCTTCCTTTTATTTTTTTTGTTTTTATTGAGATTGTATCATTTAATGATGAAAACTTGTTTTCTATGTTTCTATTTTCTTGACAAGAAGTAGTCATAAAAATTAATGCATTTAAAACTAAAAAGCTAATATAGTATTTCATTCAGTCTATTTATTTTTTTAGGGTTATCTCAAATTATTGCCGAGGGTTTTACTGATATGCAACGTTTCAATAACTTATATCAGATAAACGAAAGTAGATGAAATTTTTTACAAAATCAAGTTAAAAAGGATGTATGTATCCATCAGTTTATGAATCATAAATAAGCTATTTATGAACAAAAATCTGTGAAGGTAGTGGTGTTTTATCGGTAGCCAAAACTTTTAACAAAAATTAGCTCTACAATAATTTATCGGTAATTTTGGAAGCTCAAGAAAAGCTTTTCAAAAGAGTAACTACTCCCTGTAAAGAAAGTACTTGTTTACCAAATCTACATAATGTCTTTTGGCTTCTTCCTCGGTAATATCCTTGGCTTGGAATAGCGCATTGGTCTTAAACGCATTTATTAGCGCTTCACGGCTTCTAGGTCTTCCGTAGTCGTTGGTAGCTCTTTTGTAATAGGCATAAAGTTTTAGAAGCGTATCTGCAGGGAAAGGCTCTGTATGGGCGTTAACTCTAGCTACCGCTTCTTTAAATGCTATGTCTAGTTCCTCGTTTGTCATTTAGTGTTCTGCAATTACAGTTTCTCCACCTCTAACTTTTTGGTTTAACGCAACTTTTATATTGGTATCTAGAGGTAAAAATAAATCTACCCTAGAGCCAAATTTAATAAATCCAGCATCGGCACCTTGAACGGCCTTGTCATTTGGTTTCGCATAGTTCACAATACGCTTTGCAAGAGCACCGGCGATCTGTCTGTATAACACTTTACCATAAGTGTCATTTTCTACAACAATGGTTGTGCGTTCATTTTCTTCGCTAGCTTTAGGATGCCAGGCCACCAAATATTTTCCGGGATGGTATTTACTAAATAGTACGTTGCCGCCAATAGGATAACGGGTTACATGTACGTTTATTGGCGACATAAAAACACTAACCTGTAATCGTTTTTCCTTAAAATATTCTTTTTCAAAAACCTCCTCAATCACCACTACTTTCCCATCAACAGGTGAAATTACCTGTTTGTCATTTGCAAGTGTTCGTCGCTTTGGATTTCTGAAAAATTGCAGGATTAATACCAACAAGACTAGCAGTGCTATGATTAAAATTAACCTAAGCCATTCAATTGTAATAAAACTGTCGGCAAGAACAACACCCGCTATAACAATAAGAAATGTTATTAAAATGATTTTATGGCCTTCTTTATGAAACATAATTTAGTAAACTTAAAAATGAATAAATAAATGGTGCTGCAAATATGATACTATCTAAACGATCTAGCAAACCGCCGTGACCAGGCATGATGACACCACTATCTTTAACACCCGCCTGCCTTTTAAATTTAGACTCTATCAAGTCGCCCAAAGTCCCAAAAACACTTACGATAATGCTTAATATGAGCCAATTGGTAAAGTTTAGTGTTTCTGTAAAGTTAGCAATAAAATAACTTGCTATACAAGAGAAGAGGAGACCTCCTAGAAAACCTTCGACTGTTTTTTTGGGAGAAATCTTTTCGAATAATTTTTGTTTGCCAAAATTCTTACCAACGATATAAGCAAAAGAATCATTAACCCACACAAGAATAAAAGCGCCCAGTAGAATATAGGCATTGTTACTATCTTGATAGTTTCCTATAAGTGTAATGAAAACGAAAGCACTTGAAAGATAGAAAGTTGTTAGTATGAATCTCTTAGTTGCAAAAAGGGGAATTTTTTTTTCAGAAAATAAATCTTTGATAAGAAATAATTCAACAAAAATTGTAATGACGGTTAAAATCTGAATGGCTTCATCTAGACCAAAATTGGTGTTTAAAACCAGTTTCCAGTAAACAAACACAAAATATAGAATAACAAAAATTATGTAGGGAATGAAACTTTTTAATTGAATGAGTTTTTTAAACTCAGCAAGGGAAATCAATCCGAAAACAAAAAACAGTATGATTAACGCATGTTCGTTTTGAAAGCAACTAATTAATAAAGCAATATAAAGTATGCCCGAGAGCCCTCTTGTTAGGGTTTCTTTCATGTATTATAGATCTTCTAAAAGTAGTAGGTAAAGGTTTTTGGCACTGCTTCCATAGCTCAAGAAATCTTTTTCCTCTCCCGATTTAAAGTGCTTTATGGTTGTGATATTGGTAGGGATATTATTTTTGTTTTTCGATTTTATACCACGTAGCCCTTCTCCAATGTTTTCTGTAATCTGACTTGTGGTGGCAAAAACAATGAAATTAAAGGGTAATTCCGGTAATTTTTTTTCGAAGATATGATTTGATGAAATGAGTAGAGAACCATCATCTGCTATGAGATTCTCACAGGTAGTGAGAAAAAAAGTAGATGCGCTAACTGTTCTAGTCGGGTTTAGATTGGAATTTTTGAATTTATCTTCAAGATTTTTATCCAAGAGAAGGACTTTCTTCTCCTGCCATTTGTTTTCATCAATGATATTTTGAAGATTTTCGTAGACTTCGTTTAAATTTTCGCAATACAAAAACTTACCACCATTAGCCTTAAAGTTTATGGTAAACCTTTCGTCTATTGGCAGCTTAACTTCAGGCATATATTTGCCTCTATCTTCAGATTTTAGTTCCTCTCCTGTTTTTTGAGATTTGGAACCAAATAGTTTTCTAAAAAGACTCATTTAGCTCTTGCTATTAACCCAATTCTTTCGTTGATAATCAAATATAAAAAATCTTAAACTAACCATATGGTTAATTTAAGATTTTTAATAAAAGGCCAACAAAAAGTTGTATTTTAACTGTTTTCAGATTCCTCTTCAGTTTCTGTATTTTCGTTTTTTTCGCTTGTTTCTTTTGGGCTCTCCTCCGAGCTTCCAAAATTACGTTTTCCAAAAATCTTCTCTAGGTTATCTTTAAAAATAACTTCTTTATCTAGAAGTACTTCGGCCAGT